>JBDTFN010000267.1:0-11767 GCA_039937915.1 Jatrophihabitans sp. | reverse complement strand
GCTGCGGACCGTGTGCCGTCCCGGCGATAACGTGATCCTGCCCGGCGACGCGTACGGCGGGACGTTCCGGCTGGTCGCCCGGGTGCTGACGAACTGGGGCCTGGAGTACACGCCCGTCCCGTTGGCCGACCTGGCCGCAGTGCGTTCCGCCGTCCGGTCGAACACGAAACTTCTGTGGTGCGAGACGCCGACCAACCCGCTGCTGGGCATCGCCGACATCGCCGCGCTGGCCGAGATCGCTCACGCGGCCAACGCCCGGCTGGTCGTCGACAACACGTTCGCCAGCCCGTACCTGCAGCAACCACTCACGCTCGGTGCTGACATCGTCGTGCACTCGATGACCAAATACCTCGGCGGGCACTCGGACGTGGTGGGCGGGGCGCTCATCACCGGTGACGAGCAGTTAGGGCAGGAACTGGCGTTCCACCAGAACGCGATGGGCGCGATCGCCGGACCGTTCGACTCGTGGCTGGTGTTACGGGGGATCAAGACGCTCGGCGTGCGGATGGACCGGCACTGTGCCAATGCTGCGCGGATCGTCGACTTCCTGACCGGCCATCCAGCGGTGGCGAGCGTGCTGTATCCGGGGCTGCCCGAGCACCCGGGGCACGAGGTCGCGGCCCGGCAGATGCGAGGCTTCGGTGGCATGGTCTCGTTCCGGCTGCGCGGCGGCGAGGAGGCGGCGCTGAAGGTCTGCGAGCTGGTTTCCCTTTTCACGCTGGGTGAATCTCTCGGTGGCGTCGAGTCGTTGATCGAGCACCCGGGCCGGATGACGCATGCGAGCGTTGCCGGCTCGGCGCTGGAGGTGCCCGGCGATCTGGTGCGGCTGTCGGTCGGCATTGAGGACGTCGAGGACCTACTCGCCGATCTCGCCCAGGCGCTCGCATGAAGTCCAACCCGACCGCGCCGGTTGTCGCGGTGGGTCTGATCGGTGGGTTCGCGACGGCGAAATACAGCGGGCACCGTGAACTCGGTGGCGTCGTGCTCGGCGGGGCGGGCGCGTGGTGTGCCCGGAACTGGCTGAAGTCGTCCGGGCCAGGCACGATGGGTGTCTTGCTCGGCACCTACCTGGCTGCCTTCGGCGCGTCGCACGCCCTCGCCAAGAAGCTGGGCGCCTGGCCGTCGGTGTTCGCTGTCACAGCCGTCGCGTCGGGTGCCGCGTACGCCGCGGCGGACCGTCGCGCCGCCGTGGCTCTACCGGCCGTCGATGAGGATGCGCGCTGATCAACAGGGTCTAAACGTCGCTATTCGACGGCAACCCTCTGTTGATCAGCGCGGGACCGCTACCGTCGTAGGCATGGGATGCAGGGCTGCCGCGATCTGGGACGAGGGCTACCTGGCGTACGACTTCGGTGAGCACCCGATGAACCCGATTCGCCTGGATCTGACCATCCGGCTGGCACGTGAACTCGGTGTGTTGGACCGGCTCAACGTCATAGCGCCGTCGCCAGCCAGCGAGCAGCAACTGCTCACCGTCCACAAGGCGGACTACCTGGCTGCCGTCCGCACGGCCAGCGTCGATCAGAGCTTCACCGGCTACGGACTCGGGACGGACGATGATCCGGTGTTCGCCGGCATGTACGAGGCGTCCGCGCTGATCGCGGGCGGTTCGGCCATTGCCGCGCGGCAGGTCTGGGACAGGCAGGTCGAGCATGCCGTCAACATCGCTGGCGGCCTGCACCATGCAATGCCCGACAGCGCCAGCGGATTCTGCATCTTCAACGACGTCGTGCTCGGAATCCGGACGCTGCTGGCGGCCGGTGCGCAGAAGGTCGCGTACGTCGACGTGGACGTCCATCATGGCGACGGCGTACAGGCCGCGTTCTACGACGACCCACGAGTACTGACGATCAGCCTGCACCAGGATCCGCGCACGCTGTTCCCCGGAACGGGCCTGCCAACCGAACTCGGTGTCGGTGCCGCGGAGGGGACGTCCGTCAACGTTGCGCTGCCGCCGGGGACGGGTGACGCAGGGTGGCTGCGGGCGTTCCGGGCCGTTGTTCCTGGCGCGGTAAGGGCATTCGCGCCGGAGGTGCTGGTGACGCAGTGCGGCTGCGACACCCACCACGATGATCCGCTGGCCAGCCTGGAGCTTTCGATTGACGGTCAGCGTGCAGCGATCGCGGACCTGCACAGCCTGGCGCACGAGGTCGCCGGCGGGAAATGGGTCGCGTTCGGTGGCGGCGGTTACGGCGTGGTGCGCTGCGTACCGCGAACCTGGACGCACCTGCTGGCGGAGGCGGCCGGCGCACCCGTCGATCCGTTGACGCCGATTCCGAGCGGCTGGACCGATCACCTGCACAGCCTTGGCGCTGTCGGGGAACTGCCTACCGTGATGGGTGAGGGGCGCAGTATCACGAGCGAACCGTGGATGCCGGGCGGTGAGAGCTGGCTGGACCGCGCCATCGGGGCGAGCCGTCGTGCCGCCTTCCCGCTGCTCGGCCTGGACCCGGACGATCCCCGTGACTGAGCGACCCAGATGACTGAGCCGGTCGCACCGGTCGCGCCAATGCACTGGGAAGCGGACGTCGTCGTCGCCGACGGCGGCACCGTGCACCTGCGCCCGCTCGTGCCGTCCGATTCAGATCAACTGGTGGTCTTCCACGGCGGCCTGTCCACCCGTACCCGGTACCTGCGCTACTTCTCGGCCTACCCACGCATCCCGGACCGCGACCTGTACCGGTTCAGTCACGTCGACCACCACGACCGCGTCGCCTTCGTCGCCGAACTGGGCGGGCAGATCATCGCCGTCGGCCGCTACGAGCGCTTGGACCAGACGGACGAGGCCGAAGTGGCGTTCGTGGTTGCGGACGTGCACCAGGGGCGGGGCATCGGTTCGGTGTTGCTCGAACACCTAGCTGCCGCGGCGCGCGAATGCGGGCTGCGGCGGTTCACCGCGATCGTGCTTGCCGAGAACACCGGCATGATCCGGGTCTTCCGAGACGCCGGGTATGCGATAACCCGACATTTGGAACAGGGCGAGGTCACCCTGGAGTTCGCGATCGATGAGACGGCGCTGACCGAGTCGGTGATGCGCGAACGGGAGCAGCACGCCGAGGCGCGGTCCATCCAGCGGTTGCTGGTCCCGACGTCCGTGGCCGTCATCGGGGCGAGCAACGACGAGGGCAAGATCGGCAGTGCGGTGTTCGGCAACCTACTCCGGATGGGATTCGACGGGCCGCTGTACCCGATCAACCCCGACGCGCGACACGTCGGCGGGGTTCGTGCGTACCGATCGGTGCTGGACGTACCGGACGAGATCGAACTCGCGGTGATTGCGGTGCCTGCGGCGTCGGTGCCCGGCGTCGTGGAGCAGTGCGCGGCGCGGGGCGTGCGTGGGCTGGTCGTGATCTCCGGCGGGTTCGGCGAGCGAGGCAACGATGTCGAACGCCAACTCGGCCGGCAGGCGCAGCGCGCCCTGGTCACCGAAGCGCGGGCGCGCGGCATGCGGGTGCTTGGCCCGAACTGCCTGGGCATCGTGAACACCGCGAGCACCGTCCGGCTGAACGCCTCGCTCGCGTCCGTCCCGGCGCTGCACGGTCGGATCGGGTTCTTCTGCCAGTCCGGCGCGCTCGGCGTTGCGGTGCTGGGCGAGGCGGCCCGCCGCAGCCTGGGCGTCTCGACGTTCGTCTCGGCCGGCAACCGGGCCGACGTCTCGGGTAACGATCTGCTGCAGTACTGGGAGACCGACGAGAACACCGACGTCGTGCTGATGTACCTGGAGAGTTTCGGCAACCCGCGCAAGTTCGCCCGGCTCACCCGCCGCCTCGGCCGCCGCAAGCCGATCATCGCCGTGAAGAGCGGCACCGCGACGTCGCCGGTGGCGGGGCTGGCCCAGACCTCCGTCGAGGTGCCCGACATCAGCGTCGGGGCCCTGTTCGAGGCCTCCGGAGTGATCCGGGTCGACACCGTGGGGGGCATGTTCGACATCGCGTTGCTGCTCTCCACCCAGCCCCTTCCCGCGGGTGACCGGGTGGCCGTGGTCGGCAACTCGACCGCGATCGGGATCCTCGTGGCCAACGCCTGCGCCGCGGAGGGCTTGCAACTCACCCGACTGGACGACATCGGGGTCGAGGCCGGCGCCGATGCGTTCGCGCTCGCGCTGCGCAGCGCGGTGGACGACCCCGACGTCGACGCGGTCACCGTCGTCTTCGTCCCGCCCCTGCAGCGGTCCGCCGGCGACGAGGTCGCGGCTGCGGTGCGGGCGGTGGCGGCCGAATCCGACAAGCCGGTGCTGTCGACCTTTCTCGGATTCGAGGGCGTGCCGGAGGCGCTCGCAGTCTCCGGGGCCGGCGGGTCGCCGCGCGGATCGGTGCCGTCCTACCCCTCACCCGAGCGCGCCGTCCGCGCCCTGGCCCGCGCGGTGCGCTACGCGGCCTGGCGTTCCTCCCCGCCGGGAACGATCCCCCACCTCGATGATCTCGATCTCGTCGCAGCCCGCGCACTCGCGCAGGCTGCGCTCGGTGAGGAACCGGACGGCCGCGAGCTGTCCGCCGACGAGGCTGCTGTTCTGCTCGCGCGGTTGGGCGTCGTGCTCTCCTCCGAACGCCCGACCGACGTCGTCGAGGTCGAGTTCGGCGTCTTCGACGACCGATCCTTCGGCGCTCTCGTGTCCTTCGGGATCAGCGGTGTCGTCACCGATCTGCTTCAGGACACCGCTTACGCTGCCGTGCCGATGACCGGAGCCCAGGCCGACGAACTGATCGTCACCCCCCGCGCTGCTCCGCTGCTGACCGGCTACCGGGGCAGCGAACCCTGCGATCTGGGCGCACTCGCAGATCTCGCGCTACGGCTGTCGGCACTGGGTGACGCCGTGCCGGAGATCGCCGAATTGCGGCTGTGCGCGCTCGCGACACCGTTCGGTGCCCAGGTCACCGGCGTAAGCGTCCGAGTCCATCGGCCGACGGTGCGCACCGACACCGGCCCCCGACGGCTGCGTGGGCAGTAGTTCTGTGCACCAGCAAGCTCAGCGCACCAGCAGCTCAGCGCACCGGCGAGCCGTAGTTCCGCCCGCTCGGCGACGGATGGGGTGCGGCCCCGGTGGGCGGCGCCGCGGGGTTCAGTGCCAGCAGCCGGGTGAGCAGCGCTGCCGGTGGCGTCCAGTCGTAGCGGACGGCGGTCCCGTTCGTGACCGTGACGTTGCACGGGGCGGCGCTGAGCGTCGCTGTGATCGGCGCCTGGGTACGGCCGAGCGAATCGACGGGCAGGAACGCGAACTCGCGGCGGCTGTTCATCGCAATGATCGGGCACGGGATGGCCACGGGGGTCCGGGACGCCGCCTCGAGACTGCTCTCTAGGTGCTGCGCATCGCGGCCGGTCAGTATGCTGCGGCCGGGTCGGCCTCCTCCGACGCGTGCCTCGAGTGACGTCCCGTATGCGCACACCACGATCGACTGCGATGGTCCGGCGAACAGTGGTGCAGGCGTCGGCCGGGCAGGGTGGGTCAGCCGCGGAAGCACAGTCGGACAGGCCACCGGGCCCGGTGAATTCTCAGCGCGAGGTTCAACGCCGCCGTTGCCGGTCGAGGACGCCGACGATGGGCTTGGGTTCGAGGCTACGGCGTCCCTGGCCGCAGACTTGGCGCCGTACTGCGGTGCAGCCGGGTTCAGCTTCGCTCCGCCGGCCACGCCGTCGGCAGACGTGGCCGTCCCCACGTCGTCGTGGTTGGCGATAACGATCCCGGTCGTGGCTGCTAGGCCGACGCACGCGGCTGCGACGACAGCGGTGACGAGGTTGGTGCGACGCGCGGCCGCTCTGGCCCGGCCGCCGGCCACGATCCGGTCGACGTCCAACGGTTCGTCGTCGCCGTCGTGCAGGGCCGAGCGCAGGTCGAACTCCGATGGACTCATACCGCAGCCCCTCCTGCTGTGGTGACCTCGACCCGCAGCCGGGCGAGCGCGCGGGCACAACTGCTCTTCACGGTGCCGAGCGGAATGCCCAGCGTGGCTGCGGTGTCCTGCTCGGACAGATCGCAGTAGTAGCGCATGACCACGACCGCGCGGTCGCGCGGCGGCAACTGCGCGAGCAGCCGCTTCAGCTCGTCGCGCAGGTCGGACACGACCACTTCGCCGGTCTCGCCCGGTGGTTCGGGTAGCACCTCGGTCGGACGCTCACCCCACCATTTGCGGCGCCGCTGGTCGATGTGGGCGTTGACCAGCGCCTTGCGCGCGTAGGGGAGTGGGGCATCGATCTTGCCCCATTTCAGGTACACCTTCGTCAGTGCTGTCTGCACAAGGTCCTCGCCGCGGTGGTGGTCTCCGGTCAGCAGCCGGGCGGCGTGCAGCAACGAAGCGCCGTTCGTCTCGACGAACGCGCGGAATCCCGCTTCGTCACGCACTCACCGCTCCGTCTTCTCCGGCCTGTACCTCCTCTGACGAGGTGGTGCGGCCACCAGGTTCCGAATCCTGCACTGAGCGCCACATCAGTCGATGGGGCAGCCCGGTCTCCGGCGAGGCGAACTCTTCGCCCTCAATGATCAGCCCGAGCCGGGTGTAGAAGCCGAGGGCCGTACTGCGCGCATTGCACCAGAGCAGGTCGTCGCCGCGCGATCGGGCGATACCCAGGACGCCGGCCAGGACCAGCGCTCCGATGCCCTCGCCCCGTCGAGCCGGCGACACGGCCATGCCGCGCAACTGCAGAACGTTGGCGAGCTGTGGGCGCAGCGGGAACGGACGTGGCAACAGGGCCGCGGCACCGATGACCTCGGCGCCGTCGAACGCGGCCACGTGGATCGCGTCCGGCGCGTCCCCGGGTGCCGGGCCGTCGCCCGCCGGCTGTTCGGCCCGCAGAACGCTCCTGCGCAGTGCCTGGGTCGCAGCGGCGTCGGTGACGACGACGTGCGGCATCAGTGCCCCGGTCGGTAGACCATGAGGAACACCACGGCGGCGAAGATCAGCCCGACAACGCCACCGGCCGCGGCGACCCGGGCGGTCAGGGTCACGACCGAACCCTGCTCGGCGATCAGCTGGGTCGCATTGTCCAGGGTCGGGACGATCACGCCGAGGATCAGCCCGATCGCGGCCGCCCACAGCAGCAGCGACAGCCAGATCCAGAGCTGTCCGATCTCGCCGGCCTTCTCCTTGCCGTTGCCGTAGGGCAGGTTGACGCTCATCAGCGCGAACCCGACGATCACGACCAGGACCGACGCGTAGCCGTACACGCGCAGCAGTCGGACCGAGGTGGCCGTGGCCACGCCGTCGCCCTTGCGGACCCCTCGTCCGGCGGTGGTGGCGGCGTGGACGAGGGGGCCGATGGCGAAGACGGCGAACAGGATGTGCAGTGCGAGCAGGAAGTCGTACATGTCGGTGAGGCTATCCGGCGGAGTTGCTCACCCCGCTGCGGCGTCGATGCGCCGCCGCAACATCGGCACCCAGTACCCCGCGTAACGCTGCTGCAGTTGCGGGATCTGCCAATCGCCGCCCTCGATGATCTGCCGGCAGCGGTAGGTCTCGCAGTGACACCACAGGATGAAGTCCGGCTCGGCGATGCTCGTCGCGTAGTCGTGCGTGAGTTCCTGCCCGGCCGCGACGTCGCGAGTGGTGACGAGGGTGTATTCGCCGGCCCATCCCAGGTTCGGGTCGCAGCTGTGGTTGCCGAACCGGTTGTGGGAGCCGGCCTCCAGGACGAGGTGGACGCCGTCTTCGACGGTGATCAGGTCGAGATCGGTGTCGCTGTCCCGCAGGTCGGCAAGGGCGGCGTCGTCGACGAGCCGGCCGCCGAAACGCGACACCACGGTGCCGGCGCCGAGGTCGACGGTGGCGAACAGGCCCTGGCCGGCGATGTCGGAGCGGCGGATCTCGACGTCCGGGTGCAGCCAGCTCACCGCATCCGGAGTGGGTACCGGGGCGGTCATCCGGCCCGCCGTTTTCCGCGTCGGCCGCTGAGGTAGTCGGCGACCACGTACTCACCGAGGGCGCCGCGCTTGGGCTGGAACACGCGGCCGCCATTGCGCCGCGCGAGATCCTGCATGAACGCGACAAGGCGCGGGTCGTCGTCCAGCATGAACACGTTGATGGTGGCGCCGCGGCGGGTGCAGCGCTCGACTTCGGCCAGCGTCGCGACGAGGGTCTCCCGGGTGGGCGGCCAGGCGAAGTCGGCGAAGCCGTCCGGGGCGAGGTGCGCGGTGGGTTCGCCGTCGGTGATGACCAGGATCATCGGCTCCGCGCCGCGGTGCTTGTCCAGGTGCCGGCGCGCGAGCATCAGGCCGTGCTGGAGATTGGTGCCCTGGACGCGGTCCCAGTCGTGCTCGACCAGATCGTTGGGGCTCATCACCCGGGCGTAGTCGCTGAAACCGATGATCTCGATCGCGTCCTGGGGGTACTTGCTGGTGACCAGGGAGTGCAGGGCCAGCGCGGTGGTCTTCGCCTCGCCCCACGTCCCGCGAAGCTCCATCGAGTACGACATGTCCACGAGCAACGCGATGGCCGCAGAGGCGCGCCGCTCGGTCTCGACGACCTCGAAGTCCTCGGCCTGCAGGGTGAGATCTCCGCCACCGGTCCGCAGGACCGCGTTGCGGACGGAACGGACGACGTCGAGGGGTTGTTCGTCGCCGAAGCGCCATTCGCGGCTCGCGCCGGTGGTCTCCCCGGCCGCGCCGGCGTCCCGGACGTCATGCCCGCCGCGGCCACGTGACTCGACGCTCGCGAAGACGCGGCGCAGCGCGGTTCCGCCGAGCCGTCGCAGCGCGCGCGGGCTGAGGCGCAGCCCGTCGCCGCCGCGCTGCAGGTAGCCCTGCTCCTTCAACTCCTTCTCGATGCGGCGCAGCTGGGCCATGTCCTGCACGGCCGCGCGGCCGAGGGCCCGCTCGATCATCTCCTCGTCGATGTCGTCCAGGTCGGCGCCGGGGTAGTCCTGACCGAGCAGTTCGGTGAGTTGGTCCAGATCCGCGAGCTCGGCCAGTGCGCCGGTGGCGTCGGAGAACCCCATGCCCTCATCGCCGTCCATACGCTCGCGGCCGTTCCATTGCAGGTCCGGCCGGGCCGACTGCAGGCCAGCACGCAGCCGGGCCATCTCGTCGGCCAGCCCGGCCTGGCCCATCGCCTGGGCCATCAGCCCGCCCAGCTCTTCGCGCTGCTCGCGGGTGAGCGAGTTCATCAGTTGTTGAGCCGCAGCGGCCCTTCGAGCCAGGATGTCGACGAGTTCGTCCAGGTCCTTCGGCTGCTCGGGGAAGAAGTCGCCGTAGTTGTCCATGAACCGGGCGAAGTCCTCCGGGGTGTGCTCCCCGCGGGCGTCTGCGTCCAGCATGTCGTTGAGGGCGCCCATCATCTGCCGCATGCGCTCGAGATCCTCGGGCGTCGCGCTCGCCATGGCTTCGCGCAGCCCGGCGAACTGGGCGTCGAGGATCTCGCTGCGCAGCAGGTCCTGGATCTGGTCGTAGGTCGCGCGGGCCTCGGGCGAGCGCCACTGGTAGTCGGCCAGCTCGCGGACCGCGCGCGAGGTCTCCTTCGGCAGCGCGTCCAGTTCGGCCTCGGCCATCCGCGCGGCATCGTCGGGGATCGGGAACAGCGCGCGTTTCTCCTCCTCAAGCGCCCGGTCGAGCAGCTCCCGTACCTGCTCCAGCGTGCCGTCCAGACGGCCGGACTGACGCAGTTCCCGGGCCCGCTCGCGAGCCTGGCGACGCAGCGCGTCCAGGCCGTCGCGGCCGGTCGTCCCCCGGCGCAGCAGCCGGTTCAGCGCGTTGCGCGGGGACATTCCGGCCAGGACGTCGTCGCCGATCTCGTCGAGAGCCTGCCGGATGTCATACGGCGGCTCCATCGGGTCGGGACCGTTCCCCGTCCATACGCCGTACCTGTACTGGGCCATGCTTTTCAGCGTAGCCACGGGCAGCCGGCCGCGTCGGATCAGCCGAACAGGCGCAGGGCGTGCAGTCCGGCGAGCACGAAGGCGGCCACGACATTGGCCACGAACCAGGCCCCGGTCTGTTTCGGGATCCGGACCGGACTGACCATGAGCCCGGCCAGGACGACGCCGGCCACACAGATCGTCACCCGGAAGGCCGCGGCGTCCATCGGCACGTCCAGAAGCAGGACTGTGACGAAGCCCATCACCGCGAGGTCCGTCGGTAGGCCGGTGTATGAACCCGCGTCCGAGGCAATGCCGTGGACGTTGAAGTAGCTCAGCCGCATTGCCGTGGCGGCGGCGAGCAGGACGGCGACGGCGACCGGGGCCACCTCGAAATGTCCGTAGGCGCAGATGAGGACACCCATGGCGACGCCCGCCGCCACCATGTCGGCCAACGAGTCCAGGTTCGCACCGAACGCTCCCTGGTCGGGTGTGCGACCCGCGGTTCGCTTGGCCACTGGGCCGTCCACCAGGTCGAACAGGAACGCACCGACCAGCGTGATGGCGGCACCGGGGTACTCGCCGCGCACGGCGAGGGTGATGGCCGCGACGCTGCACGCCAGACCGGCAAGGGTGAGCAGGTTCGCGGCGTCACCGAGGTGCGACAGGATCGTCGGCGGTGTCGTTCGTCGGGTGGTGGTCATCGGGCGTTGCTGCTACTGGAGTTGGGCGAGGGCGGCGACGAGCCGGCGGTTCTCCGCCGGCGTGCGCGACGCGATGCGCAGGTAGCGGTCCGCGTCCGGCATCGTCTTCGTCGCGCAGTCCTTGATGAGGATCCCGTGCTCGACGTACAGGCGGCGGGCCAGCGCTGGCCCGGTCAGCCCGGGCGTGGTGATCTTGCAGAACACGAAATTGGCGTCCGGACGGATCGGCGCGAGGCCGGGCAGCTCCACCAGGGAGCGGTAGAGCTCCTGGGTGTCCCGGCGCACGATGTCGCAGCTGGCCGCGAACTCGCCCCGGTAGCGGCCGAGCCGGCGCAGGAACGACTCGGCGAGCCCGTTGAGGTTCCAGATCGGCAGGTCGGCCCGGATGGCGGCCGCGAAGGCCCGGTCGGCGGTCGCGAGGTAGCCGACGCGCAGGCCGGCGATGCCGAAGACCTTGCTCATGCTCTTGACGACGACCAGATTCCGGTGCGCCTCGAGGTCACGCTCGACGCTGTCCGCCCGGCCGGCGCGGGTGAACTCGATGAACGACTCGTCCACGACGAGACGACAACCGTGCGTCGCAAGGGTGCGCGCCAGCGTCAGGATTGCCGCCCGGTCCACGGAGAGGGCGGTGGGGTTGTTCGGCGTGACGAGCACGGCCACCGTCGAGCCGGCGCGGCGAGCCGACTGCGCGAATGCGTCCAGGTCGAGTTCGTGCGTTTCGGGGTCCAGCGGCACCCGGTCGACCTGATCGGCGCGCAGTACGTTCTCGTACTCGTTGAACGAGGGCACCGGGATGGTCATCTTCTCGATGTGGCTCTGCCCCATCAATTTGATGAGTTCGGCGGCGCCGTTGCCGACGACAATGCACTCCTCGTCGAGGCCGGTCCAGTGGCCGACCAGGCGGTCGAGTTCGACCTGGCCGACGGGATAGTTCGCCACGACGTCGCGCAGTTCGTCGCGCAGGTCGTCCAGCATGGCCGGGGGCGGGAAGTGCAGGTTGTAGAGGTAGGCGTGGTCGACGACGCCGTAACGCCAGTACGAACCGTGCAGTGTCTGGATGCGGTCGTACTGGTGATCGCGGCTGAGAAACATGAACTCGGCCAGTTCCAGGTCGCGGTAGTCGTCGAGCTCGTACCAACGGCTGGCGGTCACGTCGACGGCGACGAGGTCCGGCAGCGAACCGTCGGCGATGAGGTCGCGGAACACCGTCTCGTAGTAGATCTGCACATTGCCGCTCTCGACCTGGCGGCAGAGCTCCGGGACGACCCGGGTCTGCAACA
>JBDTFN010000266.1:0-4489 GCA_039937915.1 Jatrophihabitans sp. | reverse complement strand
ATCCAGCCCGGAGGTCACCCCGCCACACGTGAGCACGGCGCCGTCGTCTACGACCCGCGCGGTGGGACTCGCGAGGATCTCACCCGGTCCGTGAGCGCCACCAGTTCGACCTCGACGTCGGCGTGTGCTGCCTTCACGTTGGACAGGATTTCGAACGGGGCGATCGCGTCGACCTCGTCGAAGCCGTCATAGACCGGGATCTCGATGCGCATGCCGCGATCGTTCCAGTGATGTCGAGTGCGTTCGCTGTAGGCGGACAGCGGCGAGGAAGATCGGTGGGCTGCAGACACTTGAGTCGAATACGCTCAAGAAAGAGGCTCTGATGTCGGAAGTACTGACCCTGCCGATCCTGTCCCTACCAGACACCGTCGTGCTGCCCGGAATGGTGGTGCCGGTCGAACTGGACGCCGACACCCGCGCGGTGATCGACGCGGCTCGTGCCGGCTCCGAGGGATCCCTGCTCCTCGCCCCGCGGTTGGCCGATCGCTACCCGGTGTACGGCGTGGTGGCGACGATCGAACAGACCGGCCGGCTGCCCGGGGGTGCGCACGCGGTCGTGCTGCGTGCTGGCCCTCGCGCTCGGCTCGGCTCCGGTGTACCCGGCCCTGGAGCGGCGTTGTGGGTCGAGGCGGAGCCGGTCGAGTACGAGCCGGTGACCGAACACCTGCGCGGACTCGCGACCGAGTACAAGGCCGTCGTCGTCGCGATCCTGCAGCGGCGCAACGCCTGGCAGGTGATCGACTCGGTGCAGCGCATCGCGGATCCGTCCGAACTGGCCGACCTCGCCGGGTACGCGCCGTACCTGACCGACGAGCAGAAGCGGGAACTGCTCGAGACGCCCGACGTCGAGGCGCGACTACTGCGTGTGCTCACCTTGGCCCGGGACCATCTCGCCGAACTGGAGGTCTCGGAGAAGATCCAGACTGACGTCCGCGAAGGCATGGACAAGCGGCAGCGGGAATTCCTGCTGCGTGAGCAACTCGCGGCGATCCGCAAGGAACTCGGCGAGGGCGAACCGGAGGGGTCCGAGGACTACCGCGCCCGGGTCGAGGCTGCCGAGCTACCGGAGAAGGTCCGCGAGGCGGCGCTGCGTGAGGTCGCAAAGCTGGAGCGAGCCTCGGACCAGAGTCCTGAATCGGGCTGGATCCGTACCTGGCTGGACACCGTCCTGGACCTCCCATGGTCCCAACGCACCGTCGACTCCACCGACATCGCCGGCGCTCGCGAGATCCTCGACGCCGACCACCACGGGTTGGACGACGTCAAGGACCGCATCGTGGAATACCTCGCGGTGCGGGCCCGCCGATCCGAGCGTGGACTCGAGGTCGTCGGCGGGCGTGGCTCGGGTGCGGTGCTGGCGCTCGTCGGACCGCCCGGGGTCGGCAAGACGTCACTGGGTGAATCGGTCGCGCATGCACTCGGCCGCAAGTTCGTCCGCGTCGCGCTCGGTGGCGTACGGGACGAGGCGGAGATCCGCGGTCACCGGCGAACCTACGTCGGCGCGCTGCCCGGGCGCATCGTCCGGGCGATCACCGAGGCCGGCTCGATGAACCCCGTCGTGTTGTTGGACGAGATCGACAAGGTGGGATCAGACTTCCGGGGCGACCCGGCCGCGGCCCTGCTCGAGGTGCTCGACCCGGCGCAGAACCACACCTTCCGCGACCACTACCTCGACGTCGACCTCGATCTGTCCGACGTGCTGTTCCTCGCAACCGCCAACGTGGCCGACACCATCCCCGCGGCGCTCTATGACCGGATGGAGGTCGTCACGCTCGACGGCTACACCGAGGACGACAAGGTGTCCATCGCGCGGATGCACCTGCTCGGCCGCCAGTTGTCGCGGGCCGCGCTGTCCGCGGACGAGGTGACGATCAGCGACGACGTCCTGCATCAGATCGCCGCCGAGTACACCCGCGAGGCCGGGGTGCGGCAGCTCGAACGTGCGCTCGCCCGGGTGCTGCGCAAGGTGGCGACGAGACTCGCCGGCGGCGACGGCCCGATCGCGGTGGACACGAGCAACCTGCGGGGCTTCCTCGGCCGGCCGCGCTTCCTGCCGGAGTCCGCCGAACGTACGGCCGTGCCTGGCGTTGCGACCGGACTGGCCGTGACCGGGGCGGGCGGGGACGTGCTGTTCATCGAGGCGTCCGCGGCGGCGGGGGAGGCGAAGCTGACCCTCACCGGGCAGCTCGGTGACGTCATGAAGGAGTCCGCCCACATCGCGCTGTCCTACCTGCGCGCGCACCGGCCGGACCTCGTCGACGCGTTGGATCGCGCCGTGCATCTGCACGTGCCCGCGGGGGCCGTGCCGAAGGACGGTCCGTCGGCCGGCGTCACGATGGTCACGGCGCTGACCTCGCTCGCCACCGGAATTCCGGTTCGCTCGGATGTCGGTATGACCGGCGAGGTCACCCTCAACGGTCGCGTCCTACCCATCGGCGGTGTGAAACAGAAGCTGCTCGCCGCGCAGCGGGCCGGGCTGAAGACCGTCTTCATCCCGCTGCGCAACGAACCCGACCTCGACGATGTCCCGGCCGAGGTGCTCGAAGCGCTTGATGTTCGCCCGGTCGGCGACGTCGCGGAGATCCTGGCCTACGCGCTGGAGTTACCCGCCGCGCAGACCGCGGCGGCCTGAGGTCCCGGCGTGGCCCGTACCTACCGGGTGCGGCCACGCGGCCGGAGCCGACCTGGTGGCAGCGGCGGCGCGGGCAGCCGGTAGCCGTCGAAGCCGTCCACGTCGGCGAAGCCGTCACCGGACATCCATTCGGCGCGGGCGGCGGCGATCTCGTCGCTGTCACGGGCGACGAAGTTCCACCACATCACGAGTTCCTCCTCGAACGGGACGCCTCCGAGCAGCAGCACCCGGGCCCCCTCTACGGAGGACAGGGCGAGGTCGCGTCGGGCGCAGCCGAGATAGGCCATCGATCCAGGGATGAGGTGCATGCCGTCGACCTCCACCGAGCCTGACATGACCAGCAGCCCGTGCTCGAAGGCGGGCTCCAGCGGTAGTAGCGCCGAGCCGCCTGCGGCCAGGTTCAGGTCTGCGCCCAGCAACGGGGTGTGTGCGCGTCCTGGCGAGATAGCCGCGGCAAACGAGCCCATGAACACGGTCGCGCTGCTCCCGACCTCAACGATCACGGGGAGGTCGGCGTGGTGGTCCCACGTTGGCGCGGTGTTCCGGTCCCGGTCCGGCAGTGCCACCCACAGTTGGACGCCGTGCAGCAGCGCGGGATGTGGTTCGGGTGACTGCTCGGCGTGAGTAATGGCGTGCCCCGCCGTCATCAGACCGAGCTCGCCGGGGCGGATCGTCGCGTCGCTACCCAGGCTGTCCCGGTGGCGGACCTCGCCCTCGAGCAACCAGCTGACCGTCTGCAAACCGATGTGCGGATGCGGGGGAACCTGCATCCCCGCCGCGATTGCGACATCGTCCGGGCCGTAGTGGTCGACGAAACACCACGCCCCGATCATCCGCCGCCCCAGGGTCGGCAGTAGCCGGCGCACCACTGTCGACTCGCCGAGCGGTACCTGTTTGCCGGCGTGAATTTCAAGGACAGGTCGGGTCGCGACGGTCGACACACCGCCGCAACGCTCGACGAGGGGTCCGGTGTCGAGGTTGCTCATGACCTCGGACCGTACGCGGCTACTTCAGGTCGGCACTGCTCTTGTTCAGTAGGCGACGGGCGACGATGAGCTGCTGGATCTGCTGGGTGCCTTCGAAGATGTCGAGGATCTTGGAGTCGCGAGCCCACTTCTCCAGTAGCGAATCCTCGCTGTAGCCCAGCGTCCCGGCGAGCTCGACGCATTTGAGGGTGATCTCGACCCCGACCCGGGCGGCCTTCGCCTTGGCCATCGAGGCCTGCAGGGAGTTCGGCTGGTTGTTGTCGGCCATCCAGGTGGCCGACAACGTCAGCAGGTAACCGGCCTCCCAGTCGGCCTCCATCTGCAGGTAGGTCGCGGCCGCCGCGTGCTGGGTGTACGCGGGACGGTCGTAGTCGACGGTGACCCCGGCCTCCTTGAGCAGATCCTCGGTCACGTCGAGCGCAGCTCGCGCGCAACCGACGGCCATCCCGGCGACCAGCGGGCGGGTGTTGTCGAAGGTCTGCATCGCACCGGCGAAGCCCTTCTCGTCCTCGATATCGGGCGAGCCGAGCATGTTCTCCTTCGGCACACGACAGTCGGTGAAGATGATCGTCGCGGTGTCGGAGGCGCGGATGCCGAGCTTGTGCTCGAGCCGGGCGACCTCCATCCCCGGCGTCCCCTTCTCGACCACGAAGGATTTGATCGCGGCGCGGCCCTTGGACTTGTCGATCGTGGCCCACACGACCACCGCGTTGGATCGGCCACCGGCGGTGACGTAGATCTTCTCGCCGTTGATCACGTAGTCGTCGCCGTCGAGCACCGCCGTCGTCGACACGGCCGAGGAGTCCGAACCGAAGCCCGGCTCGGTGATCGCCATCGACGCCCACAAGCCGCCGAAGCGCTCCAACTGCTC
>JBDTFN010000265.1:0-13935 GCA_039937915.1 Jatrophihabitans sp. | reverse complement strand
GACGAGGTCGAGCTCACCGGCGGCGTGCGGCACGGGCAGACGATGGGGGGGCCGATCGCGGTCCGCGTCGGGAACACCGAGTGGCCCAAGTGGGAGCAGGTCATGTCGGCCGATCCGGTCGACGAGGACATCCTGGCCGCGCTGGCCCGCAACGCACCGCTGACCCGGCCACGTCCCGGTCACGCCGACCTGGCCGGCATGCAGAAGTACGACGTCGACGACGCGCGGCCGGTCTTGGAGCGCGCGAGCGCCCGCGAGACCGCGGCCCGGGTCGCGCTCGGCACCATCGCCCGCGCATTCCTGCGCCAGGCGTTGGGGGTCGAGATCGTGAGCCACGTCGTCAGCATCGGCTCGGTGGCTGCACCGGCCGGCGCCGTCCCCGAGCCGGCTGACGCCGACGCGGTCGACGAGTCGCCCGTGCGCTGTTTCGACCCCGGCGCGAGCCAGGCGATGGTCGAGGAGATCGACCGCACCCGCAAGGACGGCGACACCCTCGGCGGCGTCGTCGAGGTGGTCGCCTACGGGCTACCGCCCGGGCTGGGCAGCTTTACCCACGGCGACCGCCGCCTCGACGGCCGGCTCGCCGCCGCGCTGATGGGTATCCAGGCCATCAAGGGTGTCGAGGTGGGTGACGGGTTCGACCTGGCCCGCACCCGTGGCTCGCAGGCGCACGACGAAATCGTCAGCGCCGACGGCGTCATCCGACGCGTCTCCGGTCGGGCCGGCGGTACCGAGGGCGGGATGACCACCGGCGAGGTCCTGCGCGTCCGCGCGGCGATGAAACCGATCTCGACCGTGCCGAGGGCGCTCCGCACCATCGACACCGAGACGGGTCAGGCGGCGGTCGCTATCAACCAGCGCTCGGACGTCTGCGCCGTCCCGGCCGCCGGCGTCGTTGCCGAGGCGATGGTCGCGCTCGTGCTGGCCGAGGCGGTGCTCGAGAAGTTCGGTGGTGACTCGGTCGCCGAGACCCGCCGCAACGCACAGTCCTACCTGGCCCGCCTCATCGAACGTGGGCTCGAGAGCGGGTCGTGACCCCCCTCGCCGTCCTGGTCGGGCTACCCGGAGCCGGCAAGAGCACCAGCGGACGCCGGCTGGCGAAGATCCTTGCCGTGCCGTTCGCCGACTCCGATCAACTGCTCGCCACGAGCGCGGGTCGCAGCGTCCAGGAGATCTTCGCCGAGTCGGGGGAAACGAGTTTCCGCGAATTGGAGGCACGGACCATCGCCGACGCGCTCGACACCTTCGACGGTGTGCTGTCCCTCGGCGGCGGTGCCCTCACCACCGAGACCACCCGTGACGCGCTCACCGCTTCCGACACGACCGTCGTCCTGCTGCGAGCGTCCCTGACGACGCTGAAGCGGCGAGTGGGTGACGGACGGTCGCGGCCCCTCTTGGCCGAAGATCCAGCCGCTCGCCTGGCCGACCTCGAACGCACGCGGGAGCCGCTCTACCGCCAGTTCGCGACGGTCACTGTCGATACCGACGGTCGGACACCCGGTCAGGTGGCCGCTACGATCGCCGCGCGCCTGCATGAACTGGGGAAGGTATGACGATGTCGAACACCACCCGCATCGAGGTCGCCGGGACTACGCCGTACCCCGTGCTGGTCGGGCACGACCTGTTCGGGGAGGTGGCCGCGCTGCTCCCCGGGGCCTCGCGAGCCGCTGTGCTGCACCCGCCCGTCCTGCGTGACCACGCCGAACGGATCCGGGCCGACCTCGCCGCCACGGGCCTCTTGGTGCACGTCGTCGAAGTACCCGACGGCGAACGGGCCAAGACGCTCCCGGTGGCCGGCTCGTGCTGGAATCTGTTGGGCGAGGCCGGATTCACCCGCTCGGACGCAATCATCGGCCTGGGTGGAGGCGCGACGACCGACCTGGCCGGCTGGGTCGGCGCGGCCTGGCTGCGTGGCGTCCGGGTCGTGCATGTCGCCACGACCCTCGCCGGAATGGTCGACGCGGCGGTCGGCGGCAAGACCGGGATCAACACCGCCCGCGGCAAGAACCTGGTCGGCGCGTTCCACCCCCCGGCCGGGGTGCTGTGTGACCTGGACCTGCTCGCCACCCTGCCCGCCGCGGACTACCGCGCCGGGCTGGCCGAAGTAGTCAAGTGCGGATTCATCGCCGATCCGATGATCCTGGACCTCGTCGAGGCCGACCCGATGGCCGCCACCCGTGCCGGCAACCCGGCCGAGCGTGAGCTCGTGGAGCGCTCGGTTCGGGTGAAAGCCCGGGTGGTCGGCGAGGATCTGACCGAGCAGGGCCTGCGCGAGATCCTCAACTACGGCCATACCCTGGGGCACGCCATCGAGCGGGCCGAGGACTTCCGCTGGCGACACGGTGATGCGGTGGCGGTCGGGCTGGTCTACGCGGCCGCGCTCGGCCGCGCACTCGGGCGGTTGGACGATACGAGCGCCGACCGGCACCGCCACGTCCTGACCGCCCTGGGACTGCCGACCTCCTACGCCGCCGACGCGTTCCCCGCGCTGCTCGAGACGATGCGCATCGACAAGAAGGCGCGGGGCAACACGCTGCGATTCGTCATCCTGGACGGCATCGCCGCCCCAGTGTCGATCGACGACCCCGACCCCGACGCTCTCGTCGAGGCCTACACGGAGGTAGCGCAATGACACGTGTGCTCGTGCTGAACGGACCCAATCTCGGCCGCCTGGGCCGCCGCGAGCCGGAGATCTACGGCAACACCACGCACGGGGAACTGGCGGCGTTGTGCGTGCGCGGGGGTGCCGAACTCGGCCTTGACGTCGAGGTCCGCCAGAGCGATCACGAGGGCGAGTTGCTGGGCTGGCTGCACGAGGCGGCCGACTCGAACATCCCGGTGGTCCTCAACGCCGGCGCGCTCACGCACACCTCCGTGGCCCTCGGTGACGCCTGCGCGATGCTGGTCGCGCCGCTCGTCGAGGTCCACATCAGCAACGTCCACCGACGTGAATCCTTCCGGCACACGAGCTTCGTCTCCGCACACGCCACCGGCGTGATCGTCGGGCTCGGTGTCGAGGGTTACGTGCTGGCGCTGTCCTGGATCGCTGCTCGCGCAGACGTCGATCCGGCGTCTGCGGACGCGTAGCCTTCCCCGTGCACATCGACTGGGTCCTGGCCGCGGCCGCCCTGGGCATCGGCATCGTGGTCGGCCTGACCGGGATGGGCGGCGGCGCTCTGATGACGCCGGTCCTGGTGTTGTTCTTCGGAGTTCCGCCCCTGGCGGCGGTGTCCAGCGACCTGGTCGCCAGTGCGGTGATGAAACCGGTCGGATCGTTCGTGCACATGCGTAACGGCACCGTCCGGATGGACCTGGTCAAGTGGCTGTGCATCGGCTCGGTGCCCGCGGCCTTCGCCGGCGTACTGCTCGCCCGAGCGCTGGGCAATGGAGCCGACGTCCAGGACTTCATCCAGAACGCACTCGGCGTTGCCCTGATCCTGGCTGCGACCGGTCTGTTCGTGCGGGCCTACCTGCGCCTGGCCGAGCGGGCCCGCGATCGATCCGGGCGTCGGGACGCCGATCCGGCCGGACCGCCGGACATCGTGGTTCGTCCGCTTCCCACGGTGATCACCGGCGTGATCGGCGGCGTTGTCGTCGGGATGACGTCGGTCGGCAGTGGATCGCTGATCATCATTGCGTTGATGGCCATCTACCCGACGCTGCGTGCCAGCGAACTGGTCGGCACCGACCTGGTGCAAGCGGTGCCGCTCGTCGCGTCCGCGGCCCTTGGCCACATCCTGTTCGGCGATCTGAAACTCACCGTGACCGTCGCGCTGCTCATCGGGTCGGTGCCCGGTGCCTTCATCGGGGCCCAGTTGTCTTCCCGTCTGCCCGGCGCCCTGATCCGGCGGGCGCTTGCCTTCGTTCTCCTGGCCTCGGCGCTGAAACTGCTCGGCGTGACGACTCTGTTGACGGCCATCGCTCTGGGGGCTCTCGTAGTCGTGGCCGGGCCGGTATGGATGACGCTGCGGCGAGCCCATGGCTTCCCCGCCCTGCCCTATCGGGATCCTGAGCGGGCGCTGCACTCAGATTCCGACTCGCACTGACACATCGCGAGTGCGGTCCAGACTCGAAATCGGGCGTAGCGGGTTAGCCTCGCTCATGTCTCGAAGCCGGTACTTCTCCACCGTCCTGCCGATCTACGCGATCCTCTACGTCATGGCGATCCTGGCGTTCGACCACAACGGCAAGGTCGCGTCGATCGGCGCGATGGGTTTCGCGCTGTTGGGCGTGATCGGCGCGACGGTGATCCGCGGGGACGAGGACCGTGAGCGGGGACGAAATCGGAATCGGAATCGGCGCGGCACCCATGGATCGGGCCAACCATCGACCTCGGCCGACTGAGGCGAGGGCGCCAGCGCAGAGCGGTCAGCGCAGCGAACGCTTGACGTAGTTCGGGGCCTCCTTGGCCAGGTTCGCCGCCCGGGCGATGCGGGTGTTCGCGTTGCGCATGAGGCGAGCCTGGAGCACGGTCTCGGTCCAGAACGCCCACCGCGGGGACCTCGTCCAGGTGTTGTGCAAGACGCGCTTGGTGAGCGCCAGGGCATCGGGGGAGCGGGTGAGCAGTTGCCCGACCAACGCCTCGGCTTCCTTGCGCGGATCGTCGGCCACCCCGGTCACCAGCCCGTACGCCAAGGCTTGATTGCCGTCGATCACCTCGGCGGTCATGGCCAGGCGTTTCGCGACGTCCATGCCGACTAGTTCGCGCAGGGTGACCGATCCGGTCATGTCCGGGATCAACCCCCACTTGGCTTCCATGACCGACAGCCCGCAGTCCGGCGTTGCGAAGCGGAAGTCCGCGGCGAGGGCGATCTGCAGGCCGCCGCCGAAGCAATGCCCGTGCAACACCGCGATCACCGGCACCGGCAACTCGCGCCATGCCCAGCAGGCCTGCTGGAACAGATTGGTCTTGCGCCCCGGCACCTTGAGGAAGGCCCTGGCCATCGGCACCGGGCCGGCCTTGCCCACGGACGCGAAATCCAGTCCCGCGCAGAAGGCCTTGCCTGCTCCGGCCAGGACGACAGCTCGGATGGTCCGGTCCGCAGCGATGCGCTTCGGCGTCTGCGCCAGGGCGCGCAGCATGGGTAGGTCCAGCCCGTTGTACTTCTCCGGACGGTTGAGCGTCACGTAGGCGACACGGCCGGCCGGCTCGTCTCTGATGTCCAGCAGCACCCGGTCGGTCATGTGAACAGCGTATGGGCTACTAGACTGCAACGTCGTGGCTACCACCAACGACCTCAAGAACGGCATTGTGCTCAACCTCGACGGCCAGCTGTGGACGGTGACGGAGTTCCAGCACGTCAAGCCCGGCAAGGGCGGCGCCTTCGTGCGGACAACGCTCAAGAACGTCATGTCCGGCAAGGTGGTCGACAAGACATTCAACGCGGGTACGAAGGTCGAGACGGCCAACGTCGACAAGCGGGGCATGACCTTCCTCTACAAGGAGGGCGACGACTTCGTGTTCATGGACAGCGACACCTACGACCAGATCCCGGTGCCCAGGGCAACCGTCGGGGACGCCGCGAACTACCTGCTCGACAACGCCGAGGCCGTCATCGCCGTCCACGACGGGACGCCACTGTTCATCGAACTGCCGACCAGCGTGGAGCTCGTGATCAGCCACACCGACCCGGGCCTGCAGGGCGACCGCAGCACCGGGGGCACCAAGCCGGCCACCCTCGAGACCGGGGCCGAGATCCAGGTTCCGCTGTTCGTCTCCACGGGCGAGAAGGTCAAGGTCGACACCCGCGACGGGCGCTACCTCGGCCGAGTCAACAGCTAGCTGATGTCTGCCCGGAGCAAGGCCCGCAAACGGGCACTGGACGTCCTGTACGAGGCCGACCTGCGTGGCGTCGACCCGCTCGGCACGCTGGCCGAAAGGGTCCGACTCGCCGAACCACCGGTGAACGACTACACGATCGAATTGGTCGAAGGCGTCCACACGCACCGTTACGACATCGACGCGATCTTGTCCGAGTACGCCGAGGGCTGGTCGGTCGAGCGGATGCCCGACGTCGATCGGGCCGTTCTGCGGATCGGGGTCTACGAACTGCTCTGGCGCGAGGACATTCCCGACGCCGTTGCGATCGACGAGGCCGTCGAACTGGTCAAGTCCCTGTCGACCGACGAGTCGCCGAAGTTCGTCAATGGCGTGCTCGGCAAGGTGCTACGCGAGGGAATTCCGAACGCGACCTGATTGCGCTGGTCGGCAGCAGACCGGCTACGGCTCACCGTCGACGATGACGCTCTCGGGCGCCAGCACCTGCCATCGGACGAGGCGCTCGGTGAGCGCGCTGATGCTGGTGTCGTACATCAGGGCGAGGGTGCGCAGGTCCTCATGGCGCACCGGGAGGGTGCGGACGCCGAGGTCACCGCGCTGACGCTGGATGGAGGACACGAAGCGCCGCAGCACGTCGGCGTGCCCATCACTGAGCGCGGCGACCTTGTCCAGGTTGAGCACGATCTTCGACAGTGGGGTCGAGGAGGATCCGCTGGCGAAATGGCTGTCCTCGGGCGGAAGGAGATCGCTCACCGGCACGCCGTAAAAATCGGCGAGTTCGGACAGTCGTTGCACGGATACGGCCCGGTCACCGCGTTCGTACGAGCCGACGACCACGGCCTTCCACTTTCCGCCAGATTTCCGCTCCACACCGTGTAACGAAAGGTGCTGCTGCGTGCGGATGGCGCGCAGACGCGCACCGAGGGCTTTCGCGTACCCCTCGTTCGCGTCCTCGCCAGTCGATCCTGCGCTCATCGCTTCCCCGTCTTCTGGCGGCGTGGCCGCAAGATGGGTTGTGCACACTCCAATTACGACCAAAGAGGACCGTAACTTTTTCGATCACACCCTGTCAAAACCGGACACCTCACGTCGTCGCGCCCCGGTCCGGACGCGATGTCTGCGCTGATAGTGTGTCAAACATTCACTCCTTTAAGGGACCGTCCAGTGAGGCGGACAAGGAGGCGTTATGCCAGAAGATTTTGGTCCTGCCCGCTCGCGGGGCGAGATTGCCGACCCGGCGGCTCGCGTCGAGCGAGGCCATCCACCGATGCTGTCCGCTGCTGACGTCGCGCGCGTGACCGATCGGATTGCGCACCAGATTATCGAGAACGTGGCCCGCAATGACTTCGACGCTGTTCTGGTCGGGATCCCCACGCGTGGCGTCCCGCTCGCGCACCGACTCGCCGTTCGCATCCAGGTGTTCGCCGGGGTCGCGCTGCCGGTCGGGTCGTTGGACATCACGCTCTACCGCGACGATCTGCGGCTTCGCGGCGTCCGCCCGTTGATGGAGACCGTCGAGCCCGCCGGGGGAGTTGACGGTCGGGTGGTGATCCTGGTCGATGACGTGCTGTGCTCCGGCCGTTCGTGCCGGGCCGCGTTGGATGCCCTGACCGAACTCGGCCGTCCTCGTAGCGTCCAGTTGGCCGCGTTGGTCGACCGTGGCCACCGCGAACTGCCGATCCGCGCCGATTACGTCGGCAAGAATCTGCCCACCGCACTCGAGCAGAACGTGCGGGTCCTGCTGACCGAGGTAGACGACGAGGACGCCGTCTACGTGGACGCAGCGGTGACGTCGTGAAGAGCCTGCTCTCGGCCGCCGACCTGGACCGCGACGAGATCCTGGCCATCCTCGACACCGCGGAGCGAATGCACGCCGTGCAGACCCGCGAGGTCAAAAAGCTCCCCCCGCTTCGGGGCCGGACCGTCGTGAACCTGTTCTTCGAGGACTCCACCCGCACCCGCTCGTCCTTCGAGATCGCCGGGAAATGGCTGTCGGCCGACGTCATCAACGTCAGCGCGAAGGGGTCGAGCGTGAGCAAGGGCGAGAGCCTGCGTGACACCGTGCTCACGGTCGCGGCGATGGGCGTCGACGCGCTGGTGGTCCGGCACAACGCGTCCGGTGCGGTGGCCCGGATCGCCACCTGGGTGGACTGCCCGGTCATCAACGCCGGTGACGGCACCCATGAGCACCCGACCCAGGCGTTGCTCGACGCGTACACGCTGCGGGGTCGCCTCGGTGAGCTCGCCGGCCGGCACGTGGTCATCGTCGGCGATATCACCCACAGCCGGGTGGCGCGCTCCAACGTCCTGCTGCTGCGCACGCTCGGGGCCCGCGTCACGATCGTCGCCCCTCCCACACTGATGCCCTCGGGTGTCGCGAGCTGGCCCTGCGAGAGCAGCTGGGACCTTGACGCGGTGCTGTCAGGAAAGGCCTACGGCGACGCCGACGCGGTGATGATGCTGCGGGTCCAGCGCGAGCGGATGTCCGGTGGCTACTTTCCGACGGAGCGGGAGTACGCGATCGGCTACGGACTATCCCCGGCGCGTCTCGACCTGCTCGGCGAGCGTGTTCCGGTGCTGCACCCCGGCCCGATGAACCGCGGCCTCGAGATCTCCTCCACTGCTGCCGACAGCGACCACTCGGTCGTGCTTGCGCAGGTCCAGGCGGGCGTGTCGGTGCGGATGGCGGTGCTGTACCGGCTACTGGCCGGTGCCGACGAGGAGGTGGTCGTATGAGCTCGCTGGTGATCCGCGGTGCAGCTGTGCTCGGTGGTGACCCTTGCGACATCATCATCGACGGGGGCCTGATCCGTGAGGTCGGCAGGGGGCTGTCCGCCGACCGTGAACTGGACGCCGACGGCCTGGTGCTACTGCCGGGCCTGGTCGACCTGCACACCCACCTGCGTGAGCCCGGACGCGAGGACGCTGAGACGATCGCCACGGGATCCGCCGCCGCCGCGCTCGGCGGCTTCACCGCCGTACACGCGATGGCCAATACCGACCCGGTCGCCGACAACGCCGCGATCGTCGAGCGGGTCGCCTCCGCCGGTCGCCGCGCCGGACTCGTCGACGTCCGCCCGGTCGGTGCGGTCTCCAAGGGGCTGGCCGGCGAGACCCTCGCTGAGATCGGCAACATGGCCCGGTCGCGGGCGCGGGTGCGGATGTTCAGCGACGACGGCCATTGCGTGCACGACGCGCGGCTGATGCGCCGGGCGCTGGAGTACGACAAGCCGTTCGACGCCGTCGTCGCCCAGCACTCCCAGGACCCGCGCCTGGCCGATCACGCGGCGTGCGCGCACGAGGGCGAGGTGTCCGGCCGCCTCGGCCTGGCCGGCTGGCCCTCAGTCGCCGAGGAGTCCATCGTGGCGCGTGACGTCATGCTCGCCGCCCACGTGAACTCCCGCCTGCACGTCTGCCATGTGTCCACCGCCGGCAGCGTCGAGGTCATCCGGTGGGCCAAGGCCCGCGGCATTGCCGTGACCGCCGAGGTCACGCCGCACCACCTGCTGCTCGAGTGCGACCTGCTCGAGACCTATGACCCGGTCTACAAGGTCAACCCACCGCTGCGGCCGGCCCCGGACGTCGCCGCGCTGCGCGCGGGACTCGCCGACGGCACCATCGACGCCGTGGCTACCGACCACGCCCCGCACGCGGCTCACGACAAGGACCACGCGTTCGGCGACGCTGCGTTCGGCATGCTCGGACTGCAGACCGCGCTCGGTGTCGTGGCCGAGGCGATGGTCGTGACCGGCCTGCTCGACTGGGCCGGCGTCGCGGACCGGATGTCGCTGCGCCCGGCGGTGATCGGACGGCTGGCCGACCAGGGCCGGCCCATCGCGGCCGGGGAGCCGGCCAACCTGACCCTGGTGGACCCGTCCGGCGCCTGGACGGTCGACCCGAACGCGTTGGCGTCCCTGTCGCGCAACACACCCTTTGCCGGCCGTCGCCTGCCGGCCCGGGTTGTGTCGACGATGTTCCATGGCCGCCTCACCGTGGCCGACGGAGTGCTTGCCGAAGGAGTGCATATATGACAGACGCGATCCTCGTGCTCGAGGATGGCCGCACGTTCACCGGGGAGGCCTACGGCGCAGTGGGCGAGACCTTCGGCGAGGCGGTCTTCAACACCGGTATGACCGGGTACCAGGAGACCCTGACCGATCCGTCCTACCACCGGCAGATCGTGGTCCAGACCGCACCGCACATCGGCAACACCGGCGTCAACGACGACGACCCGGAGTCGCGCCGGATCTGGGTCGCCGGGTACGTCGTACGGGACCCGGCGCGTCGACCGTCCAACTGGCGCTCCAAGCGGACCCTGGACGAGGAACTACGCACGCAGGGCGTCGTCGGCATC
Source organism: Jatrophihabitans sp. (assembly GCA_039937915.1). Lineage (GTDB taxonomy): Bacteria > Actinomycetota > Actinomycetes > Mycobacteriales > Jatrophihabitantaceae > Jatrophihabitans. The sequence goes on along the minus strand of JBDTFN010000265.1, from coordinate 3,802 downwards.
AGCGGGATCGACACGCGTGCCCTCACCCGACACCTGCGTGAACGCGGCGCGATGCGCTGCGGAGTGTCCAGCGTCGATACCGTTCCCGCCTCGCTACTGGCCAAGGTGCAGGCCGCCCCGCTGATGACCGGTGCCGACCTGTCGGCCGAGGTCAGCACGCCGAGCGCCTACCGGGTCGACGCCGTCGGGCAACACCGGTTCACCGTCGCCTCGATCGACTTCGGCATCAAGTCCATGACGCCGCACCGGATGGCCGAGCGTGGCATCACCTCGCACATCCTGCCCTCGAACGTCTCGGCGCAGGACGTGATCGCCACCGGCGCCGACGCGGTGTTCCTCGCGAACGGTCCCGGCGATCCCGCTACCGCGGACGCCGCCGTCGCGATGGTGCGCGAGTTGCTGCGCCGCGAGATTCCGATCTTCGGCATCTGCTTCGGCAACCAGGTCCTGGGGCGCGCCTTCGGGTTCGGGACCTACAAGCTGGGTTACGGACACCGTGGCATCAACCAGCCGGTGCAGGACCGGCGGACCGGCAAGGTGGAGATCACCGCCCACAACCATGGGTTCGCCGTCGACGCGCCGCTGGACCGGGCGAGTGACACCGAGTTCGGTGCGGTCGAGGTCAGCCACGTCTGCCTCAACGATAACGTCGTCGAAGGCCTGAACGCCCTGGACGCCAAGGCTTTCAGCGTCCAGTACCACCCGGAGGCCGCAGCCGGTCCGCACGATGCGGCCTACCTGTTCGACCGGTTCGTCGACCTGCTCGAAGGAACGAAGGGCAAGGCCTGATGCCGAAACGCACCGATATCTCGCACATCATGGTCATCGGTTCGGGACCGATCGTCATCGGCCAGGCCTGCGAGTTCGACTACTCCGGGACCCAGGCTTGTCGCGTGCTGCGCGCCGAGGGCTTTCGCGTCAGCCTGGTGAACTCCAACCCGGCGACGATCATGACCGACCCCGAGTTCGCCGACGCCACCTACATCGAACCGCTCACCGTCGAGTACCTCGAACTTGTCATCGCCAAGGAGAATCCCGACGCGATCCTGCCCACTCTCGGTGGTCAGACCGCCCTGAACCTGGCCATCGACCTGCATGACGCGGGGATCCTGGAGAAGTACGGCGTCGAGTTGATCGGCGCGGACATCGAGGCCATCCAACGCGGCGAGGACCGTCAGCGGTTCAAGGAGATCGTCCGCACGATCGGCGGCGAGGTCCCGGAATCCTTGGTCTGCAAGACCCTGGACGAGGCGATCGCCTTCGCGCAAGGAGTTGACAACCAGGTCGTGATCCGCCCGTCGTACACGATGGGCGGGCTCGGCTCCGGCCTGGCCAACGGTGCCGACGAGGTGAGGACGATGGTGGCCCGCGGGTTGGCCGCCAGCCCCGTCCACGAAGTGCTCGTCGAGCAGTCGGTCTTCGGCTGGAAGGAGTACGAGCTCGAGCTGATGCGCGATCGCAACGACAACGTGGTCATCGTCTGCTCGATCGAGAACCTCGACCCGATGGGCGTCCATACCGGTGACTCGATCACCGTCGCGCCGGCGATGACCCTCACCGACCGCGAATACCAGCACATGCGTGATATCGGCATCAAGGTGCTGCGCGAGGTCGGCGTCGAGACCGGCGGCTGCAACATCCAGTTCGCGATCAACCCGGCCACCGGGGACATGATCGTCATCGAGATGAACCCGAGGGTGTCGCGCTCCTCGGCGCTGGCCTCAAAGGCGACGGGTTTCCCGATCGCGAAGATCGCGGCCAAGCTCGCGGTCGGCTACACGCTGGACGAGATTCCCAACGACATCACCGCGAAGACGCCGGCCGCCTTCGAGCCGGCCCTGGACTACGTGGTCGTCAAGGTGCCGCGATTCGCGTTCGAGAAGTTCCCCGGTGCGGACCCGGTCCTCACCACGCACATGAAGAGTGTCGGCGAGGCGATGTCGATCGGTCGCAACTTCACCGAGGCACTCGGCAAGGCCCTGCGCTCGATGGAGACCAAGGCGGCCGGCTTCTGGACCCGCCCGGATCACGACCTCCCGGTCGAGGAACTACTGGCGCTGGCCGCGGTCCCCACCGACGGGCGGATCTACTACGTCGAGGAGGCACTGCGCGCCGGCGCGCCGGTCGATCAGGTCGCGCAGGTGACCGGCATCGACCCGTGGTTCGTCGACCAGATCGCGCTCGTCGTCGAGATCGGCGCCGAGCTGCGGGACGCGCCGACGCTCACAACGGCCCTGCTGCGCAAGGGAAAGCGGCACGGACTGTCCGACCGACAGATCGCCGCGCTGCGTCCGGAACTGGCGGGGGAGGCCGGCGTGCGGCGACTGCGGCACCGTCTGGACATCCGCCCGGTATTCAAGACCGTCGACACCTGCGGGGCCGAGTTCGAGGCCAGTACGCCGTACTACTACTCCTCCTACGACGAGGAGACCGAGGTCGCGCCGCAACCGGACCGCGAGAAGGTCATCATCCTCGGTAGCGGCCCGAACCGGATCGGTCAGGGCATCGAATTCGACTACTCGTGCGTGCATGCGGTGATGGCCCTACGCGACGCGGGGTACGAGACCGTGATGATCAACTGCAACCCTGAGACGGTGTCGACTGACTACGACACCGCCGACCGCCTCTACTTCGAGCCGCTCACCTTCGAGGACGTCCTCGAGGTCGTGCACGCCGAACAGCAGTCGGGCACGGTGGCCGGGGTCATCTGCACGCTCGGTGGACAGACGCCGCTGGGCCTCGCGCAGAAGCTCAAGGACGCCGGGGTCCCGGTCCTCGGCACCCAACCCGAAGCCATCGATCTCGCCGAACATCGCGGCGCCTTCGGCCGGGTACTCGACGAGGCCGGTCTGCCCTCGCCCAAGAACGGCACCGCAACCTCCTTCGAGCAGGCCAAGCAGGTCGCCGACTCGATCGGCTATCCGGTACTGGTCCGTCCGTCCTACGTGCTCGGTGGGCGCGGGATGGAGATCGTCTACGACGAGCAGCACCTGTTCGACTACATCAGCCGGGCCACGGAGATCACCGACGAACACCCGGTGCTCGTCGACTGCTTCCTCGACGACGCGGTCGAGATCGACGTCGACGCGCTCTATGACGGCACCGACCTGTACATCGGCGGGGTCATGGAGCACATCGAGGAGGCCGGCATCCACTCCGGTGACTCCGCGTGCGCGCTGCCGCCGATCACGCTCGGCCGCGGGGACATCGAGCAGGTGCGGCGCTCGACCCTCGCTCTTGCTCAGGGGATCGGCGTGCGCGGCCTGATGAACGTTCAGTACGCGTTGGCCGGTGACGTGCTCTACGTCCTGGAAGCCAACCCCCGGGCGTCGCGCACCGTCCCGTTCGTGTCCAAGGCGACGGCGGTTCAGTTGGCCAAGGCTGCGGCGCGACTCGCGCTCGGCGCGACGATCGCGCAACTGCGCGTCGAAGGAATGTTGCCGGCCATCGGCGACGGCGGTGACATGCCCGATCACGCGCCGATCGCGGTCAAGGAGGCGGTGCTGCCCTTCCACCGGTTCCGGACCCCGGGCGGCGACCAGGTGGATTCGATCCTCGGACCGGAGATGAAGTCCACCGGTGAGGTCATGGGCTTCGACGCCAAGTTCGGTACGGCGTTCGCGAAATCGCAGGCCGCGGCCTACGGTTCGCTGCCGGTGGCGGGCACGGTCTTCGTCAGCATCGCCAACCGGGACAAACGGGCGGCCATCTTCCCGGTCAAACGGCTCTTCGACCTGGGCTTCCGGATCGTCGCGACCGCCGGCACCGCGCAGGTGCTGCGCCGCAACGGGGTGGAGGCGGA
>JBDTFN010000264.1:0-18102 GCA_039937915.1 Jatrophihabitans sp. | reverse complement strand
TCGCCTGCGGGGTGGAGGTGATGTCCCGCGTCCCGTTGACCGCGAAGTCGGGTACCGGGCTGGGGACACCCCGACCCGCGAGCTGGTCGGTGAACATGCCCGACCAGTACGAGGCCGCGGATCGTATCGCCCTACATCGAGGTCTGTCCCGTGAGCAGTTGGACGCCTTCGGGCTGCGTTCGCAGCAACGAGCCAAGGCCGCCTGGGACGCCGGGCGCTTCGATCGTCAGGTGCTGCCGGTCACCACGCCCGACGGCACGATCATCAGCCGGGACCAAGGGCTGCGTGACAGCAGCCTGGCCGGCCTGGCGAAGCTGCGTCCGGTGAAGGAAGGCGGCCTGCACACCGCGGGCACCTCCTCACAGATCTCCGACGGCGCGAGCGCCGCGCTGCTGACCACGCGCGAGCGGGCCGCGGAACTGGGGCTGACCCCGCGGGCCCGGATCCTCGGCCAGACCGTCGTGGGTGGCGACGTCGAGTTCATGCTCGACAATCCGATCCTGGCCGCGCGCAAGGTGCTGGCCCGGATCAAGCCGACCATCGCCGACCTCGACGTGATCGAGGTGAACGAGGCGTTTGCCGCCGTCCCGCTGTCCTTCGCCCAGGTGCTGGGCATCGACGAGGACAAACTCAACATCAACGGCGGCGCGATCGCGCTCGGCCACCCGGCCGGCGCGACCGGCGTCCGGGTGATCGCCACCGCGCTCGAGGAGCTCGAACGCACCGACGGCACCCTCGCGCTCATCGCCATTTGTGCGTCGGCCGCCACCACCTGTCTCGTCCTCGAACGAATCTGATCGGTAGCTGAACCGTGCCCATCGCCATCACCGACGACCACCGCGCGCTCGCCGACTCGGCCAGCGCCTTCGCCGCGCGGCACGCGCGCATGGCGGACACCCGCGCTCAGTTCGACGCGTTCGCCGCCGGGAAGGTCCCTCCGTTCTGGGATCGACTGTGCGAACAGGGACTGCATCTGTTGCACCTGCCAGAGCGCTCGGGCGGTTACGGCGCGGGCCTCGTCGAGCTCGCGATCGTGACCGAGCAACTGGGACAGGCGTTGTGTCCCGGGCCGTTCCTGCCGACCGTGCTGGCCAGCGCGACGCTGGCCGGGGCGGACCTCGACGACGCGCAGGTCCGTGCGCTGCTCGACCGTTTCATCGGTGGCGCGACCGGCGTCCTGGTCGATGACGCCGGGTTGACGGCCACCCGTGAGGGCGAGGACTGGGTCATCAACGGCAGCACCGCACCGGTTCTCGGCCTGCCCGGCGCGGATCTGGTGCTCGTGGCCGTGGCCGCCGTCCACGACCGGGACCAGCGGATCTGGTTTGCCCTGCCCGCCGCTGGCCGCGAGATCGAGACGCTGGAACCGGTTGACCTCACCCGGTCGGTGGGTCGGCTGACGGTGCGCGGACACCGTGTCGCCGCAGGCGATCAATTGCCGCAGGTGCCCCGCGAGTGGGTCGAGTTGGTGCGGTGCACGCTGTTGGCCGCAGAGGCAGCCGGACTGTCCCGATGGGGACTGCAGACCGCGGTGGACTACGTCCGGACCCGGGAACAGTTCGGTCAGCCGGTCGGTCGGTTCCAAGCAGTGCAGCATAAGGCCGCGAAGATCCTGGTCGGTGTCGAGATCGCATCCGCAGTCGCCTGGGACGCCGCCCGGGCCGAGTCGCAGGACGCCGAGCAACAGCAGGTGGCCGCGGTTCAGGCGGCGCTCGCCGCGCTGCCCTCGGCGGTCGACAACGCGTTGGACGCGATCCTGCTCCTGGGCGGGATCGGCTTCACCTGGGAGCACGACGCTCACCTCTACCAGCGTCGCGCGATCAGCATCGCCACGCTCGCCGGCCCGCAGGAGGTCTGGGAGCAGCGGCTGGGCGAACTGGCCCTCGCCGGCGCTCGACGCGATTTCTCCTTCATCGACGCCGACGCGCTACCGGACCTGCGAGCGCAGGTGCGCGAAGCGCTCACCACTGCGAACGATTCGACGCACGAGGGTGGCCGAGCCGACGGGCGCGGCGGTGAGCGCGGCGGGGCGCGACAGTCCACCCTCGCCGCTGCCGGCCTCGTGGGTCCGCACTACCCGCAGCCCTACGGCCTGAACGCCGGCGCGGCCGAGCAGGCAGTCATCGCCCAGGAGTTCGCCGCCGCCGGCGTCACCCCGCCGGACATCGTCATCGGCGAATGGGTGCTGCCCACCCTGCTCGCGCACGGCAACGGGGCGCAGCAGGAGCGTTTCGTCGCGCCGACCCTGCGGGGCGAGATCCTGTGGTGCCAGCTGTTCTCCGAACCTGGCGCCGGCTCGGACCTGGCCGGGCTGCGTACCCGCGCGATCCGGTGCGAGGGCGGCTGGCGGATATCCGGACAGAAGGTATGGACCTCCCTGGCGCACGAAGCCGAGTGGGGGGTGTGCCTGGCCCGGACCGATCCGGACGCACCGAAGCACAAGGGCATCTCCTACTTCCTGGTCGACATGACCTCGCCCGGCGTCACCGTCCGTCCGCTCCGTCAGGCGACCGGGCGCGCCGAGTTCAACGAGGTGTTCCTCGACGACGTGTTCGTTGCGGATGACTGTCTGGTCGGCGAACCGAACCAGGGCTGGCAGCTGGCCGTCACCACCTTGGCCAACGAGCGGCTGAGCATGGGCGGCAACCTGCTGCACGGACCCTCGGCCCGCGTCCGCAAACTGATCGAGTCCGATCGGCTGGTCGGCCCCCGCGCTGACGCGGTGCGGGCGCTGGGACGGTGCGTGAGCCGGGAACTGTCGCTGGCCGCGATCAACCTGCGCGGCGTGCTGGCCCGGCTGGCCGGCGCCGACCGAGCGGCCATCGGCGCCGAGATCAGCGTTCAGAAGGTCTTCAACGCCATGGCTCAACGCGACAACTCCCGCGACCTGCTCCGGCTGCTCGGACCGGCCGCTGCTGCGGTCGACACCGATGTCGCACTGGACGACGTCGGCGACCACATCGCTTTGCCCTCGGTTCTGCTCGGCGGCGGAACCATCGAGATTCAACTCAACGTCATTGCGCAGCGAGTCCTCGCTCTGCCGCGCTGAGAAACAGGAGCCCACATATGCAACTCGAACTTTCACCCCGCTCGCAGCAGATGCGTCTGGATTTGCGCGCCTACTTCGCGCAGCTCATCGATGAGCCGGCGCGGCGCGACCTGGTCACCCAGACCGAGGGCGGCCCGACCTTTACCCGCCTCTACCGGCAGATGGGGCAGGACGGCTGGCTGGGGCTTGGCTGGCCAGAGGAGTACGGCGGACGGGGTGAAGATCCCGAGGGGCTCTACGTCTTCTACGACGAGGCGATCCGGGCCAACGCGCCGCTGTCCCTCGTCACGCTCAACACCGTCGCCCCGGCCCTCATGGCGCACGGGACGAAGGAGCAGAAGGACTACTTTCTGCCCAGGATCCTCACCGGCGAACTGGTCTTCGCGATCGGCTACACCGAACCCGAGGCCGGTACCGACCTCGCCGCGCTGCGCACCCGCGCCGAGCGGGTGGGCGACGAGTTCGTTATCAACGGCAACAAGATCTACACCAGCGCCGCGATCTTCGCCGACTGGATCTGGCTGGCCGTTCGCACCGACGCCGAAGCGCGGCACAGGGGGATCTCGGTGGTGCTCGTGCCGACGATCGACCCCGGCTTCTCCGCCACCGAGATCCACACCGTCGGTGGAATCAGCACCGCAGTCTCCTACTACGAGGACGTCCGCATCCCGGTGACCAACCTGGTCGGCGAACTTAACCAGGGCTGGAGCCTGATCAACAACCAGCTCAACCACGAGCGGGTGGCCCTCGCCGCGCGCGGCGGGATCGCGCTCGAACTGTTCCACGAAACGTTGGACTGGGCGCGTGTCGAGGCGACCGACGACGGTGTCGTCTATGACCTGCCGTGGGTGCGCAGCACGCTCGCCCAGGTTTATGCCTTGCTCAGCGCAGCCGATCTCGTGGCCCTTCGTCTCGTGGCGGACGTCGCCGCGAACTCCCTCGGTGGCGGGGATTCTGCCGCGGCAAAGGTGATGGGGACCGAGGCAGTCGTCGCCGCCTACGGAATGTTGCAGGAGGTCCTCGGCGTCAAGGGCGTGCTGCGTCCCGACACCCACGGCGCGGCGATCCAGGGTCGCGTCGAGGCCCTCGGTCGACGCGCTCAGAACAACACCTTCGGTGGCGGCACCAACGAGGTGATGCGCGACATCGTCGCGGCGAAGGTACTGGGCATGACGCTGGCCGCGCGGCGCCGCGAGACCACCACCACTGGAGGTAAGTGAGATGGACTTCGACTTCGACAACGACCTGATCGCGGTGCGCGACCTGGCCGAGAAGATCTTCACCGATCGTGCCCACGTCGAGCGCCTTCGCGAGATCGAATCCGCCGGCGGATTCGACCCACAACTGTGGCAGATGCTGGCCGACGCGGGGCTGCTGGGCATCGCCCTGGCCGAGGAGCACGGCGGCGCCGGCATGGGAATGCTGGGCCTGGCCGCCGTTCTGGAGCAGCAGGGCCGGCGAGTGGCTCCGGTGCCGCTGTGGTCGGTGATCACCATGGGGATGCTGCCGATCGCGCAGTTCGGCTCGCGCGAGCAGCAGGAACGGTGGCTGCCCGGCCTGCTCGACGGGACCCACATCGTGACCGGCGCGTTCGACGCCGGACCGGGCCGTTCGAGCGTGGTCCGCGCTGAGGCCGACGGTGATGGCTGGCGCCTGCACGGCGAGATTCCTGTCGTCGCGGTAGCCGAGCAGGCGGCCGCGTTCGTATTGCCCGTGCGGCGACCGGACGGCACGGTGACGGCTCTGCTCCTGCCCGCTGATCGCAAGGGCATCGCCATTACTCCGGTCGCCACGACGGACCGTCTCGCTGCGGCGGCGGTACGCCTCGACGGCGTGACCGCAACGCTGGACGACACGCTCGGCGACCCCGCTGTCGACGGCACCGAGGTGCTGGCGTGGGTCCGCCGACGAGCGCGGGTAGCCATGGCTGCGGTGGCACTGGGCGTCTGCGCCGAGGCGGTGGCCAAGGCCGCTCGCCACACCAGCGAGCGCGTCCAGTTCGGCCGGCCGCTGTCGACCAATCAGGGCGTGACCATCCGGGCGGCGGATGCCTACCTGGACACCCAGAACATCCGACTGACGACACACCAGGCCGCCTTGCTGCTGGATGAGGCACGCGAGCAGGAAGCCGAGGTTGCGGCGCTGGTGGCCAAGTGGTGGGCGTCGCGCGGTGGGCTGCGGGTCGTGCTCGCGACCCAACACTTGCACGGTGGTATCGGCGCCGACGTCGACTACCCGATCCATCGCTACTTCCTGTGGGGGCGCCAACTGGCATTCTCGCTCGGCAGCGGCGCCGCGATCGAGGCCGAGCTCGGCGACGCCCTCGCGCACCTGCCGACCCTGCGGTGAACACGACCTGCGGTCACTGCGGCCCGTGCTCGGTCCGCGCAACCGGCCGATGAAGTTCACCGCGCTGCTCCCGCCCGAGCTGAACGGTTCTGCTGAACCGGACTGGGTGAGCGAGTTCGCGCTGCACGCCGAACGGCTGGGGTTCGACGAGATCTCGGTGGTGGAGCACTCGGTCGTGATCCGCGACACGAGCAGCGCGTACCCCTACGACCCGTCGGGGCGTTCCCCGCTCCCCGACGACTGCCCGCTGCCCGACCCGCTGGAGTTGCTCGCCTTCATCGCTGCGCGCACGACCAGCCTGGGCCTGGCCACCGGGGTGCTCGTGCTACCCAACCAGCATCCGGTGGTGCTGGCGAAACGGTTGGCCACGCTGGATCGGCTGTCCGGCGGCCGACTGCGGGTCTGCCTAGGGCTTGGTTGGATGCGCGAGGAGATCGAGGCGTGCGGTGGGGACTTCGACCGTCGCGGGAAGCACGCGGACGAGGCGATTGCGACGATGCGCGCGTTGTGGTCGGGGACCGGGGCGCAGGGGGTCAGCCTGCCCGGCCCCCGCTACACCGTGCACGGTGCGCACAGCTGGCCCAAGCCGCATGACAACCGCTGCGTACCGATCTACATCGGCGGTCACAGCCTGGCGGCGGCCCGTCGGGCCGGGCGCATTGGTGACGGCTTCCAGCCGCTTGGTCTGGGCGGCGCTGCACTGTTGTCCGCACTCGACGCGCTGCGGGATGCCGCTCGGAGTTCCGGGCGGAACCCCGACGACGTCGCACTCGTCCTGGGCGGCAACCTGCTCAGGACCGATCCCGCGGCGGTTGAACGAGCCGCGGCCCGTGGCGCGCAGCGGATGGTCCTCTCGCCGGGGTACGGAGCCGACGCGCCCCGGGATCTCGCAGACCTGCTCGATCAGATGTCCGCGTGCGCGCAACGCCTCGGCCTGGCCGCACATGCGTGACGCCGGAGAGCAGCGCCGGCTGCGGCCCCCGCCGGAGCCCGGCTCGCCGAGCGCGCTCCCGCAGGCGCACGGTCAACCGTTGTTCGGGAGCCGCGTGGCGGTGGTCACCGGGGCCGCTCTGGGCATCGGCGCCGGCATTGCCCGCGCGCTGGCCCATCACGGCGCGCAGCTGTTGCTGATCGACATCGACGGAGCCGCTGCCCGCGCGACGGCCGAACGGATCGTCGCCGACGGCGGCCACGCGCCCACGGTCCTGGTCGCCGACGTGACGGTGCCGGAGACCGCCGACACCGTACGGAAGCGAGCCGAGGAACTCGGTGGCGCGTCGCTGCTGGTGAACAACGTGGGTGACTACCGGCCGGCGGGTCTGTTCGTGACATCTACGCCCGGCGACTGGCAGCGGACGTACGAGCTGAACTTCGGCCACCTTCTGCACGTGACCCACGCGCTGTTGCCGGCCATGATGGACCGCGGGCACGGCGCGATCCTGAACGTCAGTTCCGTCGAGGGATTTCGCGGTATCCCCGGGAACGCGGTGTACGGCGCCATGAAGGCGGCGGTCATCTCCTTCACCGCGAGCCTGGCTGCCGAGGTCGGGCAGCACGGCATCCGGGTCAACGCGATCGCGCCTGATCTCACTGATACGCCGCAGACGCCGATGTGGGACTCCGTGGACGAGCGTTACGCCGACCACGTCGGCAAATGGGTCCCGGCCGGTCGCTTCGGACACCCGCGCGACCACGGCGACGCTGCCGTCTTCCTGCTCTCTGACCAGGCCGCCTGGGTCACGGGGGAGACCCTGCGCGTCGACGGTGGAACCTTCGCCGCACCCGGATGGCATCGCCGCGACGAATCCCACTTCACCAACATGCCGCGTCGGCTGCGGTGACGTCTGATGGCTGTGCGTCTTAACTCGTGCCACACTCGTGCCACACTCACGTTCACTAGAGTGAAGTTCAGTTTTTGGGGGAATGATGCCTAGGATCGCCGAGCCACGGCAGGCTGCCGTTCCGACGTCGACCGATCAGCAGACTCGCTACCTGCGAATCCTCCGGGCCGCCGAGGAACTCGGTGCGGAGACCGATTTCGACCACGTTCAGATGCACGAGGTCGCCAAGCGCGCCAAGGTCGCGATCGGCACGCTGTACCGCTACTTCCCGTCCAAGACCCACCTCTACGTCGGTGTGATGACGCACTTGGTGGAGGAGATGGAGCAACGCCTCCGGCCTCGTGCGCGCCTCCAACGAGACCCGGCCGAGCGGGTGTTCGATGTTCTCGTCCGGGCCAGCCGGTCGCTGCTGAGCAAACCCAACCTCGCCCAGTCGATGATGAACTCGGCCAACGGCGCGCGGGCAGCCAACCTCACCCACGTCGGCCGCATCGACGAGGCCATGAGCAACGTGGTGCTGTCCGCGGCCGGTATCAACGAGCCCACTGCCCGGGACTTGTCGATCGTGCGACTGGTCCAGCAGGCGTGGGGCGGCATACTCCAGTCCAGCCTGAACGGCTGGCTGAGCGCGGACGACGCGGAGAACGACCTGCGCCTGGCCTGCGAGTTGCTCATCGCCGGCACGTCGGCACAAGGGCAGCGGCTGGAAGCCGTCTGACGTCAGATCTGCGCGGCCGAGGCCAGCAGTTCTCGGGCGTCTGCGTCGCCGTTCAGTAGTCGATTGGTGCGTCGGTCGACCTGCCAGCCCTGCGGTGTTCGGCTGAGCTCCCACCGGTTCGCCGACACCCGCGACACTTGGAAGATTCCGGTGTCGGGGACGAAATGATGCATGAGCGAGTAGCACGTGGCTACTGCGGAGTCACCGTCCACGACGACGTGAGGGGCGGTGAGGATATGCGCACAGCCGCGCTCGAGGTGGTGGCGATGGCCGCGGCTACGCACCATCGCGGCGAGCGCGTCCCGGCCGTGCAGACCAGGTACGTCGGCCTGGAACTCGTAGCTGCCGTCCTGCGCCCACAGCGCGGCGGCGGTCTGATCCGAGCCGCTGTCGACGGCGGGTCCGTAGCCCAGCACGACCTGCGTCACGGCGAATTGATCCTCCAGCAGCGCGACCCGCCCTTCGAGCGCGGTGAGCCGGGCGTCGTTCCGGTCGGTGCTCATCGGGCGGCCTCCAGTTCGGCGAGTGCGCTCAACTGGTCGCAGTAGTGGCCCACCGAGTCGGCCGCGACGGCGACGGTCGCCATGGTGGCGCCGACGCTGCGCAGTCGGCCGAGGGTGTCGCACGTTCGCTGCGCTGCCCCGATCGGATCGATGGCTCGACCAGGGCTGAGAACCACTTCGAACCCCGGTGGTCTCGGCACCGTATCGAGCAGACCCGCCAGTTCGGCCGAGCCGAGTCCGAAAGGCACCCAGCCGGTTCCGTAGGAGACCGCACGACGCAGTGAGCGCAGTGTGCGCCCGCCGACCCACAACGGCATCGCCGGCTGCACCGCATGCGGTTCCACGACCATGTCGCTGATGCGGTAGTGCTGACCCTGGAAAACCGGTTCCCGCACCCCGAGGGCAGCACGAAGAGCCTGCATGGCCTCGTCGGCGCGCGCGCCGCGACCGTCGAACGGAACTCCGAGCAGATCGAACTCTTCCTGAAGCGAGCCGACCCCGACGCCGAGGGTGACCCGCCCGCCGCTGAGCACATCGAGCGTGCCGTAGCGCTTGGCCAGGGCGATCGGATGGTGATAACCGAGGACGAGAACCTGGGTCACCAGTCGGATGCGTGACGTGCGGGCGGCCAGGTAGCTCAGGGTGGCGAGCGGGTCCCAATAGGTGGCGCCGCGCTCACGGGCGACGTCGACCGGGACGGCGATGTGTTCGCTACAGGTGAGGTGCGCGAACCCGAGTTCGTCGGCCTTGACCGCGACCTGCACGAGGTCGGTCACGCTCGCGGTGGCCTCCCACGGTGAGGCGGTGCTTGGATGCTGAACCACGATCGGACTTGCGATTCCGATACGCACGCGTCTCACCCTTTCGGCTGGCTACCTGCTCGTCATGGGATCCGGGCGAGTCGCAGCTCAGCACCTATACAACGAACGCCGGACCGATCCCGCACGGGTATTCCCGATCAGTGGGAGACCACCACGATGATGCGACGCAGGCTGGCACGTTAGGTGCATGGCCAACCCGATTGACATCGACCCGGCGATCTACGGACCGTGGGCCGTCATCGCCGGCGGGTCCGAAGGGGTCGGTGCGTCTTTTGCACGGTTGCTCGCCTCGGCCGGAATCAATCTCGTGCTCATCGCGCGCCGCCCTGGTCCGCTGGCGCAGATCGCCGAGGAGGTGCGGGCGTGCGGGGCACAGGTCAAGACGGTGGCCGCCGACCTCACTGACCCGAAGTCGCTCGACGCGATCCGGGCGGTCACCGACGACCTGGACGTCGGCCTGCTCATCGTCAACGCCGGGGCCAACACCTACGGCGCCGAGTTCGTCGAGGGTGAGCTGGAAGGTTTTCAGAGCGTCATCGACCTGGGGATCACCGCGCAGTTGCGGGTGGCGCACCACTTCGGCGGCCGGCTGAAGCGACGAGGTCACGGCGGCATCCTGCTCGTGGGTTCGATGGCCGGCTACCTCGGACAGCCGGGGATCAGCGTCTACTCCGCGATCAAGGCTTTCGACCGGATCTTCGCCGAGGGATTGTGGGCTGAATTGAAGCCGCACGGTATCGACGTTCTCGAACTCGTCCTCGGTGTGACCCGGACGCCGGCGATGGAGAAGGCGGGCCTGCGACTCGATCTGCCCGGCCTGAATGTTGCCGAACCCGATGATGTGGCCGCGGAGGGCTTGGCCCGCCTCGCTGACGGTCCGGTATGGATCGCGGGAGGCAATTTCGACATGGTCCGTGCCCGTAATGGATTCCCGCGCGGCCCGCTCGTGGAGCGCAGCGCGAGCTTCACCAAGCGTCTCGTACCGCGCTGAGTCGAGATCCACAGCCGACGATCAGGTGGCACTATTGACCAAAACTGAAATTCATACTAGTTTTGCGTGATCGGGCCAAAGCGCATATTCCAGCGCTACGCCACAAGCCGGTGCCTCCGGCTTCCTCGGCCAAAGGGGATCAGCGCATGACCACAAACCAGGTCAACCCGGATGAGACGGCGGGCAACCCGCCGTCGATGGTGGAGCGAATCACGCTGATCATGGACGCCTTCGAGCGGCGAACCACCGTCTTGACGCTGGAGCAGGTCACCGTCCGCACCGGTTTGCCGCGGTCCACGGCGCATCGCATCCTCGATCAATTGGTGCAGCGTTCGTGGCTTGTGCATACGTCATCGGGGTACTTCCTCGGTTCTCGCGCCCTGAGCTTCGGCGGTCAGGACGGAACGCAGGGTGAGATCCGTGCGGCCGCCGCCTCGGTGATCCAGGATCTCGTCGTCCGGACCGGTCTGGTCGTTCACCTCGCGGTCCTCGACGGGCCGGACACCTTCTACCTGGACAAGTGCGGTGGGAATTTCGCCTTCGGGCTGCCGTCCTGTGTCGGCGGGCGCGTACCCGCGCACACGACAGCGGTAGGCAAGGTCATCCTCGCCTGGACGCCGCCGGAGGACGTCGACGAGGCGCTCGGTGAGCGGTTGACCCGCCGCACCACACGCTCGATCGGCGACTCGGAGTCGTTGCACCGGGAGCTGGCCCGCATCCGGCTCCGGCACGGTCTGGCCTACGAGAACGGTGAGTCGGTACCCGGCGTCGCGTGCGTCGCGGCCGCCATTCGTGGCCCGCATTCGGTCGCAGCTGGGATCTCGGTCTGCGGTCCGTCACAGGCTGTGCGCCTGGAGGCTGTCGGTCCGCTCGTCCTCGACGCGGCACGCGAAGTGTCGCGCCGGCTCTACCCCGCGCTGGGCAAGCCGCGCTCGATGAGTCGCGCGGATGGTAGGCAGCTGACCCGGGCGCACCACGCCGAGCGTGTCGATCAGAGCGTCGGCACAGCCCGCAACGATTTCGCGATCTCGGGCGCACGCTGAACCACAGTCACTCCGTCGTACTAGGCAAAGGACGAGAACATGCCCAACGTGGTCCTCGAACGCATTGAGGAAATGGCCGACGAACTGCGCGAGCAGGGCCCGGTGAACGAGAAGCTTGGCCAGCTGTCCGACGTCTCGGCGAAGACCCTGCGGGAATCGGGGGCGATCCGCGCCCTGCAACCCCGCTCCCACGGCGGACTGCAACTGCACCCGCGCGAGTTCGCCGAGATCGTGATGCGCACGGCGTCCTTGGACGGTGCGACCGGTTGGGTGAACGGCGTCGTCGGCGTCCACCCCTGGGAACTCGCGTTCGCCGATCCTCAGGTCCGCGACGAGGTGTGGGGCGAGGACCCGGACACCTGGCTGGCCTCTCCGTACGCACCGATGGGCGTCGCCCGCCCGGTCGAGGGTGGCTACCTGTTCAGCGGCCGGTGGCAGTTCTCCTCCGGTACCGATCACTGTTCGTGGATCTTCCTCGGGGGCTTCCTCGGCGACGACGACGGCAAGCCGGTAATGCCGCCGCGATCTCTGCACCTGATCCTGCCGCGCTCGGACTACGAAATTGTCGAGGACTCGTGGGACGTCGTCGGTCTGCGCGGCACCGGTAGCAAGGACGTCATCGTCAAGGACGCCTTCGTCCCGACCTACCGCACGCTCGAGTACGGCAAGATCGTCGACGGCAGCCTGCAGCGGGACGCCGGCCTGGACGACCCGAGCTATCTGCTCCCGTTCTCCGTGGCGTTCCCACTCGGCATCACCGCCGCAGTGATCGGCATCGCCGAAGGAGCCCTGGCCCATCACCTGGACTACCAGCGCACCCGCGTGCAGATCACCGGTACGAAGATCAAGGATGACCCGTACGTCCTCTACGCCATCGGTGAGGCCGCCGCGGAGATCTCGGCGTCGCGCACGGCATTACTGGACAATGTCTGCCGCGTCTATGACATGGTCGCGGCCGGGCAGCAGCCGACGCTGGAGGACCGTGCAGTCGGTCGGCGGATCCAGGTGCAGGCCGCACGTCGAGCGGTTGCGGCGGTCGACGAGATCGTGTCCCGATCCGGCGGCAACGCCATGCGTATGGACAACCCCCTGCAGCGCTTCTGGCGCGACGCGCACATGGGCCTGGCCCACGCGATCCACGTCCCCGGGTCGGTCTTTCACGTCTCGGCGCTGACCAACCTCGGCATCGAACCGCCCCCTGGGCCGATGCTCGCGATGATCTGACAGGAGAATTGATGGGCGAGATCCGTGGCCTTGGCTACCTCAGGGTCCAGACCGCCGACGTTGCGCGTTGGCGCACCTTCGCGGAGGACGGCATCGGTTGGGCGAGCGGTGAGGGGCCCGATCCGGACGCTCTTTACCTGCGTATGGACGAACGTCATGCCCGGCTGATCCTGCTCCCCGGCGAACATGACCGGGTGCTTGCGGTGGGGTGGGAGGTGCGCGACGGTGTCGCTCTCGAGCGCGTCCGCACCGCCGTGGAATCGGCGGGGACCGAGGTCACGACGCTGTCCGAGGACGACGCCGACGCCCGCAGGGCAGAGGCAGTGCTCGCGTTCGACGATCCGGCCGGGACACCGGTGGAGGTGTTCTTCGGCCCTGCGCTGGACCACAGCCCGGTCGTCACGCCGTACGGCGGGCGATTCGTGACCGGCGCGCAAGGGATGGGGCACATAGTGCTGCCCACGACGCGCTTCGGTGAGACGTATGCCTTCTACACCGAGGTGCTCGGATTCCGCCCCCGCGGAGCCATCCGCATGGGCGGGGTCGCGGTGCGGCCCGCGCGCCGGGTGCGCTTTCTCGGGGTCAACGAGCGGCACCACAGCTTGGCCGTCGTGCCGGCGCCGCACGGCGAGGCGCCCGGCCTGGTCCACCTGATGGTGGAGGTCGACACCCTCGACGCAGTCGGACAGGCGTTGGACCGGCTCACCAAACTCGGCTTCTCGATCTCCTCGACGCTCGGTCGGCACACCAACGACAAGATGGTGTCCTTCTACGTTCGCGCCCCCGGCGGGTGGGACGTCGAACTAGGCTTCGACGGGCTCAGGGTCGACGAGACGTCCTACACCGCCGAGGAAATCACCGCCGACAGTTACTGGGGTCACGACTGGACGGGCACCGAGCCCTTGGCGGCGTTCGTTCCACCGGCGCGCTGATCCTCGCGCGTGGCCGTGTCTCCCTCAGGCGGCGGCGGCCGCGCTGATCGTGACCACGGCCTGGCAGTGTCCCTGTACGCAGGAGAACTCGATCTCGCCGATGGATTCCAGCATGCGGATCGCGGCGGTGTTATCGAGCATGACCTGGGTGTCGATCCGGTGCACGTCGCCCGCGACGTACAGCGCCTCGCCCAGCAGCAACCCGGCCGCCCCGCGCCCCTGCCAGTCTTCGGCGATCGTCACCGAGACGTCGGCGGTGTGCCAGTCCTGCTCCGAGCGGATCACGTGGCACACCCCGATCGGGTCTGTACCGGCGTAGAGCAGCAGGGCAACGTGACGGCGCGGTTCGGCGCTGTTCGCGGTCTCGTCCAAGCCGTCCCACAGTTGCTCGGGTAGTTCGTTGATATGTTGGTGGAAGCGGAGATACCGGGTGTGCGCGGGAAGGCTGGCGAACCCGGCCTCGAACGCCGGCCGGTCGCTCGGGACGACGAAACGCCAGCGCACGGGCGTGCCGTCGCGCAGCCGAAGCTGCGTACCGATCCTGTTCGTACTATCCATAATTCAATTATTACCGTTACTCTAACTTTGTAGTCACCCTGCGCACGTGGGTGTCATCACAGTCGGGAGAAGCCGGTGGGGCTGCGCGAGGACAAGAAGCGTGAGTTGCGCGAGCGCATCCTGTCGACAACGCTGTCGTTGTTCGGCGAGCGTGGCTTCGTAGGTACGCGAGTCGCCGACATCGCCGCCACCTTGCGCATCAGCGAGGCCACCTTCTTCAACTACTTCCCGACCAAGCAAGCGGTCCTCAAATCGGCCGTGCGGGACGGGCTCGACCGTGCGGTAGGACGTGTCTTCTCCTCGGCGATCGACCCAACCGTGCCGGACGACGCCGTCGAGAACATCCTGCGCGCGATCGGCGCCGAGGTGGCTGAGGTGTTCGACACCGGAGGGACACTGATGGGGTGCCTCGCCCATCAGCCTGACGTGCTCGCCGCCGGCTTCCTGGCTACGTGGCCGCCGCCGGTCCGGGTGATCGCGATGTTCGCCCAGGCGCAGGAGCAGGGCCAGGTGCGCGCCGACATCGCGTCGGAGTTCCTGGCCCGTGGGCTGTTGGCCACGTTGGGTGCGGCGATCTGTGCGGCCGTCGAAGTGACATCGGTCGAGGTGTCATCCGGCGAGAGTGGGGCAGTGTCCGCCACAAGTGTGGGGCAGGCGATCGACACGGCCATCGATCTGTACACCAGCGGCCTGCTCTCGCGCTGACCGGAGGTCTTCGACCGGTCCCGCTGGGTGGCTCGAACCCGACGCGACAGCACCGACTGCGGCTACCGTCGGCGCACCATCCCGCCCCCCGTACGAAGGACTGGCCGATGCCTGCGGAGCCCACCCCCGTCGACGCTCGAGACGTCCGGAACTATGACGACACCTGCGACGTGCTCGTGCTGGGCTTTGGCTGTGCCGGAGCGGCAGCCGCCTGGGAGGCGGCGAGTGCGGGAGCCGACACCCTGATCCTGGAGCGCACCAGCGAGAGTGGCGGGTCGTCCGCGGTCTCCGGCGGTGAGGTGTATCTGGGTGGGGGAACCTCGGTGCAACAGGCCTGCGGATTTGATGATGACGCCGAGCAGATGACCAAGTTCCTGCTCGCCGCGCTCGGGCCGCACGCCGACAAGGATCGCATCGCGGCGTACTGCGAGGGCAGCGTCGAGTTGTTCGACTGGCTGGTGGCCCGCGGGGTTCCGTTCGGGTCGCGGCTGTGGGACTCGCCGACGTGGGTGCCCTCGGATGACTCCGGCCTCATGTGGATGGGGGAGAACAGCTGGCCGTACTGCGATCTGGCCGTCCCCGCGCCTCGTGGGCACCGACCAGCACAGGCCGGGGAGTGCGGCTGGCTGCTGATGCGCGAGTTGATGAAGGCCACCCACGAGGCCGGGGTTCGCGTGGCCGCCGACAGCCGCGCGATCTCTCTCATCGTCGACGACGGCGCGGTGGTCGGTGTAGTGGCCAGGGTGTACGGCGAGCAACGGATCGTGCGCGCCCGCAGAGCAGTGATCGTGGCGACCGGCGGCTTCGTCGACAACCCGGACATGGTCTCGCGGCATGCCCCGAGCCTGCTCGGGCACGGTGCGGTGAGCGACGGACTCGATGACGGCAGCGGCATCGTCATGTCGACGGCAGCAGGTGCGGCAGTCCGACGCATGGCGAGTGTGCAGACCGCGCTGTCGCTGGTGCCGGCGATGATGGCTAACGGCATGATCGTCAATGGTCTTGGCCGACGCTTCATCAACGAGGACACCTATCCCGGCCTGGTGAGTCATGCCGCCGTCCACACCCAGCCCGCGCCGGCGTGGGTGGTCATCGATGAGCAGGGCTTCGAGTCGATCCCGCGCCGGGACCGGTGGGGCGTTCGCCCCACTCTCGTCGACGACGACTTCGGCGCCCTGGAGCGGTCAATGGGAGTGCCCGAAGGCGCCCTCGCCGCGACGGTCAGGGAGTACAACGCCCACGCTGCTCACGGACTGGACCCCTACTTCCACAAGGCCGCCAGGTATCTGCAACCACTGCAGCCGCCCTACGCGGTCATCGACACGCGGACGAGCATGCGGCGCGAGCCAGGCGTCGGTCCGCAGACGGGGGCCGTCGGGTTCACCCTGGGCGGCCTGGACACCGACCTCGACGGACGGGTCCAGACCTGGACGGGCGAGGCGATCCCAGGGCTGTACGCCGCCGGCCGGGCGAGCGCAGCAATGCACGGGAACGGATACATCAGCGGCACCTCGCTCGGCGATGGCATGTTCTTCGGCCGCCGGGCGGGACAGTCCGCCGGCAAATCCTAGGTAGCCAATCGGGGCGGTGTCGCGAGGGCCCGGAGCCACGAAAGCGCCGCCGGGGGCTCACAGCGTCGTCAAAGATGTGACGGGACCTGAGGCGTCACCGAGTGGTGCCCGTGAATCTCGCCGCGTTCCGAGACACTAGGTGGGCTCACTGTTCGCCACGAATAGCAGCAGCTACATTCCAGTCGCATCAGTTGTCGGAGGTTTTCTTGCGGGTCGACCGGGCGCGGCGGCAACGGTCTCGGGCAGGAATCCGGGTAATGGGCGTGGTGGCAACCATGTCGACCCTCGCTGCGCTGAGCGCGTGTACAGCCGGTGGATCGACGCCACCGGGGACGCCACCCAGTGTCGGCGCGGCTTCGACCGGCTCTGCGCACAGTGAGTCGTCTCCGCCACCGACCACGCCGACGCCCACGCCCACGCCCGCGATCATCACCACCTCCGCGGGGGCGACCCAGCAGATCAACCCCGTGACGCCGGTGACCGTGTCGATCGCCCACGGCACCCTCACCTCGGTGACGATGACCAATGCCGCTGGCACGAAGGTCACCGGTGCGCTCTCGCCCGATCGCACGTCCTGGCACGACACCGAGGATCTCGGCTACGGCAAGACCTACGCGATCATCGCCGTCGGTAAGAACGACGAGGGCATGCCGGTAACCAAGCGCGAGTCGGTCACCGTCATCTCGCCCACGAACCAGACCGCCGTGTCCCTCGATCGCGCCGGCGACTACGCACTCACCGACGGTGCCACCTACGGCGTCGCAGTGATGCCGGAGATATTCTTCGACGAACCGCTCAGCGCGGCCGGCCAGAAGACCGCCGAGAAGGCCCTCACCGTGAGTACGAGCCCGCACGTCGCGGGGGCCTGGGCCTGGCAGGACGACACCCGACTGTTGTGGCGGCCGGAGAACTACTGGCCGTCCGGCACGAACGTCACCATCAAGGCCAACGTCTACGGTGTGGACTTCGGCAACGGGCTCTACGGCCAGTCCGATGAGCAGACGTCCTTCACGATTGGCCGAAAGCAGTTGACGATCGCCGACGACAACGCGCCGAAGGCGGTGGACAAGATCCGCGTCTACAACGCCGCAGGCACGGTGCTGCGGACGATGGACACCTCGATGGGACAGCACTCCGGCGAGACCGTGAACGGTCAGTACTTCAACTTCTACACCCTCAACGGCACCTACACGGTGCTCGAGCACGACAACCCGGCGATCATGTCCTCGCAGAGCTACGGGCTGCCCGCTGGCGCGGCCAATGGCTACGGAGCCCTGACCGTTCCCTACTCGACCAAGATCAGTGTCGACGGTATCTACCTGCACGAGTTCAACAGCACGACCTACGACCAGGAGCACGGTATCGACGTGTCCGAGGGGTGCCTGAACCTGCAGACCTCTGACGCAGAGTGGTTCTTCGACCACTCCTTGATCGGAGATCCGGTTGTCGTCCACGGCGCGAAGGGCGCTCCGGAGATCGACGTCGCGGAGGGTGGCGGCTGGAGTGTCTCCTGGAAAACCTGGTTGACAGGCGCCCTCAGCAACAACTGAGCATGACCTCGTCCCCGACGGTGGCGACCAAGGAATACCAAACGCGTTCGCACGATCACGCGCTCGTGTGCGACGACCAGGTCACGTGGCCGGTTGCGTCGCGAGCGACCTCGTTACCGTCGGCCTGCATGGTGAGCCGGTAGCCGTGAGCGCCGATCAGCGATTGACCAGGGTGCAAGACGGATCGCTGGGTCATGAGGCGAAGCGGATCCGTCGGCGTCGCGCGTCCGAATTCGCCCGGTCGGGT
>JBDTFN010000263.1:0-10960 GCA_039937915.1 Jatrophihabitans sp. | reverse complement strand
CCCGGTCCTTCATACCTCAGTCAGGACCATCTCAGTCGGGGCCGGCTCGTCCGGCCGGCCCGCCGCAGTCCTTCCCACCGCGCTCGGGTCCGCCGAACTCGATCCCGCCACGTTCCGGACCGCCGAGGCAGCCGGGGAAACTGGCGAGCAACCGCGCGCTGGCGATCATGATCGCGATCGCCGTGATCGTCGCCCTGGCTGCAGTCGTCGCCGTCGTCGTCTCGGTCAACGGTGGCAACACCCAGGCCGACGGACCCTCGACCACGCCCAGGGTGTCGACGTCACGATCGTCGTCGGCGTCGTCCTCCGCCTCGTCCTCGGCGTCCTCCTCTCCGTCCTCGTCGGCATCGACCTCGGCGGCGCCCCTCTCGCAGTGGAGCAATTTCTCGCAGTTCTCCAGTTTGATCGGCACGGCTCCCGGCACAACCAGTTCGGCCTTCCGCGGCGCAACCTGCATCCTCAAGGGCCCGGACAACGGCATCGCCGGCATGATCGATCAGGTCGCCTGTTCCAACCTCGATGGTGGGTCGAAGGTCGTCTTCTATGTTGGTCGATTCACCGGCAAGTCCGCCGTGGACAGCTACCTCGCCACCCTCGTCGCCCGCAAGTACAACAAGCAGTACTGGACGATCGAGAAGCAGCGTCGCGGGCTGCTCCTGACCTCGCCGTCCACGGTCAAGTTCGCCGACGTCACCAGTTCGATCTGCGCGCTGCCGCAGTTTCTCGTCCAGTTCTACGCCGACACCGGGGTCACCGAGACCGCTATCGAGTCCGATTACTGGAAGAAGGCGACCTTCCCCGACTCCCCGCCCGCGATCTGCAGCTAGCGCGCGGACCGGTCAACGGCTTACGACGCCCGACCCTCGAGGTCCAATGCCCGGACCAGAGGCACGCCGGGACGATAGGAAAGATGCAGGTAGCTGGGGGCAGCCAGAACGGCCAGGTCGGCACGGGCCCCCACCGCCACCCGGCCGATGTCCTCCCGTCGCAGCGCTCTGGCCCCGCCTGCCGTCGCCGACCACAGCGCCTGCGCCGCCGTCATCCCCATCTCGCGCACGGCCAGAGCGATGACGAACGACATCGACGAGGTATAGCTGGTGCCCGGGTTGCAGTCCGTCGCCAACGCGACAGTCACCCCGGCACGCAGGAGCGCCGCGGCCTCGGGATAGGGCGAGCGGGTCGAGAATTCCACCCCGGGGAGCAACGTGGCCACTGTGTCGGACCCGGCGAGCGCGTCCACGTCCTCAGCAGCCAGATACGTGCAATGGTCGACGCTCGCCGCGTCGAACTCGACCGCGAGCCGCACCCCCGGCCCGAGCGCCAGTTGGTTGCCGTGCACGCGCAGGCCCAGTCCGGCGTCCCGGCCGGCCTGCAGCACCGCGCGCGACTCGTCCTCACCGAACGCGTGCGGGCTGGCCGGCTCGCAGAAGACGTCGATCCAGCGTGCGTGCGGTGCGCAGGCGGCGAGCATCGGGCCGGTGACGAGGTTCAGGTAGTCGGCGCGTTGTGCCTCCGGCGGGACGACGTGCGCGCCGAGGAAGGTCGTCTCGGACGTCATCCCCGCGGCGATGCGCAGCGCGCGGGCCTCGTCGCGAACGGTCAGGCCGTAGCCGCTCTTGATCTCCACGGTGGTCGTGCCCTGCGCCCGCAATTCGCTCATGCGATGGGCGACCAGCGCGCGCAGCCGCTCGTCGCTCGCGGCGCGGGTGGCGGCCACGGTGGCCGCGATCCCGCCGCCGTCGTATCGTTCGCCGGCCATCCGCGCCGCAAACTCCGGCGCGCGATCACCGTCGAACACGAGATGGGTATGCGAGTCGACGAAACCCGGTAGGACCGCGCACCCGCCGAGGTCGCGGACCTCATCGGCCGCCGGCGCCTTGGACCGCGGCCCGACCCATACGATCACACCGCCCTCGACTGCGACCGCAGCGTCGTGCCGCACGCCGAGCGGTGTGCCGTCGACCGCAGGATCGTTCGTGACGAGTTCGCCGATGCCGACAACCAGGGTGGCGGTCATCCCTGTGCGTCCCACACCGCGTCGATCGCTGCGACGAGCAGGCCGGCGACGTTCCCGAGCATGTGCTCACCGTTGCGTACAACCGTCCGCCCGTCCACCAGCACCGTGTCGACGTCAGCCGCGCTCGCGGCGAAAAGCACCTGCGCGGGGTCTGCTCCCGCGGTCCGGACGGAATCGAGCCGCACGGCCACCACATCGGCGCGGGCTCCGATCGCCAACGCGCCGGCATCCGGCCAGCCCAGGGAATCGTGCCGCGTGGCGGCGGCGAGCAGGTCCTGCGGTGTGAAGGTGCCACGACGTCCGGCGGCCAGACGTTCGTTCGTCTCCAGCGCGCGGCATTCCTCGAACATGTCCAGGACAGCATGCTGATCGGTGCCGAGCGACAACCGCGATCCGGCGCCGGCCAGTGCCGGTGCCGGCCCGATCCCGTCGGCGAGGTCGCGCTCGGTGGTCGGGCAGAAGCAGGCTGTCGTCCGCGACGCGCCGAGCGCCGCAATGTCGGCCGGCGTGAGGTGTGTGGCATGGACCGCAGACGTCTGCGGGCCGAGCGCGCCGCCGTCGGCGAGAAGTTCTACCGGCGTGCGTCCGTAGAAGGCGAGGCAGGTCTCGTTCTCCGCCGGCTGTTCGGACACGTGCGCGTGCAGGGGGCGGCCGGCGGTCGCCGCGACGATGCTCTCGATGGCCTCGGCGGGGACGGCCCGGACCGAATGGATGGCCGTTCCGATCCTGGTCAGGTCGTCATCGATCAGGCCGTCGACCCGTTCAGCCCAGGCGTCGACGCCCCGGTCGGCGAAGCGCCGCTGGACCGCGTCGAGCGCGAGATGTCCGTCGGTTCCGAGGCCGCCGGCGAGGTAGCAGGCGTCGAGCAGCGTCAACCGGATACCCGCGTCTCGCGCCGCCGAGCGCAGCGCCTCGGCCATCTCGTTCGGATTCGAGTACGCACGGCCGTCGGCCGCGTGATGCAGGTAGTGGAACTCACCCACGGTCGTGATGCCGGCCAGGGCCATTTCGGCGTAGGTGGCCCGAGCCAGGTCCAGGTAGAGGTCGGGGTTCAGCACGGACGCGGCGGCGTACATCTGCTCCCGCCAGGTCCAGAAGGTGCCGTCGCCCTGGGTCCGTCCGCGCAAGGCACGGTGGAACGCGTGGCTGTGGCAGTTCGCAAAACCAGGCAGGACGAGCCCGGGCAGTCGGTGCGCGCCGTCGGCAGATCCGCCACGCTGCACGACCGTGAACCGACCGTCGCTGATCTCGAACCGGACGTCGCTCGCCAGCCCGTCGGGTAGCAGCGCCCGCTCGGCGAACCAGGCGGTCATGGGCGAGCCACGTCACGCAGAATGGTCGTGAGGGCGTCCACGCCGGCCAGGCAGTCGTCACGGTCGGCGTGCTCGGCCGGGGAATGCGAGACCCCGGTCGGGTTGCGGACGAAGACCATGGCCGCCGCTATGCCGGCGGCGGCAAGGATCCCGGCGTCGTGGCCGGCGCCGGTGTCGAGCACAGGGGCATTGATCAGGTCCGCGACCCGGCGGGTCAGCCCGGCCGGGAACGGCGTGGCGTCGGTCCACGACTCCTCGACCAGTTCCCCGCCGAGCCCGGCGACGACCGCGTGCACGTCAGCGATGATCGCGCGCACGGTGCTGGGTTCGGACGCGCGGGCGTCGAGGGACACGGTGACGTGGGATGGCACGGCATTGACCCCGTTCGGGACGACCCGGACCCGGCCGCAGGTCGCGACTCCGCCGTGTTGTTCGGCCGCGGCACGGACGGCCAGGACGACGTGGGCGAGCGAGACGGCCGCGTCCCGTCGGTCGTTCATCGCGGTGGTACCGGCATGGTTTGCCTCGCCGGGCAGTTCGATGCGCCACCGTCCGTGTGGGCGGATCGCGCTCGCCACACCGACCGCATCGCCGGAGTCGACGAGTGACCGCCCCTGTTCGACGTGCAGTTCGAGGAAGGTTCCGATCCGGCGCAGAGTCTCGTCGTCCCGGCCGAGGTGCTCCCCCGTACGGCCCATGGCCTCGGCCAGCGAGATGCCATCGGCATCGTGCAGGGCGCGGGCGCGGTCCGGATCGAGGACTCCGGTGATCAACCGTGAGCCGGCGCACGCGATTCCGAAGCGTGCACCTTCTTCATCCCCGAAGTTCACGATGGCAAGCGGGCCGCCCGGGCTGGCCCCGTTGTCCCGCAGGGCATCCAGCGCAGCGAACGCCGATACGACTCCGAGCGGCCCGTCGTAGGCACCGCCATCGGGGACGGAGTCCAGGTGCGATCCGACGACGACGCCAGGCCCGTCCCGGTCGGGGTCACCCAGCCAGGCCCATTGGTTGCCCGCGCGGTCCAGGACGATCTCGAGCCCCCGAGCGGACGCCTCCCCGGCGAACCACTCGCGTAGTGTCGCGTCCTCGCGAGTCCAGGCGAAGCGTCGGTACCCGCCGCTTTCGGGGTGCCTTCCGATCGGTGCTAGATCGGCCCACATCCGGTCGAAGGACTGCGCCTGTGCCGCCTCTGTCACGCGTCGGTCGTCGGCTGTTCGGCCATCGGGATGCGGACGCCGCACTGCGCGGCGACCTCCTCGGCTCGCTCGTACCCGGCGTCGACGTGCCGGATGACGCCCATGCCCGGGTCATTGGTCAGGACCCGTTCGATCTTCTGGGCCGCGAGATCGGTGCCGTCGGCGACACACACCTGACCGGCATGGATCGAGCGGCCCATGCCCACCCCGCCACCGTGGTGGATCGACACCCAGGTGGCGCCGCTGGCGACGTTGACCATCGCGTTGAGTAGCGGCCAGTCGGCGATCGCATCCGAGCCATCGGCCATCGCCTCGGTTTCGCGGTAGGGCGAGGCCACCGACCCGCAGTCGAGATGGTCACGGCCGATGACGACCGGCGCGCTGATCTCCCCACTCGCGACGAGTTCGTTGAAACGGACGCCGGCGCGGTCTCGCTCGCCGTAGCCGAGCCAGCAGATGCGCGCGGGGAGACCTTGGAAGTGCACCTTGTCCTGCGCGAGCTTGATCCAGCGGGCCAGCGACTCGTTCTCCGGGAAGAGTTCGAGCACGGCCTGGTCAGTGCGCGCGATGTCCTTCGGGTCACCGGACAGCGCCGCCCACCGGAACGGTCCCCTACCCTCACAGAACAGCGGACGGATGTAGGCGGGCACGAAACCGGGGAAGTCGAAGGCGCGCGAGAGGCCCGCCGTCCTCGCCTCGCCACGGATCGAGTTGCCGTAGTCGAAGACCTCGGCGCCGCGATCCTGGAAGCCCACCATCGCCTCGACGTGGCGGGCCATGGACGCCTGCGCCCGGCCGGTGAACTCCTGCGGTTTGGCCTCGGCATAGGCATGCCAGTCGTCGAACTCGACACCGATCGGAAGGTAGGACAGTGGGTCGTGGGCCGAGGTCTGGTCGGTGACGATGTCGATGGGCGCGTCGTTGGCGAGGAACTGCGGCACCAGTGCCGCGGCGTTGCCCAGCAGCCCTATCGACAGCGGCGTCCCGGCGTCGCGAGCCTGTTCGGCCTGACGCAGGGCGTCAGCGATCGACGACGCCTCGACGTCGAGGTAACCGTGCTCGATGCGACGCGCGATACGGGACGGGTCGCACTCGATGCAGATCGCGACGCCACCGTTCATCGTCACCGCGAGGGGCTGCGCACCGCCCATGCCGCCGAGCCCGGCGGTCAGGGTGATCGTGCCGGCCAGAGTGCCGTTGAAGCGCTTGGCCGCGACCGCGGCGAACGTCTCGTAGGTGCCCTGCAGAATCCCCTGCGTGCCGATGTAGATCCAGGACCCGGCGGTCATCTGCCCGTACATGGTCAGCCCGAGGTGCTCCAGGCGGCGGAACTCGTCCCAGTTCGCCCAGTCGCCGACGAGGTTCGAGTTCGCGATGAGCACCCGCGGCGCCCACTCGTGGGTCTGCATCACCCCCACCGGCTTGCCGGATTGCACGAGCATCGTCTCCTCCGGCCCGAGGGTGGTCAGCGTGCGGACCAAGGCGTCGTAAGACGCCCAGTTGCGCGCGGCCCGACCGGTGCCTCCGTAGACGACGAGATCGTCGGGACGCTCGGCATTCTCCGGGTCGAGGTTGTTCATCAGCATCCGCAGTGGCGCTTCGGTCTGCCACGAGCGGGCGGTCAGGGTGGTGCCGCGTGGCGCGGTCACGGGTCGGGCTCCGTCCATGCCCTCATTGCACACCCCCCGCGACGGGTAGGGACCCTTACACACCACCAATCCGTCTGGTATCCCAGACTGGCGCTACGCTGCACCAATGGCCACCGTGCCCGCCGCCCGGCAGACGCTGCAGATCCTCGCCTACCTGAGCAGGCAGGCCGGCCCGGTACCGGCGGCGTCCCTCATGCGGGACCTCGACCTGCCGAGGTCCACCGCGTACCACTTGCTCGGCACTCTGATAGACCTCGGATTCGTCACTCACTTGCCCGAAGAACGCCGCTACGCGCTCGGCGTCGCCGCCTACGAACTCGGCTCCGGGTACAGCCGGCAGGCGCCGCTGGCCCGCATCGCCCGGGTGCCGCTGGCCGCGCTCGCCGACCGGACCGGTCACTCCGCCCATCTGGCCGTGCCGCACGGACGCGAGGTCCTGTACGTCCTCGAGGAACGCGCGCCGGGACGGGCACCGTTGGTCACCGACGTCGGCGTCCGCCTGCCTGCCCAGCTCACCGCGAGCGGACGCGCGATCCTGGCCGCGCTTCCACCGGCTCAGCTCCGCGCGCTCTTCCCGGAACCATCGGCGTTCGTACTACGCACCGGTCGCGGCCCTCGTTCGATGTCCGCGCTGCGCGCCCTGCTCGTCGACGCGCGCCGGGTCGGTCACGCGAGCGAGGACGGCGAGATCACCGTCGGCCAGGCCTCGGTCGCTGCCGCAGTCCTCGATCACTCCGGGCATCCTGTCGCCGGCGTCGCGGTGACGTTCCCGACTACGACGACCAGTGCCGCGGAACGCGATCGCATCGCCACGCGGGTAGTGCGCGCCGCCGCCCTGCTCTCCCGCCGCATCGGCGGCACGGTGGCCTAAGCCGAGCAGTTCCCCGCGCTACAGCTTGTCGTGCAGAGTCTCGATCAGCTTCTTCGTCGCATCCTGCGACACGGCGGTCGGCACCGAGGCGGTGATCAACACGTCCCCGAACAGGGCGTCGAGGCCGCTCGTCGTGAGCGCCGCCTTGTCCCCGAGACCGCTCACCGGATGATTCTCGCTGCCTTCGAGATTGCCGGTGTACATCAGTTTCGCGTCCTGCGCGATGACGGAGAGGTTCAGGGCCGCCGAACCGTCCGCACTGTTGTAGACGCATTGGTACATCTTCAGGTTCGGTACATCGATTTCCTTCGCGGTGTTGAGGGGCTGACCAACGATCTTCGCTACGACCGCGGGCGGCATCAACCCACAGACCGCCACTGCTGTGCCGGTCGCCGCGGCCGCACGGGTCGACGGTGCCGCGCTGCCCGGCTGCGCGCTCCGGGCTCCGGACGCGGGGGAAGTGCTCGACGACGAGCCGCACCCGGACACAGTGGCGATGACGATCAGGACGAACAGCGTGCGTAAGAGGTTCATCAGGGGCTCCAGGCTCGGTCGGCTCCTCAGACCAGATCAGCCGGGCGTAACGGCTGAGTAACTCGGCCGAGGTTTGTGCGTCCGGCGCACCGGGTACGAGGGCGCTATGCCCGATTTGAGGGCATCGATCGGCACACCAGTCCCACGATCATGGAGATGAGGCCCTCCCATGGGCGACTATCAGGCCAACACCGACATCACCGCGTCAGCCGATGATGTCTTCGACTACCTCAGCGACGTCTCGCAGCTGCCGAAGTACTTCGAACGGATGACCTCGGCCGAGCCCGGTGACGGCGAAGAGGTTCACGTCGTGGCCGATCTGGGCGACCGTACGGTAGAGGGCGACGCGTGGTTCCGCGTCGACCACGATGCTCACAGCCTCGCCTGGGGCAGCGAAGGCCCGAACGATTACCGCGGCACGCTCGAGGTCAGCGGCGGCACCGATAGCTGCACCGTCACGGTCACGCTGACCACAACCCGCGCCGAAGGGCCTCAGATCCAGCAGGGTCTGGAGGAGACACTGGCCAACGTCAAGCGGCTCACCGACCGGTCCGAAAACTAAGCCGAGGCAGAGCCACCCTCAGATCGTGCGGACCCGTTCCTCGTAGTCGTGCCGGGCAGCGTTGTCCACGGCAGTGGTGAAGGCCTCCTCCAAGCCCAGTTTTCGACCGATCGACTCGGTCAATCGTTGGGGCAGAAACGCCTGCGACGCGACGAGGGCGCCAGCGATCCGGGTGACTCGCACCTTCGGCTTCGGCGCGAGGATCAGCGACGCAACCGCGGCAGCGATCTCCTCGGGCTCGGCGTTGCGTACCCCTTTCCCGCCGCTGGTGCCGGCGACGAGTTCGGTATTGGTGAAGGTCGGCATCACCTGCGAGACGGCCACGCCCGAGTCGCGGTACTCCCGACGGATCGACTCGGTGAATCCCTTCACCGCATGTTTGGTCCCGCAATAGGTCGCCCCGCCAGGGACGAAGCTCTCCCCGGCCAGCGAGGAGATGTTGATGATGTGCCCGGAGCGGCGTGGCAGCATCCGCCGCAGCGCGAGCTTGGTCCCGTACATCACTCCGAGGACGTTGATCTCGACCATCCGGCGGGTGGAGCGGTCGTCCTCGGCGTGGAAGTCGCCGATCGGCATGATCCCGGCGTTGTTGACCAGAACGTCGATCGGACCGAGCACATCTTCGACGTGATCGAGGAACGCCTCGAAGGACTCCGGGTCGGTGACGTCCAGGTGGCTGTAGGCGGTGACGCCGAGGTCGCCGACGGCCTCCTTGAGCCGTTGCACGTCGATGTCACCGATCGCGACCTTCGCGCCGTCGACGATCAGTCGCTGCGCGGTGGCGTAACCGATCCCACGAGCACCACCGGTGATTGCGACGACCTTGCCCCGGATGGATCCCGCCGATGCCTTCGCCATGGGCGAGTTCTCCTTCTGGTGAGTCGGGGAACCCCCCAACGTAATTTGATAACGACCGTTATCGACATCGTCGCACGAGCGACGCGGGTCGTCGAAATCAGCCGACGCTGCGCGCGAAGTGCGTCAGCACGGGCCGGTATCCCTGCTGCGACCAGAACGGCACGGAGAGCGGATTGAACGGGCTGTAGTGCAGCCCGATCAGCCGAATCCCCGACGCCCGGTGGCGTGCGTGCAGCGCCGCGACGAGCGTCGAACCGACACCGCCCCCGCGCGCACTCGGATCGGTGGAGGCCATCGCCAGGTAGCTGACCGGTGCGAGGGCCAATCGCGCGCCGACCCACGTCGAGTTCTCGGTGGACTCCGCCAGCACCACGCCGCTCACCGTGTCGTCGTGTTCAGCGAGCAGCACGGTGGTCGGTCCTTCGAGGTATCCCGAAACGGACGCGGCGATCGCGCGGCGAATCGCGTCGGAGTCACGCAACGACCCGATCCGACCCTCGTAATCGGCCTGGGCGTGCCAGAGCCGGGCGACCACGTCGGCATCGGCGGGCTGCGCGTCGCGCACCGTGACGTCCGCCTGCACTGTCGGCAGCGCCGTGGCGGGTCGGGCGAGGTCGGCCACGGCCAGGACGCTGCTCGGCGTGAACCCCACCTCGCGCGCAACCCGGGCACGATCGATGTCCCGGCTGGCGAGGTGGATCTCGGCCGACGTGGACCGGTCGGCCAGGGACGCGGCGTGGAGCAGGAACTCGGTGAGTAGAGGTCTCAGCTCGACCGGACCGACGTCCTCGAGGACGAACAGCGCGACCTCGCGGTCATCCATCCACTGCGCCTGCGGCGTATCCGGATCGGTGTCGGTGACGACGACCCCGCAGGCGACACCGGCGAACGGGAGGATCCGTGCATCGGTCGGGAACTCTGTCCGCGGGCGGTAGAGCGGGTCGGACCAGCCGCTCACTGCCCCACGCCGGCCGCGTCCATGCCGCGCAGTTCCTTCTTCAGTTCGCCGATCTCGTCCCGCAACCGGGCGGCAACCTCGAACTGCAGTTCCCGCGCGGCGCCGAGCATCTGGTCGTTGAGCTGCTGGATCAGATCGGCCAGTTGCGCGCGGGGCATCTCGGCGATGTCCAAGCCACGCTTGGCGTTGGCACCGACACCGACGACGCCACCGGACACCCCGCGTCCGCCCTTACCGGGTGCCGGTGACTTGCCCCGGGACTGTGAACGTCCCGAGCCACCGACCGGCACTGTGCCCAGCAGTTCCTCGGTGTCTGCGGCTTCCCGGTTCAGCAGGTCGGTGATGTCGCCGATGCGTTTGCGCAGCGGCGTCGGGTCGATGCCGTGCTCGGTGTTGTAGGCGACCTGCTTCTCGCGTCGCCGGTTCGTCTCCTCGATGGCGAGCTCCATCGACGGGGTGATCTTGTCGGCGTACATGTGCACCTGGCCCGACACGTTGCGGGCGGCGCCCATCATCTGATCGTTGAGCTGCTGGATGAGGTCGGCCAACTCCGCACGCGGCAGCGCCGCCACGTCGAGCTTGCCATCGGCGTGGGCGCCGATTCCGACGACGCCGACCGAACCGGCGCCACGCCCGGCCCGGCCCGGTGTCGGGGACTTGCCCCGTGACTGGGACCGGCCCGACCCGCCGGTCGCCAGCAGCTCCTCGGTGTCTTCGGCCTCGCGGGCCAGCATGTCGGTGATATCGGCGATCCGCCTGCGCAGCGGCTGCGGGTCGATGCCGTGCTCGGTGTTGTAGGCGACCTGGATCACCCGGCGGCGGTTGGTCTCGTCGATCGCCTGGGCCATCGAATCGGTGAGCTTGTCCGCATACATGTGCACCTCGCCGGACACATTGCGCGCCGCGCGACCGATGGTCTGGATCAGGCTGGTGCTGCTACGCAGGAACCCTTCCTTATCCGCATCGAGGATGGCGACCAGGGAGACCTCGGGCAGGTCAAGG
>JBDTFN010000262.1:0-3235 GCA_039937915.1 Jatrophihabitans sp. | reverse complement strand
TAGTAGAAGATGTCGTGCTCACTGACCTGCGCAGAGCGGTAGGCACCGACGCAGTACATGCGGGTCAGCCCCGCCCGGATGATGTGTGCGATCTCGTACGCCCATGCCGGGTCATACGCGACGCACGCCGGATTGGCTGAGGCGAGCAGGGGCGACTGCCCGTCGGCGTGCTGCAGTCCTTCGCCGGTCAGGGTCGTGCGGCCGGCGGTAGCGCCGAGCACGAATCCGCGCCCCAGCTGGTCAGCGAGCTGCCAGAACTGATCACCGGTGCGCTGGAAGCCGAACATCGAGTAGAAGATGTAGAACGGGATCATCGGCGTGGCGTGGGTGGCGTAGGACGTGCTGGCGGCGATGAACGAGGCCAGCGAGCCGGCCTCGCTGATCCCCTCGTGCAGGATCTGGCCCGTCGTCGATTCCTTGTAGGACAGCAGCAGATCGCGGTCGACGGCGTCGTACTGCTGGCCGTGCGGTGAGTAGATCTTGGCGGTCGGGAAGATGGCGTCCAGGCCGAAGGTGCGGGCTTCGTCCGGGATGATCGGCACGAACCGCGAGCCGATCTCCTTGTCCTTGATCAGGTCCTTGAACAGCCGGACCGTGGCCATCGTCGTGGCCACCATCTGCTTGCCCGACCCACCTCGGAACTCGGAATAGACCTTGTCGCCGGGCAGCGTCAGCGGCTTGGACCGCACCACTCGTTTGGGCAGCGGGCCGCCGAGAGCCGCACGTCGTTCTTTCATGTACTGGATCTCGTCGGACTTCTCGCCCGGGTGGTAGTACGGCGGGAGATCGGCGTCCAGCTGCGCGTCGGTGATCGGCAGATGCAGGCGGTCGCGGAACGCCTTGAGGTCGGCCACGGTGAGCTTCTTCATCTGGTGGGTGGCGTTGCGTCCCTCGAAGGACTCCAGCGTCCACCCCTTCACCGTCTTGGCGAGGATGACCGTGGGCTGCCCGGTATGCGCACGTGCGGCCTCGAACGCCGCGTACACCTTGCGGTAGTCGTGACCACCTCTGCTGAGTCGTCGCAGGTCGTCATCGGTGAACTCCTCGACCATCTTGCGAAGGCGCGGGTCGGTGCCGAAGAAATGTTCGCGGATGTAGGCGCCGCTCTCGACGGTGTAGGTCTGGTATTGCCCGTCCGGTGTCTGGTTCATCTGGTTGACCAGGGCGCCGTCGGCGTCGCGAGCCAGCAGCGGGTCCCAATCGCGGCCCCACACAACCTTGATGACGTTCCATCCCGCGCCGCGGAAGAAGGCCTCGAGCTCCTGGATGATCTTGCCGTTGCCGCGCACCGGACCGTCGAGACGCTGCAGGTTGCAGTTGATGACGAAGGTGAGGTTGTCCAGTTCCTCACGAGAGGCCACGCCGATCGCCCCGAGCGACTCGATCTCGTCCATCTCGCCGTCGCCGAGGAAGGCCCAGACGTGGGAGTTGGACGTGTCGGCCTGGCCTCGTGCCTGCAGGTAGCGGTTGAACCGCGCCTGGTAAATCGCGCTGATCGGGCCCAGGCCCATCGATACGGTCGGGAACTCCCAGAACTCCGGCATCAACCGGGGGTGCGGGTAGGAGGACAGCCCGTGCGGCGCGCGGGACTTCTCCTGCCGGAACCCGTCGAGCTGGGTCTCGGTGAGACGGCCCTCGAGGAACGCACGCGCGTAGATACCGGGGGCGGCGTGGCCCTGGAAATACACCTGGTCGCCCATCCCGGACGCCAGATCTTTGCCCCGGAAGAAGTGGTTGAAGCCAACCTCGTAGAGCGAGGCCGCGGACGCGTACGTCGCGATGTGCCCCCCCACGCCGACGGTCTTGTTGGCCCGCGATACTGCGACCGCGGCGTTCCAGCGGATATAGGAACGGATGCGCCGTTCGATGTCCTCGTCGCCGGGGAACCACGGCTCGCGTTCGGGTGGAATCGTGTTGATGTAGTCGGTACTGCGCAGGCCAGGGACGCCGACCTGGCGCTCCCGTGCGCGCTCGAGCAGCTTGAGCATGAGGAACCGGGCGCGCTGTCGACCATCGGAATCAATAGCGGCATCGAGCGACTCGAGCCACTCGCGTGTCTCATCACGGTCGATGTCGGGTAGCTGGTTGGGTAAGCCGTCGGTGATGATGCTGAAACGGTCGCGGGTCACGCGCACTCCTTACGCTCTTGCTGGTGGCTCTGCGTATGTCCAGTCAACACCCTGGTGAGCCACTAGGGTCAGTAAGCAAGTGACTCATGGGTAGAACAGGATCAGCTGTTACCCGTCAGCCGACGTGCACGTCTGAGGAGGATGTAGTCGTGAGCCCGAGCGCCCAAGCCGGCGACGAGGTGGGGACCGCCGAGCGGTTGAGCCTCAAGCCCGGCATGCTCGTCATGGAGATCGGTGCCGACAACGACGCGGACGAGGATCTTCGCGACGACATCGTCGAACGCACCGGTGAAGAGATGGTCGGCGAGGACTCCGACGAGGTGGTCGATGTCGTGCTGCTCTGGCATCGCGACAGCGACGGCGACCTGGCCGACGCCTTGGTCGACGCGATCTCGCCGTTGACCGACGACGGCTACATCTGGTTGCTCACGCCCAAACGCGGGCGCGATGACTACGTCGAACCTTCAGATATCGCCGAAGCGGCGGCCATTGCTGGGCTGTCGCAAACGTCCATCACCACCGTCGGGCCGGACTGGTCCGCCGCCAGGTTGGTGGGACGCAAGTCTCCCGGAGGAAAACGTTGATCGAAGTTGGCGCCGAAGCACCGGACTTCACCCTGAAGGATCAGAACAACGAGGACGTCAAACTGTCCTCGTTCCGCGGCGACAAGGCCGTGCTGATCATCTTCTACCCGCTCGCGTTCACCGGGATCTGCACCGGCGAGCTCACTCGCGTGCGCGACGCGATCGACACCTTCCAGAATGACGATGTTCAGGTCGTGACGATCAGCGTCGACTCCGCGTACTCGCACAAGATCTTCAGCGAGCGCGAGGGCTACGAGTTTCCGCTGCTGTCCGATTTCTGGCCGCACGGCGATGTCGCCCAGAAGTACGGCGTGTTCTTCACCGAGGCCGGCATCGCGAACCGGGGGACGTTCCTCGTGGACAAGCAGGGCATCGTCCGCTTCGCCGAGATGAATGGCCCCGGCGAGGGACGCGATCCCGAGACGTGGCAGGCGGCCATCGCCGCTCTCTAGCGAGTCAGACCGGGCGACGCGCGCGCAACAGGGCGTCGACGGCGGGACGGTCGGACCCTTCGACCTCGCG
>JBDTFN010000261.1:0-7807 GCA_039937915.1 Jatrophihabitans sp. | reverse complement strand
GTCGTCGGCCATCGCGCGCAGTTGTGCGCCCCGGGAGTAGAAGTCCGCCCCGATGTCACCCTGGGCGGCGTCCTGCCCGCCGCCACCGAGCAGGATGTCGGCGTCGGTGGGCAGCGGGTCGCCGATGCTGACCGGCGTGACCTCCACCGGCAGTCCACGCCACTGCATGCGGCGGCGCAACACCAAGACATTGCCGGTGTCGCCGTAGATGTTCATCTCGCGCGGATAGAGGTGCACGAGTCGCAGGGTCGGCGTCACGTCGCCGCCGAACCGATGCGCTCCAGGATGCCGTGCAGCGCCCACATTGCGGTGTAGGTACTGAACACGACCACCCGTCCCCCTTGACCCACGGCCTGGACGGCCCCGCGCACGGCCTTCTCCAGGTCCGGCTCGATCTCGTCGGTCTCGACGCCGTCGTAGCGCAGCCGCACCGCCATGTCCGCCGCCCGGGTGCCGGCCGTCGCGCACCGCGACGGCAGCGGAGCGAGTTCGCCGAATTCGACGTCCCACAGCCATGACACGTCCCGGCCGTCGGCGTAGTCGTCGTTGATGGCGATCACCACCGCGTCCGGGGTCCCGGCGTCCAGGGTGCGCAATGTCTGCCGGAAGCCTGCCGGGTTCTTCACCAACTGCAGCGTCACCTTGCGCCCGTCGACGTCGAAGGTCTGCCCGCGCCCGAAGGCCGGCGACACCTCAGCCAGTCCGGCGAGCACCTCCTGCGGGGACAGGCCGAGCGCGAGGCCGAGCGCGGCGGCCCCACAGGCGTTCTGCGCGTTGTGCGGACCCTCGGCCCGGAGCACGACATCGTGCTCCTCGGCGCCGATGCGCAGGGTCAGCGCGGGACGGGAGGCCGTGGGCAGGACCCTCAGCTCGACCGTGGCCGGCAGCGTGGACACGTACACCGGTCCGCCGTAGAGCTCCTCGTCGTTCGGGAACAACTCGCGCAGTTCCGGCGACACGCCGTAGTAGGAGACCTCGCCGGAGGTACGCGCGGCCAACGCGGCCACCCGCTGGTCGTCCCGGTTGAGGACGACCTGCCCCGTCGTGGCCGCGGCCACCTTGCCCAGCAGGCCGGCCGTGGTGTCGATCTCGCCGAAGCGGTCGAGCTGGTCGCGCATGACGTTGAGCAGCAGACAGTGCCGCGGGGCGACCAGCGAGACGAAACGGACCGCCCACGCCTCGTCAAGTTCGAAGACGGCGACGTCGTAGGGCAGGCGGCCGGTCCAGGATGCGTGCTCGATCGTCGCGGTGATCGCTCCCCGGACGAAGTTGGAGCCGGTGTCGTTGGTGAGGACCCGATAGCGGTGGCCCAGCACCGTCGAGACCATCTTGGTCGTCGTGGTCTTGCCGTTGGTTCCGGTCACGACGACCACGCCCTGGGGCAGCCCACCCATTGCGCGGGCCAGGTAACGCGGGAACACCTTCTCCACGACCAGACCCGGCAGCGCATTGCCGCGGCGGCCGATCAGGCGCAGCGCGAGCAGGGTCAGCTTGCCCAGCCACACCGCCATGACGTTCACAGCGCAACGGTACCGACGCGGTCGGGCACCAAGACGCCGACAGGGCGTGCCGCGACAAACGCGACACGCCCTGTCGGACGCTTGCCGAACGGCCGGCTACCCCCGTAGCCACCGTCCCGGTGAGATCAGCCGAGCGCGGTCAGCCACTTCGGGTTGGGTGCGCCGACGCCGGTCACCAAGTCGTAGCCCTTGGTGGTGGCCAGGCTGCTGTCCTGGTTGAACGTGCGGACCGAGTACAGCAGGCCCTTCGACCCGTCCAGCCCGTTGGCGAAGTCGACCCGGACGTCGCCGGCCTCGGCACCGCCGGCCCGTACGTCGGTGAACGCGGGCTGATTGGCGTAGATGGCCGGGTTCAGTACGCCCCCGCCAGTGACCGCGCCAGCGCCTGCCTTGTGCTGCAGGGTGAGTGCGGTCATGCCGGCGAACAGCGGCGACGCCAGGCTGGTCCCGCCGATGCGGTACTCGTCGTAGGCCACACCCGTCGGGAAGGTCTGCGTCTGGCCCACCAGCATGCCGGTGTTCGGGTCGGCGTTGAGGGCCACGTCCGGCACCTGCCGGTACGGGCTGG
Organism: Jatrophihabitans sp.; assembly: GCA_039937915.1. Classification (GTDB taxonomy): domain Bacteria; phylum Actinomycetota; class Actinomycetes; order Mycobacteriales; family Jatrophihabitantaceae; genus Jatrophihabitans. Next base: position 5,719 of record JBDTFN010000261.1, on the reverse strand, counting down.
TGGTCACGCCGTCCTGGTACGCCGGACGATTGAACAGCGCTGACGATCCGCCACCGGCACCGTAGAGGTAGCCGACCGAGGTCCAGGACTTGCCATCAGCGGACAGGCTGTACTTCTGCGTCCCCCACCCGGTCTGGAACGCGATCTTGCCGTTGGCGCCGATCGCGGTCGACGTACCGCCCACCGAGGTGACGTACGGGTCGGAGGTCGGGTAGTCGGCCTGCTTGATCCCGGAGTTGGCGAGCTCGTCGCCGTTGTCCCCGGAGGAGAACAGGAAGCTGATGCCTTCGGTCGCACCCTGCAAGAACACCGATTCGTACGCCGCGACGTTGTCGGCCGACTCGTTGGCCTCGAGGTCACCCCACGAGTTCGAGACGAGCTGGGAGTCGTTGTCGCTGACGACCTGGGCCAGGGTGTCGAGGAAGTCCGCATCGTTACAGCTGGCTGCACCGTAGTAGTGGATGCGGGCACCCGGAGCCATTGCGTGGATGGCCTCGACGTCGAGCGTCTGCTCGCCGTACCAGCCCGACGGGCCACAGGTCTTCTGATTGGTGAATCGGGGCGCCCGGGTCTGGATGTACTGGCCCGCGGCGTAGGACCCGTCGCCGTGCTCGGAGGCGTAGCGGTTCGCGTCCTTGAAGATCGTCGGCGACGCATAGGCGTCGGTGATCGCCACCGTGACGCCGCTGCCGTCCAGAGTGGTGGTGCCCTCATAGGCTGAGCGGAACTGCGGACCGGTGTAGCCACACGGTGCGTAGGACAACGTCTTGCCGTGGAACGCGGGCAGCGGAGTCTTGTAATCGGCCTGGTACTTGGCCTTGAGCTGGCCGTAGTAGAGCGAGCACGGGCGGGCGTTGCGGAAGCCCGCCGATGGCGGCGCGGCTTGCGAGCTGGCCGGCGTGTTGCGATGCGGCGAGGTGTCCAGCCCGCTCACGGTCAGCACCGCGGAGGCCAGCGTCGCCGGCACCGTGAGGGTCCGCGACGGGGCCTGGACGGTGCGTCCGCTGTGGCTGTAGGTGTCGATCTGAGCGCCGAAGGCCTTGCGAGCCGCTTTGGCATTGCCCTTGACAGCCACGTAGCGATTCCCTGCGCCGACCGAGGTCACCGTGAATCCGCTGGCCCGGGCGTAGGCGGTGACCGCCGCGACCGCGGAGGAGCTCGGGGCGAACCGCTGCTGGTACTGCGCCGCGGTCAGGAACTTGCCGTACTGCGCGCTGCCTGGTGTCGACGCCGCGAGCGCGAACGTCCGGACGGCCGCGAGCCCGCCCCGCGGGGCGAGGTAGACGCGGGCTTGGACCGCTGCCGCGTCCTTCGCGTGCCCGAGGTGTTTGGCGTGTGCCGTCCAAGCCGGCTGCGTGTGCGGAACTGCCTTCGGTGACGGTGCGGCCGAGGCCGGTCCCGTCGCGGTGACCGAGGTGACGAGCACCGTGGTACCGGTGATCAGCACCGCGGTGATGCCGCGCTTGTGCATACTGCCTCCACTCGTGATGGGCTGAGAATCGTCGTGCGGCTCTTATCCGACACACAACTTCACGAACGTAGGCAGAAATGTGCGTTTGATGTGGACTTCGAAGTGGGCAGTTGGTGCCTGGCAGGTAGTTCCTGTGATGATCGTGTTGGTCAGATCGACTCAGAGCAGGCGCGAGAGCCGCTCGGCGAACTCGAGCGCGGTCGAGGGCCGCTCGACCGCGGTCACGCCGATCGCTGCCGCGATCACCTCGGCCACCGCCGGTTCCACGTTGGGCGAGACCGTGGGCGGTTGCGAGAAGACCCGGCGGAGCGCCAGCATCGCGTCGCCCTTGGGCAGTTCGCCGTACAAACCAGTTCCCGACAGGGCCCGATGCAGCGTTGCGCCGAGGGAGAAGATGTCGGTCGCCCGCGACGGGGCCGCGCCCTGCAACAACGCCGGGTCGGTGTATTCGATCGAGGTCACCTCGCCCATCCCGGTGACGGTGACGCCGGGGGCGAGCACGTGGCTCAGCCCCAGATCGGCGAGCTTCCCGCCGTCGCCGTGCAGCAGGATGTTCTCGGGCTTGATGTCACGGTGGACGATGCCTGCCTCGTGCAGTGCGTGCGCGGCCCTCGACGCATCGATGACGGCCCGGATGACGCGCGAACGCTCGAGCCCGGGCCGACGCAGCGAACCCTCGGGCAGGTACTCCATCGCGTAGTAGAAGGCGTTGCCCTGTTGACCGGCGTCGTACAGGGCGACGAGGTAAGGCGACTGGACCGCGGCGAACGCAGCCAGTTCGCGGGTGGCCCGGCGGAAGATGTCCTCCGAGGTCGGACCGCTGAGCACCTTCACCGCCACGAACTCTGTGTCTATCGGCAGCCGGTCGGGGCGGCGCGCGACGAAGAACTCGCCGTGATTCCCGCGACCGAGCGATTCGGTGAACTCGTAGTCGGCAATGCCGCCGGCGATCGTCATGGCTGGCTCTCCTTCGTAGCGCCGACTGTCGTGGTCGAGCGATCCTGCGGGCTTGTGGTCGTGGTCGCGGCATCAGCGGTCTGGACCGACAGCTTCGAGGCCCAGTCGTCGACGTCGTCGATCGAGTCGTCCGGGCGGGCCCGAACGACGAGATGCGCGGTGGCGTCGGCGTCGATGCCCACCACGAGCGCGTGGTCGGGCAGCTCCCCGGTGGTCGCCGACAGGCCGTGCCGGACGAGGTCGGCGAGCACACCACGTTCGCGCCGCCCGGTGGCGTTGCCGACCAGGACGAGGTCCAGCCCGCGGCCCGCGGCAATCTGCGCGGCCACCTGCAGGGCCGCGGAGGCGTCGGCACCGGCGTGCAGGAAGACGGCCACTGCGCTCGGATCCGACGGCGCGGCCGCGCGCAGGATGACGGTGCGCGGCAGCATGTCGTCCGGCGCCAGTTCGGTGCCCTCGGCCAGGACCAGGAAGTCCGGGTCGGCGGTGCGGACCTGGCGGGTGAGGTCACCGGCGGCATCTTCGGCGAACTGGGAGTACACGGTGACCCCGATGCCCCGGCTCGACACGCGTCCGGCCAGGGTGTGCAGCTCGGTCATGTTCGTCGTCATCGCAAGCAGGTCGGCGCCCATACCGGTGCCGACCTCGAGCCGCGCGGCCGGCCGCTGCGGCAGCAGGCGGACGAGGACCACCCCGGCGTGCGGACGCGAGGAGCACAGGTCGGCGGCGACGTCCACAACCGCCGGGTCGGCGTCCGCGGCGACGACGGCCAGCACGCGGTACCCGGCCGCGCCGCCGAGGGCGAGGCGCTCGGCGTCGGCGATGTCTCGGTCGATCAGCCGGCTCGGGTAGATCGCCGACAGCAACGGTCCGGTCATCACCGTGGTCACCAGGGCCATGACGACCATGAGCGAGAACAGCGACTCGTCCAGCACCCCGATCTCGGACCCGACGGTCAGGATGACGACCTCGGTCAGCCCGCGGGTGTTCATCAGGGTCGCCAGAGCGCCCGCCTGGCGGCCCTGGATGCCCGAGGATCGGGCGCCGAGGTAGGCGCCGAGGAACTTCCCACCGATGGCCGCGGCCAGGATCGCGAGCAGCTCCACGATCCCTTCGAGGTTGATCGTGCGCAGGTTCACCTTCAGCCCGGCGATGACGAAGAAGACCGGCAGCAGCAGCAGGACGCTGATCTGTTCCAGCCGTTCGAGGATGCTGTGCCGTAGTGATTCGCCGTCCTTGCGGGGCATCACCGCACCCATGATGAAGGCGCCGAAGATGAAGTGGACGCCCAGCCACTCGGTGGCCGCCGCCGAGGCGAGCAGCAGCACGAGTACGACCGCAAGCAGATCCGGGGTGAGCCGGTCGGCGGCGCGGTACCGCTCGTTGACGTAACCCATCAGCGGACGTACGAGCAGCACCATGACGAGCAGGTAGGCCGGCGAGAGCAGGATGTGCCACTGCGGCTGCCCGTGGCTGCCGGCGATGGTCACCACGACCGCCAGCAGGGACCACGCCGCAACATCGTCCACCGCCGCCGCCGCGATCGCCAGGCCGCCGACCCGGGTGCGATGCATGCCCCGGTCGGTGAGGATGCGTGCCAGCACCGGGAATGCGGTCACCGACATCGACGCGCCGACGAACAGCGCGAACGGCACCGACCCGCCCTGGTGCGCGTGCCGGCCGGCGAGCCAGAGCCCGATCCCGAAGCCCGCCGCCAACGGAACCGCGATCGAGCCGAGCGACACGTTGAGGGCGACCTTCTCCCGCCCGCGCATCAGTTCGCGGTCGAGTTCGTAGCCGATGATGAACATGAACAGCACGAGTCCGAGGTCCGCGACCGACCCCAGCGACGGCCGGACCTCGGCCGGGAACAGCTCAGCGGTGAACGACGCACCGAACAGGCTCGGTCCCAGCAGGACCCCGGCCACGATCTCCCCGATGACCGACGGCTGACCCAGCTTGCGGGCCAGCGCCCCCATCAGGCGCGCGAGCACGACGATGATCACGAGATCCAGAAGGAACTGCGTGACGTCGAGCGGGGCGATCGTGGCCGGGTCCGGCATGTCAGGTGTTCCGGTGCGACTCGTAGCGCAGACGACGCTGACCGAAGCCGACCTCGGTGCCCGGGCGGATCGTCACCGGCGTCTGGGCCGCGACGCGCTGCCAGGCGGCGGCACCCGGGGCAAGCACGCCGGTGCCGTTGGCCGAGCCGAGGTCGACGACCTGCACCTGCCACCCGTCCAGGCGGATCAGCAGGTGGGCCCGGGACAGCAGGCCCTGCCGGTCGGACAGCCGCAGCGGACGGGCCGCGCCGGACGTGACGGACTCGAAGCGGTCCGGGCTGCGCCCGATCACGTAGTCGGTGTCGAGGCTGAAGATGGCACCGTCGTCAAGGACGAGGACCCCGAGCGGCGGCCGCGGGCCGGGGCGCGGGATGAGCGTCAGCTGCGCCATCGAGATGCCGCAGATAGCGCAGTAGCGCGCTGACGGATCGTCGAAGTGGCCGTTCTTGCAGTACACGCCGAGCACCTTGACCCCGGCGTCCGGCACCGGGTGAGCAGCCGGGGCGACGTTCGGTGCCGGAGCGGCCAGGGGAGCGTCGACGACGGGCAGCGGCGCCCGGATCTCCGGCTCGGGCAGCGTCGCGGCGGCGGCCTGGACGAACACGACCGACGAGAACGGCTGGTCGCGGTCGAAATCGGCGATCTCGGGGGCGGGTGGCACCTCGGCCGGGGCCGGGGTGACCGGCGCCTGCGCCTGCGGCGGAGCGGGCGCCGGGGTTGCCTGCACGGCCCCCGGGGCGGGTGCGGACAGCGGATCCAACATCGGTTCGGCTGAACCGGGCGCCGGGCGCCGGGGCGACGCACTGGTCGGTGGCGGCACCGTCGGCACGTCCGACGCGGGTGGGGCAGCGGGGGCAACCGGGGCAGCGGCCGGGGTCGAGGCGGCGGCGGCGTCAGCGACGGCGGCGGGCAGGAAGAGCAGGCCCCGGGCCGGGACGACGCCCGCGTCGAGGCCGCCCCAGCGCGGTGGATCGGCTGCGACATCCACGTCGCCGAGGCCGGCCCTGATCGAGCTAAGGGTGCCCGGGATGGCGCTGTGGGCAGTCCCGCTGGGCTGCTTGAGCGCCAAACGCTGTTCACCGTTGTCGGTCGCGACGTCGGCCCAGGCGTGCCCGTACACGGTCACTGCCACCGCATCCTTGGTCGGGCCGAAGGCGACGGCGCTGAACGCCACGCCGTCGAGCACGGCGTCGAGGCGCTGGGCCAGGGCCATGCCGTCCCCGCCGTC
>JBDTFN010000260.1:0-4786 GCA_039937915.1 Jatrophihabitans sp. | reverse complement strand
CCAATCGGATCGCCGCGTCGGTGAACGTCTCTTCCTCGACGAGTGCGATCAGAGCCCGCAGGTGACGCACCTCGATCGCATTCATGAGCACGAAGCATAGATCGAACTCCGCGACATTTCCCGGCATTGGTTCCTTGGTCGTAGCGTTCCCGTTGTGACGTCGACGCCGGTGCGGGCCGAGAACCCACCGATCCTCGGTGGGGCGGCTCTGTCGATCACCAGCGTCACCTCGGTTCAGTTCGGAGCCGCGCTTGCGGCACACCTGTTCGGTACCGCCGGACCGCTCGGGACGGTAACGCTGCGACTTTGCGGTGCGGCGATCGTCCTGGTCGCGATCGCCCGCCCATGGCGTCGGCGCTGGACCCGCTCAGAACTGCTCGCGTCGGCAGTCTTCGGCGCCGTCTTCACAGCCATGAACGTCTCCCTCTACCTGGCCATCGACCGGCTGCCGCTCGCCACCGTCATCACACTGGAATTTCTCGGTCCGCTCGCAGTGTCGATCGTGACGGCGTCGAACTGGGCGACCCGGGTGTGGGTGCTACCGGCCGGACTCGGGGTCGCCTTCCTCGGCGGCTCGCTGAACGGTAGCGACGCCGTCGGCATCGGCTTTGCCCTCGGCGCGGCGTGCTGCTGGGCGACCTACATCGTGCTGAGCGGTCGGCTCGGTCGTAGCGGCACCGGGCTGGCCGGGCTGTCGCTCGGATGCGTCGTCGGCTCGCTGATCATGGCTCCGATAGGGGCCGCCACCGCGGGCACCGTCCTGCTCCGCCCCGACGTCCTGGCCCTGGGTCTCGCTGTTGGCGTCATCTCCTCGGCAATTCCGTACAGCCTCGATCTGCTCGCGCTCAGACGCCTGCCCACCGCGGTGTTCGGTGTGCTCACGAGCTTGAACCCGGGCATGGCAGCTCTCGCCGGGCTGGTCGTGCTGGGCGAGACGGTGACCGGTCCGACGCTGGTCGGCGTCGGATTGGTGATGCTGGCGAGCATCGGCGTGACCGTGACCGTGACCCGTTCGCGCCGTCGACGCCCCGTCCCACTGGGGGTCCCGCAGATGGTTAGAAGCGCGCGGGTTCCCGGTACTCGCCCCACATCGGTTTGAAGGCGTTGCAGATCTCCCCCAGCGTCGCCTCGGCGCGGACGGCATCGAGCATGGCCGGGACGGTGTTGCGATCGGCCTTGGCATCCTCGACCATCCGCTCGAGCGCGGCGTCGACTACCTGCTGGTCGCGACCGGCCCGGCGAGCCGTGATGATCTCGCGCTGAGCAAGCTCGATCTCGTGCGACACGCGCAGGATCTCCAGCGGTTCGCCGATGTCGCCGGTGAGCACGTTGACGCCGACCTGCCGCTTGTCACCCTTCTCGAAGGCGATCTGGTACTCGAAGGCCGAGTCGGCGATCTCGCCGATGAACCAGCCCTCCTCGATCCCGCGCAGTAGGCCGGAGGTCATGGTGCCGTCACCGCCGAACTCCTTGATCCGTTCGAAGATCTGTTCCGCCTCGGCCTCAAGTTTGTCGGTGAGCGCCTCGACGTACCAGGACCCGCCGAGCGGGTCGGCGACGTTGAGTACGCCGGTCTCCTCGGCGATGACCTGCTGGGTGCGTAACGCGATCTGAGCCGACTTGTTCGACGGCAGCGCCAGCACCTCGTCCATCGCGTTGGTGTGCAGGGAGTTCGTCCCGGCGAGTACCGCGGCGAGTGCCTCGACGGCCGTCCGGACAATGTTGTTGTCCGGCTGCTGCGCGGTCAACGAGACTCCGGCGGTCTGGGTGTGAAAGCGCAGCCACTGCGCCTTGTCGGTCGTGGCGCCGTAGACGTCGCGCATCCACCGCGCCCAGATGCGACGGGCCGCCCGCAGCTTGGCGATCTCCTCGAAGAAGTCGATGTGGGCGTCGAAGAAGAACGACAGCCCTGGTGCGAACCGGTCCACGTCCATACCGCGAGACTTGCCGAGTTCGACGTAGCCGAAGCCGCCGGCGAGCGTGAAGGCCAGCTCCTGCACGGCGGTCGCCCCCGCCTCACGGATGTGATAGCCGGAGACCGACAGCGGCTTGTAGGCCGGGATGTGCTCGTCGACGTACTCCATCAGGTCGCCGATGAGTTTGAGGTGCGGCTCGGGCGGATACACCCATTCCTTCTGGGCGATGTACTCCTTGAAGATGTCGGTCTGCAGTGTGCCGTTCAGCTTGGTGGGGTCGGCACCCTGGCGTTCGGCGGCGACGACGTACATGCACCAGACGGCGACCGCCGGTCCGGAGATCGTCATCGAGGTTGTCGTGGCGGCCAGGTCGATCCCGTCGAACAGAACCTCCATGTCGGCAGCCGAGTCGATCGCGACGCCGCAATGCCCGACCTCGCCGAGCGATCGGGGGTCATCGGAGTCGCGGCCCATCAGCGTCGGCATGTCGAAGGCGACGGACAAGCCGCCGCCCCCCTCGGCCAGGATCATCTTGTAGCGCTCGTTGGTCTGCGTCGCACTGCCGAAGCCGGCGAACTGGCGAATCGTCCACGGCTTGCCGCGATAGCCCGTCGGGTGAATGCCGCGGGTGAATGGATATTCCCCCGGCCAGCCGATCCGATCCATCCGCTCGTCGGCGCCGCTCGGGCCATACACCGGTTCGACCTCGGATCCGGACAGTGTCGTGTAGTCACGCTCGGCCTTGCGCGCCTTGTCGTAGCGATCCTGCCAACGTGCGCGGCCTTCGGCGATCTGCTCTGCGTCCATGGATCGGCCTTCGGATCTCGGTGGTGCGTGGATGGCCCGGTAAGCGCCCAATTTACTAGGACGTCCTAATAAATGCCAACCCCGAGCGCTTCAGGCTTACGCTCGGCACACCATGGAGCAGCACACCGGCGGGCGGAATCGACGACGGCTGTTCCTGGCCGCCGGAACGACCGTGGTGCTGGTGGCCGCGTCCGTCGCGGTATACCTCGGGTCGAGCGAACCTACGAAGTCGCAGGCCGCTCCCCCTGCCACGTCGTCCCCGCCGGCGGCCGTGCCCGTCCCGTCCGCTACCGCGCCCCCGACCCCGACCCCGACCAAGTCGGCCGTGCCGCACGAGCGTGTCGACAAGGCTGGGCCGACCCGATTCCGGGTCACCGGGGCGCTGTTCACCATCAACGCGCGTGTCTGTGCGATGGCGAACGACCGGCCGCTCGACCCACCGGGCGAGCAGCACCACACGGTGTGCTGGGTGCGCAACGACTTCGGTGAGGCTCCGAGCAGCAACTCAGCCACCACGTACGTGCTCGGTCACTCCTGGGCCCCCGATCCGCGCGAGGTGCTGAACCGACTCTCCGCGCCGGCGACCAAGCAGATCCTGCGGACGAAACCGGTTCTCCGCGACGGCGTCCCGATCTACCCGATCACCATGCTTGACGGCTATGTCATCACCCTGTGGACCCCGAAGGGTCGCCTCGACTACCGGGTAGATGATGCCTACGGGGTGGACAAGCTCAAACTGGGCAACGTCACGAGCACGGTCGACGACACCGTGCGAAACCGCGTCGTGCTCATCACCTGCGCCGAACTCGGCGGTCGCGATTACGAATACAACGTGGTCGTCTCGGCCCGGCTGGTGTCGTCGCTCGCACGGGCTCCGGCTCCCAGAGTGGAGTCATGAGGAAAACAGCGGTAATCACCGGTGTCGGTCGGCGACGAGGCATCGCTGCCGGCATCGCGAAAGCACTGGCTGCCGACGGCTGGTCCCTCGCGATCTCCTACTGGCACGCGTACGACGAGCGTGTGGGTCTCGACGGGTCGGAAGAGGATCCAGCAACGTGGTTGACCGAGTTGTCAGAAGGCGGCACACGCGTCGAATTGGTGCCGGTCGATCTGGCGGCCGCGGACGGAGCCGACCGCCTGTTCGACGAGGCCACCCGACGGCTCGGCGCGATCGATGCTCTGGTCCTGTCTCATTGCGAGAGTGTCGACTCGAGCGTGTTGACGACCAGCGTCGAGAGCTTCGACCGGCACTACGCAGTCAACGCCGATCGACACCGGTTGGATGACGCCGGACCCACGCGAGCAGCTCGTCGCGATGCAGCCCACCGGCCGCCTGGGCACGCCGGCCGACATTGCCAAGACCGTTGGCTTTCTGCTCTCCGAGCAAGGGCAATGGATCAACGGCCAGCTCATCAATTGCAACGGCGGCTTTCCCCGTGGCAGTCTCCCGGTGTGAGGCAGCGCGTTGGTGCGAAGCGTTCAGTGACTGAGTCCGTTCACGAACCAGTGGAGCTTTTCGGGTTGCAGGCCGCGCTCCCCTGATCGGTGAAGGTCTCCCCGCTCACGGGCACGAAACGCCAGCTGTAGCTGTCTGGGTGCAGCGTGACCATGAGCACGCCGTGCGTCTTGTTGTTCGCTACCTGGCTATTCGGAAGGCGCGGGCCGAGGGGATAGAGCCCCGTTCCCGCCGGTGCCGGACACGATCTCGCGAATGCCCTGCGGATCGGCCACACCGAGCGGATTCTGTTGGGCAAACCGCTCGTACATGTGCTCGTGACCGTTGACTACGAGATCGGCGTGCGCAGCGAAGAGGGCGTCCCAGATAGGCCCGATAGCTGGATTGCTGCCGTGCATCGTCCCGGATGAGAAGCGAGGATCCGACCAGTACGCCAGCACACACCGCTTGGTGCTGGCGCGCAGGTCCGCCTTGAGCCACGCCACCTGCGCCGATGACTCGTCGCACGCGACGAACGCACAGACCGCCGTCGGGTGGGTCAGGAAGTGATTGGTGTTCAGAGCGATCAGGTGCCAGTTGCCGAGGTCGAAGCTGTAGTAGCCCTCAC
>JBDTFN010000259.1:0-3220 GCA_039937915.1 Jatrophihabitans sp. | reverse complement strand
ACGTCCTGGACCCACGGCGCACGGATGAACACCGCCCGCACGGGTCGCCCCTCGATGCCGTCGATGTCCAGGTCCTCCTCGAAGGAATCGACCTGCCGGCCGAAGGCGTTGCGGCGCACCGTCATATCGATGCCGCCGATCGTCCCCTCGAGCGGAGAGCCGCCCGCGTCCACCCGGTCGGCGAGCAGAATCATGCCGGCGCAGGAGCCGTAGACCGGCAGCCCGTCGGCGATGCGCTGCCGTAGCGGCTCGAGCAGGTCGAAGACCTTCGCCAGCTTCAGGATCGTGGTGGATTCCCCACCGGGCAGGACCAGCCCGTCGACCGCCGCGAGTTCCGCCGGACGCCGGACCGCAACCGCCGCGCAGCCGGCCGCCTCCAGCGCACGGACGTGTTCGCGAACATCACCCTGGAGTGCGAATACACCGACCGTGAACACAAGGGTTCAGCCTACGGGCGCAGCCGGACCGACACGGATCAGGCGGCGGGCCGACACGGTCGGGGTCGACTGCGCAAGCCGCTGAGCGTCCTGGGTTGACGCGCTACCAGCCGCGCTCGGCGAGACGGTGCGGCTGCGGAATCTCCTCGACGTTGATGCCGACCATGGCCTCACCCAGACCGCGGGAGACCTTGGCGATGACGTCCGGGTCGTCGAAGAACGTGGTGGCCTTCACGATGGCCTCCGCGCGCTGGGCTGGGTTACCGGACTTGAAGATGCCCGAGCCGACGAAGACTCCTTCGGCGCCGAGCTGCATCATCATGGCCGCGTCGGCTGGGGTGGCGATGCCGCCGGCGGTGAAGAGCACGACCGGTAGCTTGCCGGCACGGGCGACCTCGGCGACGAGTTCGTAGGGCGCCTGGAGTTCCTTGGCCGCGACGAACAATTCGTCCTCGGGCAAGTTCTGCAGGCGGCGCATCTCGGCGCGGATGGTGCGCATGTGCGTGGTGGCGTTGGAGACGTCTCCGGTACCGGCCTCACCCTTGGACCGGATCATCGCCGCGCCCTCGGTGATGCGCCGAAGCGCCTCCCCCAGGTTGGTGGCCCCGCAGACGAACGGGGCGGTGAACGCCCACTTGTCGATGTGGTTGGCGTAGTCGGCCGGGGTCAGCACCTCGGACTCGTCGATGTAGTCGACGCCGAGTGACTGCAGCACCTGGGCCTCGACGAAGTGACCGATGCGGGCCTTGGCCATCACCGGTATCGAGACGGTGGCGATGATGCTCTCGATCATGTCCGGGTCGCTCATCCGGGACACGCCACCCTGGGCGCGGATGTCGGCCGGGACCCGTTCGAGAGCCATGACAGCGACCGCACCAGCGTCCTCGGCGATCTTGGCCTGCTCGGCAGTGACGACGTCCATGATGACGCCGCCCTTGAGCATCTCGGCCATGCCGCGCTTGACGCGGGCGGTGCCGACGGTGGGGCTGGTCGTGGGGTCGCTGGTTATCGCGTTCTCGGGCATGACACCCATCCTACGAGCTCAGCGGAGCCCCGTTACGCGTGAGAACGACCCATGTACCGCCCGGACGGAAAAGCATCTTCTGGCCTTTGGCGTTGACCAGCGTGGTGGGGCTCGACAGGCCGGCGCGCTTCCAGGTTCCGGGGACCTGCATACCGTCGCGGAAGAGCACGATCTTGCCGGCGCCGATCGTGTACGTGAACTGGTTCGGGTTGCCGTTGACGTCGCGATCCTGGCTGTACACCTCGACCTTGCAGAACTGGACGAGGACGTTGGGCGTCGTGATCAGCTTGCCGGCGGCGGTGCGCTGCGCCGTCCCGTCGATGTAGCGGGTGTAACGGTGCGTCTTGGCGTCATAACGGAATTCGATCGGAGTTCCTCCGACGACGGTCCGGATGCGGGTGCCTGGCTTCGCCCCGGCGAGTTGGGCCTGCGAGTACGACCAGGTGAACCCGACGTTGCGGGCTCGCGGAGACTTCAGGACCTTCGCGATCGTCGCGAGGTTCGCGGTCAGGTTGTACGGAGCGGGTCGGTTCGAGTCGCGCTGGAAGCCCGGGCCGTTGCGATCGTTGATGGTGGACTTGAGGTAGGAGCGGTCCAGGATGCGGAGCGAGACCCGCGCGCCCCCGGAGGCCGTGAAGGCGATCTTGCCGTACTGGCTGAGCAGTTCCGGATCGGCCGGACGGGTACTACGCACCGCCTCGACCACTGGTAGCGAGCTGTTGAAGACTGCCGCCAGACGGGTCAGCCCGCCCTCGACCTCCTCGATGTAGACGATGTCGGCCTGATCGATGTTGCGTTGCGGGCGACCGTTACCGGTGTCATCGATCTTGACGGCGACGACCCCGTTGCTGCTCGGTTTACCCCCGGTCAGTGGGTTCACCGACGTGACCGGCTTGGCCGTAGCCGAACTCGACGTCCCCGAGGTGTGTGACGGTGCCGGAGCACTCGATTTGGCGACCTTGGCGCTACTGCCCGAGCACGCAGCGGCTCCCAGCAGCACAGCCGCGGCCGCAACTGCGGCCAGGACGCGGGAAGGTCGGGACACAGCGGTCATCGGGGATCTTCTTCCTTGGTGTCATCAGGTATTGCCCGCGCCGGGGCCGGCAAAGTGTCATCGATGTCGAAGAACTGCGGCAGGTCGCGACGTCCGGCCATCCGAAAAAGTCGGGGCATCCGGCGGGCACGCAGCGCCTTGGTGTCGCGGACCGCGTCATTGTAGAAACGACGGGCGATGAGGACTCGAGCAGCAGCCTCGCGCAACTCCTCGACCGCATCGGGACGCAACGACTCAGGCCGTTCTGCCAGATCGGTGACCGCTCGGCCGACCGCATTCTCGACCGTCTCCCGCTCCGGGGTGGCGCTACCGAGGGTGAGCGCCTCCCGGGCGATCCCGTCGAAGCGGCCCCGCTCCGCGTCGGGCAGCCCGCTGTCCGGAGATTCGGCGACGTGCTGCAGCGCCGCGGCCCGACGGACCAGCTGAGCCTCCAGGGCTGCCTGCGCCGCATCAACTCGTGCGTGGAGACGGTCCAGGCGGGTGAGGGTGAACGTGGCCCACATCGTGAACACAATCGCGACCAGGACGGCCACGACGAGCCAAACGACGGGGAGCACGACCGGACTCTAGGCGAGCCAGGCGAAAAATTTGCGGAGGCCACGGCACCCAGCCAGGTTCAGGTGGCGTTCACACCCGCGCCGGCGATCGCCAACTCATAGACCCGCAGGACGTCAGCGACGATCACTGCCCAGTCGAACGGCGCCA
>JBDTFN010000258.1:0-7877 GCA_039937915.1 Jatrophihabitans sp. | reverse complement strand
CGCGCGCCCCAGCGCGGGCGGCGGCAATCGCGAACCCGACGCCGGCCAGCGCGGCGCCCACCAAGCGCCCGCAAACCGTCTCCGGGCAGGCCCTGCCGCTGGGATACTCACCCGGTTCGGCCTCGCGGGTGATCACGGTGACCGCACGTTCGCCAGGCTCGACGACAGGAACTTTGCAGGCCTGGACGAGGGTCGCCAGCGGAAGGTGGCAGCGCTACGGAGGCTCGGTCACCGCGCACCTCGGCGCTGATGGCATCGGGTCAGCCAGTGAGTCGACGTCCCGGACCCCGGCGGGGAGCTTCACGCTGACGCAGGCCTTCGGGCGCTACGGCGACCCCGGCACGAGCCTGCCGTACTTCGTCACGAACCCCGCGGACTACTGGATCAGTCAGGCCGGCAGCACGTACAACACCCACCAGCGGTGCAGCAACTGCGGCTACAACAACGGGTCCAACGAACGGCTCTACTACGTCAATCCCGAGTACAACTACGCCGTGGTGATCGACTACAACACCCGCAACGCCCCCGGCGGCGTACGCCCAGGTAAGGGCAGCGCATTCTTCCTGCACGTCACCGACGGCTCGGCCACCGCCGGGTGTGTGGCGATATCGCAGAGCACGCTCACCTCGCTCATGCGCTGGCTCACCCCGTCAGCTCACCCAAGGATCCTGATCGGCGTCTCGTGACACCCTGAACCCCGTGATGGGTGCGCGGACACGACGGGCGGTCGTGCTGCTTGCGCTCGTCACGACGCTGTCGACGGGGTGCTCCGGCAGTCCGGCGCCGGACCGATCAGGGACCGCGGGGCTGACCAGTCCGGCAGGGACCACGGCCACGTCGACCCAGTCGTCCGGGGCCGGATCGGCGACGGCCTCCGCACGCACGTCGGCGACCGCGGCGCCGCGCACCTCCCTGGTTCCCACCCCACGTCCGTCGATCCGCGCAGTCACGCCCAGGTCGAGCCGAGCGTCGACGGATCAGTCACTCCCGCTGCGGCTGCCTACCGACGATGCGCGACAAGTAGTCACAGTGACGTCGGCATCGGCTACCTCGACCTTCGGCAGCCTGCAACGGTGGACGAGAGTGGACGACAGGTGGCGGCGGGTCGGGGCAACGGTCCCCGCACAACTCGGAGCCGACGGCATCGGATCGGCGAGCGAGAGCAGCACCCGCACCCCACAGGGCAGCTTCACGCTCACCCAAGCCTTCGGACGGGACACCAACCCGGGCACAGCGCTGCCGTACCTGCGTACGACGCCGGCCGACTGGTGGATCAGTGAAGCCGGTCCGCTCTACAACACTCGGCAGCATTGCGTGACCGACTGCGGCTTCCGACAGGGTGATCCCAACGAGCACCTCTACTACGAGACACCGTTCTACGAGTACGCCGTGGTCATCGACTACAACACCGCTAATTCGCCGGGAGGTGTTCGGCCGGGTCGCGGCTCGGCGTTCTTCCTGCACGTGACCGACGGCGAGCCCACGCAGGGTTGCGTGGCCGTACCGCGGGCCGATCTCGTCCGCATCCTGACCTGGCTCGACCCCGCGCGCCATCCGCGCATTCTGATCGGCACAACCTAACGTGGGAAACTGTTGACCTTCCTTACGCGGGCTATATCCTTGCAACGGTTAGATCCAGGTACCGAAGTCCCGATGTTGGCTTCGGAAGTAACGGGGTTGGTCGTGCTGCTCAGCGGGCGGCCTTTGGTCGGGGGACCACATGACGCACTTGATCGACGGTTCGACGGAGCTGACTGATTCGCGATTGCGGATACTGCTCGACGATTCGCTCAACGACCGCACCGATCAGTCGCTCGAGGATCTGCTGTATGAACTGGCCCGCGAGGCGGGCGAGATCCTTGGCTGTGATCACGTCGCCATCAGCGTGCTGGGTGTCCACGGCAAGGTGGAGCACTTCGTACCGGTCGGGATGGATCCAGACCTCGCCGCTCGCATCGGTCGGCTACCGTCCGAGCACGCAATGCTCGACGTGCCGATCATGCTGCGCGGCCGTTCGGCCGGTGGGCTCTATCTGGCGCAACCGCGGGGGCGCAATTCGTTCGACGAGCTGGACGAGCGGACCGCGGTGAGTGTTGCTGCCGCTGCTGCGAACCTGGTGGAGAAGGCGCGCACAGCAGCGGAGAACGCTCGACGGGATCGCTGGGTGACCGGCGCGTCGGAGTTGGCCCGCGAGTTGGTGACCGGTCGCCACGTCAGCCCGATGACCCTTGTTGCGCAGCGGCTACTGGACATCGCCGACGCCGACCTGGTCTCGGTCATGGCGCCTGGGCCCGGTGAGGGCGAAATTGTGGTCATCGCCGCGGCCGGCGTCAACGACGCGAAGTGGGACCGGCAACTGCTGTCCTCGGACAGCGTTCTTGCCGCCGCGGTCATGGGCTCCGGTGAGGCCCACGCGATTGCCCACCTGCCCGAGGAATTGCTTTCCGACGGCATGCGAGCGACGCTCGACGTCGACGGCACCCTGCTCATCCCGCTGACAGGGACCACCGACAAGCACGCCCTCCTCACGATCAGCCGGGGGCCGGGCCGCCAGGCCTTCTCTACCGGTGAACTCGGCATGGCGACGATGTTCGCCGGTCAGGTCGCCCTCGCCCTGGAACTGGCAGAGTTGCAGGCCCACAGGGATCAGATCGCGGTGATCGAGGAGCGCGACCGCATCGCCCGTGATCTGCATGACCACATCATCCAACGCCTGTTCGCCATCGGTCTGAGCGTGCAAAGGGCCGCCAGCCACATGTCCGGGCGCCCATCGCAACAACTACAGATCGCCGTCGATGACATCGATGACACGATCAAGCAGATCCGCTCGAGCATCTACAAGCTGACCGTGCCGATCGTGGCTCAGTCCGGCTCAGT
Source organism: Jatrophihabitans sp. (assembly GCA_039937915.1). Classification (GTDB taxonomy): domain Bacteria; phylum Actinomycetota; class Actinomycetes; order Mycobacteriales; family Jatrophihabitantaceae; genus Jatrophihabitans. The sequence goes on along the minus strand of JBDTFN010000258.1, from coordinate 5,000 downwards.
TCGCGCGCAGGCCGTACAGATCTTCCAGGACCTCGAATGTGCCCTGGGCTTTGTGCCGACGCTCGACGTCGAGGGCCCGGTCGACTTCGGCATAGGCGAGGACGTGCTCGACGACTGCGTCGCCGTTCTGCGGGAGGCACTCACCAACATCGCGCGGCACGCGAACGCGACGTACGCCCGCGTGGCGATCAGGGTCGTCGACGGCGCCATCGTCGTCGAGGTGGAGGACAACGGGTGCGGGATCGGCGAGGTCACCCGTCGAAGTGGGCTGTCCAACCTGCGGACCAGGGCCGAACGCCGTGATGGCACGCTGGTGGTCGAGTCCGGCGGATCACCCGGCACACGGCTGATCTGGCGCATTCCCATCGGGGAACTTTCGCGCCGAGATTGAGGTGACCGGCGCGCGGCCACGACCGGCTCGGTGGGTCTTAGGTACCGACGTCTGGATCCTTATCGCCCTGTCGGGTTCCCTCTGATCCGGCAAGCGCGCTTGCGAGCGGCCCAGCGTTCCGGTTGTGCTTGCGACGGCTGGAGTGCGCCTCGGCCTCGAGCTGCTCGAGCAGGTGCGGGTAGTGCGCCTCGAACGCCGGGCGTTCGGAGCGGATCCGCGGGATCGAGGTGAAGTTGTGCCGTGGCGGTGGGCTGGACGTCGCCCATTCCAGGGAGTTCCCGTAGCCCCATGCGTCGTCCGCGGTGCAGATCTCGCCGTAGCGGTAGGAGCGGTAGGCATTCCACATGAAGGGCAGCAGCGAGGCGCCGAGGACGAAGGACCCGATGGTGGAGAACGTGTTCAGGCCGGTGAAGCCGTCGGTCGGCAGGTAGTCGACGTAACGGCGTGGCATGCCCTCATTGCCGAGCCAGTGCTGGACCAGGAAGGTCATGTGGAAGCCGACGAAGGTCATCCAGAAGTGGACCTTGCCCAGCTGCTCGTCGAGGTAGCGGCCGGTGAACTTCGGGAACCAGAAGTAGATCCCGCCGAACGCAGCGAACACGATGGTCCCGAACAGCACGTAGTGGAAGTGCGCGACGAGGAAATAGCTGTCCCCGACTTGGAAGTCGATCGCCGGCGAGGCCAGCATCACGCCGGTCAGTCCGCCGAACAGGAAGGTCACCATGAACCCGATCGAGAACAGCATCGGCGTCTCGAAGGTGACCGCACCGCGCCACATCGTCCCGATCCAGTTGAAGAACTTGATACCGGTCGGCACCGCGATCAGGAAAGACATCAGGGAGAAGAACGGCAGCAGGACCGCGCCGGTGGTGAACATGTGGTGGGCCCACACCGTCATCGACAACGCCGCGATCGACATGGTGGCCAGGCACATGCCCTTGTAGCCGAACAGCGGCTTACGGCTGAACACCGGGATGATCTCGGTGACGATGCCGAAGAACGGGATCGCGACGACGTAGACCTCGGGGTGGCCGAAGAACCAGAACAGGTGCTGCCACAAGATGGCGCCACCGTTGTTGGACTCGAACACCTGGGAACCCAGATGCCGGTCGGCCCACAGCACGAGCAGGGCGGCGGTCAGCAGCGGGAAGATGAGTAGGACCAACAGGCTCGTGACCAGGATGTTCCAGGTGAAGATCGGCATCCGGAACATCGTCATCCCCGGTGCGCGCAGCGTCACCACGGTGGTGACCATGTTGACGCCACCGAGGATCGTGCCCAGCCCGGACAGCGCCAAGCCGAAAATCCACAGGTCAGCGCCGGCGCCGGGTGAGTTCACCGCGTTGGTCAGCGGTGAGTAGGCGTACCAGCCGAAGTCGGCCGCCCCGTTCGGGGTGAAGAAACCCGAGGTCGCGGTGATCGCGCCGAACAGGTAGAGCCAGTAGGAGAACGCGTTGAGCCGCGGGAAGGCAACGTCCGGTGAACCGATCTGCAGCGGCAGCACCAGGTTGGCGAAGGCGAAAACGATGGGCGTCGCGAAGAACAGCAACATGATCGTGCCGTGCATGGTGAACAGCTGGTTGTACTGCTCCTGGGACAGGAACTGCCGTCCCGGACGCGCCAACTCGATGCGCATCAACAGTGCCATCACCCCGCCGATGGCAAAGAACGCCAACGACGTGACCAGGTACATCCGACCGATCAGCTTGGGATCGGTCGTGCGCAGCACTTGGCTGAACATCGAGCCCTTGGCCGCATTGTGCGCCGGATTGGGGTGCGCAGCGATAGGTGAAGGGCCAGCCGGCAGGTCCGAGTACGGCGACTCGGTGATCCGGGTCATCAGATGTCACGCGAGGAACGGATCGGCATTCCGGAAAATTTACCCTAGAGACATTCGTATGAATAGGGCGCATCGGCGATCCACTTCAGTCGCTCAATGCCAGCGCTTAGAAACTTCTCACTGGCTTCACTTGTGTAAAATCGGACGTTCCCGACCGCGACCAAGCTCGTGGTCGGGAGTTCCTGACGGTGAGCCGCAGCGTCGCGGTCGGTCGACAATTTGCGGATCACGAGAGGCCAGGCGCGAATGCCGGTTCTGGACGAGACTTTGCACGCCATCTTCGAGGACGTGCTGCGGCGCAACCCGGGTGAGACCGAGTTCCACCAGGCTGTGCGCGAGGTGCTGGACAGTCTCGGTCCGGTGGTGGCCAAGCACCCGCAGTACGCCGACGCGGCGATCATCGCGCGGCTGTGTGAGCCGGAGCGGCAGATCATCTTCCGGGTGCCGTGGGTCGATGACAGTGGGGCCGTTCAGATCAACCGTGGGTTCCGCGTCGAGTTCAACTCCGCGCTCGGGCCGTACAAGGGCGGCCTGCGTTTCCATCCGTCGGTCTATCTGGGGATCGTCAAGTTTCTCGGTTTTGAGCAGATCTTCAAGAACGCCTTGACCGGCATGCCGATCGGTGGAGGCAAGGGAGGTTCGGACTTCGACCCGAAGGGTCGCTCCGACGCCGAGGTGATGCGCTTCTGCCAGGCGTTCATGACCGAGTTGTACCGCCACATCGGCGAGTACACCGACGTGCCGGCCGGCGATATCGGGGTCGGCGGTCGGGAGATCGGTTACCTGTTCGGGCAGTACAAACGCATCACCAATCGCTACGAGTCCGGCGTGCTGACCGGCAAGGGATTGACGTGGGGCGGCTCGCAGGTGCTCACCGAGGCCACGGGATACGGCACCGTGTTCTTCGTCGAATCGATGCTTGCGACCAGGGGCGAGGACTTCGACGGCTTGCAGGTCGTCGTGTCCGGCTCGGGCAACGTCGCGATGTATGCCATCGAGAAGGTTCATCAACTCGGCGGCAAGGTGGTGGCCTGTTCGGACTCGACCGGCTACGTGATCGACGAGAAGGGCATCGATCTCGAACTGCTCAAGTCGGTGAAGGAAGACCAGCGTGGGCGGGTGTCGGACTACGCCGCCGCTCGCGGCGCGGACGTCACGCTGATCACCGATGGATCGATCTGGCAGGTGCCGTGCGACATCGCGCTGCCGTGCGCGACGCAGAACGAACTCGATAGCTCCGACGCCGCTGCGTTGATCGGCAACGGCGTACGAATCGTGGCCGAGGGGGCGAACATGCCTACGACCCCTGACGCGGTGCGCATGCTCGTCGACGCGGGAGTGCTGTTCGCTCCGGGCAAGGCGGCCAACGCCGGTGGGGTGGCGACGAGCGCCTTGGAGATGCAACAGAACGCGTCGCGCGATTCGTGGAGTTTCGAGCACACGGAGGCCCGACTCTCCGCGATCATGCGTGACATCCACGATCGTTGCCTCGCGACTGCAGACGAGTACGGCCTGCCGGGCAACTACATCGCCGGCGCCAACATCGCCGGCTTCACCCAGGTCGCGGACGCCATGCTCGCTCTCGGCGTGATCTGATCGGGCCGATCAGTCCTGGATGCGAGCGAAAGGCTGTTCGGCTTCAAGCAGGTAGGCGAGTTCGAGCAGCGTCCGCTCGTCGCCATGGGCGGCGGAGAGCTGGACGCCGATCGGCAGGCCCTGAGCACTGACCCCCATCGGTAACGAGATGCCCGGCGTCCCGGCGATGTTGTTCAACGGTGTGTACGCCACCCAGGTCGTCAACCGTTCGATGAGTTCGTCGAACGCGATCCGCGGGCTGAGATGCCCCAGCAGGGGAGTGGTGTGCGCCAGCACGGGGGAGAGCACGACCTCATGACGTCGGAACATCTGCGCGTACGTGGCGGGAATCTTTTTCAGCCGGCGGATGGCGAACGGCGTGCGGTACAGATGGCGCCGGTGCTCGTGCCGAAGTCCACGGGTCAGCCCGTCGGCCTTGTCGACGTCGAACGAGCGATCCAGCATGAGCCGCCCGGTGTCGGTGACCAGTTCGGCCAGCAACGCCCAGTACTGGAGAAAGTCGGCTGCGAACTGTTCGCCGACCGGCAACGAGATCGGCTCGACGACGTGGCCGGCCTTCTCCAGCAGCTCGGCGGTGTGTTCGACCGCTCCACGGGTCTCCTCGTCGACGGTTCCGGTGATCGAGTCAAGGACGAGCCCCACGCGCAGACGCCGTTGCGCCGGGCCGATCACGTGCCCGATCGGAGGAAGCTCGGGGTTGCGCCACTCGGTCTCGAGCGCGGCGACGAACGCCGCCGTATCGCGGACCGACCGGGTCACCACGCCCTCGGACACCATGTTGATCGGCAGATGCTGGGTCTGCTCGCCATCGATGTGCCGGTGTCGGGTCGGCTTGAGGCCCACGAGACCGGCGCACGCCGCCGGGATGCGAATCGAACCACCGCCGTCGTTCGCATGCGCAATCGGCACGACGCCAGCGGCGACGAACGCCGCCGAGCCGCCCGACGACGCGCCCACCGTGTAATCGGTGTGCCACGGGTTGCGGGTCGGCTCACCGGTCATGAACTCGGTGGACGCGTTGAACCCGAACTCGGGGAGCCGGGATTTGCCGAGGACCGTCATCCCGGTGCTGAGGTACTGGCGGGTGTAGGCGCCGTCCTTCTCCGCCGGGCGGGCGGTGTAGGCCTCGCTGCCGTGGTTGGTCGGCATCGCCACGACATCGGTGTTGTCCTT
>JBDTFN010000257.1:0-12987 GCA_039937915.1 Jatrophihabitans sp. | reverse complement strand
TGGCCGGGGGCCTCGTGCTGGTGATCTTCGTGATCGTCGCGCGGCCGTCGCCGAGCGTGCTCCGTGCCGCCGCGATGGCCACGATAGCGCTGGCTTCCCTGGCCGCAGGGCGCCCCCGGGCCGCGCTTCCCGGACTGTCCGCGGTCGTGCTCGTATTGCTGATCCTGGACCCCACGCTGGCCCGGAGCGCGTCGTTCGCGATGTCGGTACTCGCCACCGCGGGGTTGCTCGTCCTCGCACCGGGCTGGGCCCGTGGACTGCGCGCGCGGGGAGTCCCGATCGGGCTGGCCGAGTCGGCAGCCGTGGCTGCCTCTGCTCATCTCGTGACGGCGCCGGTGGTGGCGGGGCTGTCCGGGCAGGTGAGCGTGGTGGCGATCGCGGCCAACGTGCTGGCCGAGCCGGTCGTGGCGGTGACGACGATCCTCGGTTTCCTCACCGCGGTGGTCTCGCCGGTGTGGCTCGGCGCCGGGACGGTCCTCGCGTGGTTGGCCGGTTGGCCGTGCCGGTGGCTGGTGGGGGTCGCGGAATTCTTCGGTGGTCTGCACGGTGCGGTGATCCCCTGGCCGGGTGGGGCGGATGGCGCGTTGGTGCTGGCAGGGCTGCTCCTGGCACTTGCATTGATCGCGGTCCGGGCCGGCACCCGCCGGGTGCTGGGTGCCGCGGTGTTGACGGCGGTGACCGTCCTCCTGCCGGTACAGGCCGTGACGACTGGATGGCCACCTGATGGTTGGCTGTTTGTGGCCTGCGATATCGGTCAGGGGGACGCGCTCGTGCTCAACGCAGGTGCCGGAGCGGCGGTGCTGGTCGACGCCGGTTCGGATCCGGTCGCGGTCGATCGTTGCCTGCGCGATCTCGACGTGACGTCGCTGCCGATGGTCGTGATCACGCACCTGCACGCTGATCACGTGGGTGGTCTGTCCGGTGCGGTGCGCGGGCGGGCGATCGGCCAGATCATCGCCGGTCCGCTACCCGAACCGGTCGGCGGCGAGCGCCTGATTACCCGGATCGCCGGCCGGGAACACCTCGTCGTCGGCAGTCCGATCCTCGGGACGACGATCCGCGTCGGCCCGATCCGCCTCGAAGTGCTGGGCCCGCGTGCGTCGGCGCACGGGACCCGATCAGACCCGAACAACTCCTCCCTCGTGCTGCGAGCGACCGTCGGGCGAACTCGATTGCTGCTGCCCGGCGACGCGGAGATCGAGGAGCAGGAAGCCATCCTCGCCTCGGGGGCGGACCTCACGGCTGACGTGCTCAAGGTCCCGCACCACGGGTCGGCGTACTCCGCGCCGGCCTTCCTCGCCGCCGCGCACGCCCGGACGTCGGTGGTGTCGCTCGGGCTCGACAACGACTACGGGCATCCCTCACCGGTGCTCCTGCGCGAGATCGCGCAGCAGGGCATCCCGCTGTACCGCACGGATCGCGACGGTGACGTCGCGTTCGTCGACACCGACACCAACGGTGGGGACCTGGCGGTTGTCGTGCACGGCACCGCGAGCAGCACAGTGGGCGCCCTCGGCGCATCGCCGGCCGCCCCGTTGCGGTCCGGGTCAGGTCGGCCGACGCGGTCGGCGCCCCCGTGCGGGTCGTCGGTGCTCGGTGCGAGGATGACGTCATGTCTGCGCGACCGGTCCAACTCGACGACCTGCCCGCGCCACTACCCCCGCTGTTCCTGCTCGTCGGCGACGAGGATCTCCTGGCCGACCGTGCCGTCAGCGCGATCGCCGCCGCAGCCCGCAGGGCCGATCCCGAAACGGTCGAGACCGAACGGGCCGGTAGCGACCTCGAAGGCCCGGAGTTGCACGAGTTGCTCGGGCCGAGCCTGTTCGGCGATGCCCGGGTCCTGGTGATCCGGGCCGCTCAGGACATCAGGACGGCCCCAGCCGCGATCCTCGCGCCCTACCTGCAGGATCCTGCCGAGAACACGATCATGGTGCTGCACCACGCGGGTGGGGCCAAGGGCAAGAGCATCCTGGAGCTGGCGCGCAAGGCCAAAGCGCTCGAGATCGGCTGCGCCAAGCTGAGTAACGCGCGGGACCGGCAGGACTTTGTTCGTCATGAGATCCGTCGTCACGGCGGACGAATCAGTCCGGACGCCCTCGCCGTCCTGATGGACGCGGTCGGCAGCGATCTGCGGGAGTTGGCCGGCGTAGCGAACCAGTTGGTGAGTGACTCCGGCGGTGATGTCGACCTCGACCTCGTCCGGGCCTTTCACAAGGGGCGGGCCGAGGTCACCGGTTTCGCGGTGTCTGACCTGGCGGTGGTCGGGCGAAGCGGCCCGGCGCTCGAGGCTTTGCGCCAGGCCCTATTGCTCGGCGTCCCGCACGTCGTCATCGCGGACGCCCTCGCCGATGGCGTCCGGACCGTGGCGCGGGTGTCCAGCGGTGGTCGCGGAAGCGAGTATGACCTGGCCAAGAAGCTCGGTCTGCCGCCCTGGAAGGTCAAGCGGGCCCGCGGTCAGAGCAATGGCTGGACAGAGAACGGCCTGTGCGCTGCGCTGGGCGTGGTGGCGGTGTTGAACGCCGACGTCAAGGGCGCGGCAGTCGACCCGGCCTACGCCTTGGAGAACGCCGTCCGCCGCATCGGCCTCGCCCGCTCAGCGACGTAACGGGCAGGCGGTCTACAGGGAGTTGGCGCGTACCGACATGGCCGACTTCTTGTTGGCGGCTTGGTTCGCGTGGATGACGCCCTTGCTCGCGGCCTTGTCCAGCTGACGAGAAGCGTGCTGCAGCGCGGTGAGCGCGGCGTCCTTGTTGCCGGAGTCGGCGGCGGCGCGGAACTGACGGATCGACGTCTTCAGCGCCGAACGCACACTCTTGTTACGCAGGCGCGCGGCCTCGTTGGTGCGGATCCGCTTGATCTGGGACTTGATGTTTGCCACAGGAAGTTTGCCTCGACGTTCGTAGATTGGTGGTTGATCGCTCGCGGGTGTCCACCGAATTACCGGACGAACCGGCGAGCAGACAACCCCGCCAGGCTACCAGCGGGCAACGGCGCGGCCCAAACCGGCGCGAGAAGACGTGGTCAGCCGGTGGGTGAGCCGCCCTTGGCGCGGATCGTGACGAGCTCGAACTTGGTGTAGAGGTAGGTCCGTACGCCGTTGCTGTCGCTGGCCAGGTCGATCACCGGGTGGTCGTCGTCCTCGTCCTCGCCGTAGACCATCGCGTTGCCGCCGTCGTCGAAATAGACCCCGCCGTCGACCGGCTGCAGGTCGGTGAGCTGCACGACCACGTAGCGCGCGCCCACGGAGGTGATGAGGGCCTTCACCTCGGTGCTCTTGGCGTCCTCGGCCTTGCGGTAGACCCCGAGCACCTCCTGCCAGTCGTCCTCACCGGGGCTGGTGTTGACGAGATCGCCCTTGCGCAGTTCAACGGCGGGGACGCGGATCTCGATGGCGGCACGCTGGTCGGTCATGAGGACCATCCTGCCTGACGCCGTTGTGCGGTCGAGCGGGGGCGTGAGTCAGCCGCCGAAGGGCAACTGCGGCTGGGGTGGTCCGTGCGTCGGGTCGACGCCGTCGAACAAGCTGCTGATCGACTCGCCGAGGTGGATGCGTTTGATGGCCTCGGCGAACAACGGCGCAACGGAACGGACCGTGAGTTCGGGCCAGTCCTGCGAGGGCGGGGGAACGGTGTCGGTGGTGACCACCTCACTGACCATCGGATGATCGCGCAGCCGCGGTACGGCCTTTCCGGCGAACAGGCCGTGCGTGCAGGCGATGGCAGCGTCCGGGCAGCCCTGGTCGGCGAGCCGGTCCAGCAACTCGAGGATCGATCCGCCGGTGGCGATCTCGTCGTCGAGCACGATGGCGCGCTTCCCGCGCACGTCGCCGACGATCGCGTCGATCACGACCCGGTCGTCGGACAACCTTTGTTTCGACCCGGCAGCGACCGGCAGCCCGAGCAATCGAGCGAACTGTGTCGCTGTCTTGGCGTTGCCGAGGTCGGGCGAGACGACCACAGTGTTCTCCAGGTCGCGTCCACGAAAATGATCTGCGAGCTCCCCGATCGCGGTCAGATGGTCGACGGGGACGGAGAAGAATCCGTGCACCTGAGGGGCGTGCAGCGTCATCGTCAACACGCGGTCCGCGCCGGCCGTGGTGAGCATGTCGGCGACGAGACGACCGGCGATCGAGATCCGCGACGCGTCCTTCTTATCCGACCGCGCGTAGGCGTAGTGCGGAATGACTGCGGTGACCTGTGCGGCCGACGCGCCCCGCGCAGCGTCCAGCATGAGCAGGAGCTCCATCAGGTGCTCCTGCGTCGGCGGGACCAGGGGCTGGACGACGTAGACGTCTCGCTGGCGGCAGTTCTCCTGCAGTTGGACGTAGACGCAGTCGTTGCTGAACCGGCGGATCTCGACCGGGGACAGCGGCACGCCGAGCGCCCCGCAGATGTCGCGGGCGAGGGGTATGTGCGCGTTCCCGGACAGCACCACGATCTCGCGCATGCGAGCAGGTTATCCCGCCCGGATGGCGGGACACGCACGGGCCGCGTGCGAAAATGCAGTGGTGACATCCGCCGGCCGGACGGATCCGGCCCGGATCCGCAACTTTTCGATCATCGCCCACATCGACCACGGCAAGTCGACCCTTGCCGACCAGATGCTGCGCCTCACCGGCGTCCTTGACCCCCGACTCGCCAAGGCGCAGTACCTCGACCGCATGGACATCGAGCGCGAGCGCGGGATCACCATCAAGGCCCAGAACGTGCGGATGCCGTGGACGAGCCGCGAGACCGGCGTCGAGCACGTCCTGCACATGATCGACACCCCGGGCCACGTCGACTTCACCTATGAGGTCAGCCGGAGCCTGGCCGCGTGCGAGGGCGCCCTGCTGCTCGTCGACGCCGCGCAGGGCATCGAGGCCCAGACGCTCGCCAACCTCTACCTGGCCCTCGAGAACGACCTGCAGGTCATTCCCGTGCTGAACAAGATCGACCTGCCGGCTGCACAACCGGACCTCTACGCCGCCGAGATCGCGCACATCATCGGCTGCGACGCCGACGACGTGCTGCGGGTCAGCGCCAAGACCGGGCAGGGGGTCGAGGAACTGCTCGACCTGATCTGCCGTGAGGTTCCGGCCCCGGTCGGTGTGGCCGATGCGCCGCCCCGCGCGATGATCTTCGACTCGGTCTATGACATCTATCGCGGCGTCATCACCTACATCCGGGTCATCGACGGCCAGTTCACGCCACGGCAGAAGATCACGATGATGTCGACCGGCGCGACCCACGACCTGCTGGAGATCGGTGTCATCTCCCCGGAGCCCGTGCCGACGTCCGGGCTGTCCGTCGGCGAGGTCGGCTACCTGATCACCGGTGTGAAGGACGTTCGGCAGTCCCGGGTCGGCGACACCGTCACCGACGCGCTCAAGCCGGCGAAGGAGAGCCTGGGCGGGTACCGCGACCCGCGTCCCATGGTCTACTCCGGCCTCTATCCACTCGACGGATCGGACTACCCGGTCCTGCGTGACGCGCTGGACAAGTTGCGGCTCAACGACGCCGCGCTGGTCTACGAACCGGAGTCCAGCGCTGCGCTCGGCTTCGGCTTCCGGTGCGGGTTCCTCGGCCTGCTGCACCTGGAGATCACCCGCGACCGCCTCGAGCGCGAGTTCAACCTCGAGCTGATCAGTACCGCCCCCAACGTGGTCTATCGGGTCGACCTCGAGGACGGCACCGAGCACATCGTCACCAACCCCTCGGACTGGCCGAGCGGGCTGAAGATCGTCGACACCCACGAGCCGGTCGTCAAGGCGATGATCATTGCGCCGAGCGAGTACATCGGCGCAATCATGGAGCTGTGCCAGGAGCGGCGCGGCAGCCTCGGTGGCATGGACTACCTGTCCGAGACCCGCGTCGAACTGCGCTACACGCTGCCGCTCGGCGAGATCATCTTCGACTTCTTCGACCAGCTGAAATCGCGCACCCGTGGATACGCGAGCCTGGACTACGAGTTGTCCGGGGAGCAGGCCTCCGACCTGGTCAAGGTCGACATCCTGCTCCAAGGCGAGCCGGTCGACGCCTTCTCGGCCATCGTCCACAGGGACAAGGCCTACGCCTACGGGACGTCGATGACCGGCAAACTGCGCAAGCTCATCCCGCGTCAGCAGTTCGAGGTCCCGATCCAGGCTGCGATCGGCTCGCGGGTCATCGCCCGCGAGAATATCGCCGCGATCCGCAAGGACGTCCTCGCGAAGTGCTACGGCGGCGACATCACCCGTAAGCGCAAGCTGCTGGAAAAGCAGAAAGAGGGCAAGAAGCGGATGAAGATGGTCGGCCGTGTCGAGGTCCCCCAGGAGGCCTTCATCGCGGCCCTGTCGACTGGCGACGAACCGGCCAAGAAGTAGTGGCGCTGGTCGCCCTTGCGGTGGCCGCGCTGGGGCTGTTGCTGCACCGCATCCCGACGTCGTGGAAGCCGACGATCGTGCTCACCACCTTCGCCCACGACCTGATGTGGGCCGCCCCGGTGGCGGTCATCCTGGCTGGACTCGGCCGGCGCTGGATCCTGTTCGGGATCGCCGTCGTAGTCATGGCCCTGATGCTGCTCGTCCAGGTGGCGCCGAACCGGACGACGGACGCGCCGTCGGCCGGCCCGAGACTCACCGTGCTGCAGGCCAACCTGCGCCTCGGACACGCCGATCCCCGGGCGGTCGTGAAGCTGGTGAAGAGCCACGATGTCGACCTACTGGCGACCGAAGAACTCACCGACGGTGCGCAGGACGCTCTGGAGAAGGCCGGGATCTCGGCCCTGCTGCCTTTCCGCTTCACCGCGCCGCTGCCCGACGGTGGTGGCGGCCTGGGCATGTGGAGCCGGTACCCGCTGAGCAACACCATCAACGAACCGGCTTTCTGGCTCGGCATCCTGCACGCGACGGTGTCGCTACCGCAGGGGCCGACGATGACTTTCGCCGCGGTGCACCTGACCCCGCCCTACCCCTACCCGGCGCGTCGCTGGAACGCAGAGATCGCGCACCTGCGGGCGCTACTGCCGACCTTGACTGCCGGCCCGGTGATCGCCGCGGGCGACTACAACGCGACCACCGATCATCAGCAGTTCCGCGCGCTGATGCGTGCCGGCTTCGCCGACGGTGCCGACCAGGCCGGAGCCGGGTACCAGCGCAGCTATCCGGCCGATCGGTGGTTCGGACCGCTGATCGCGATCGATCACGTGCTGACCCGAAGCGCGGTCGCAACCTCGGTCGAAACCGTGGACTTACCCGGATCGGACCACCGTGGGCTGCTGGCCCGCGTAACGCTTCGCTGAGCGGTCTCGGCGCCGATCAGATCTCGACGACGATCTTGCCCACCAGATCGCCCGACGCCATCGCCTCGAGACCCTCGCCGACGCGATCAAGGGGAATCGTGCGGTCGATGTGCGGTCGCAGACCAGTCGCGTCCAGGAACGAGATCATGTCGGTGAGCTCCTGCTTGGTCCCCATCGTCGAGCCCACAAGTTCAAGTTGCAGGAAGAAGAATCGGTTGAGGTCCGCCGGCGGATTCGGCCCCGACGTCGCGCCGGAGATGACGATGCGTCCACCGGGCTTGAGCGACTTGGCCGAGTGCGAGTAGGTGGCCTCGCCGACCGTCTCCATGACGGCGTCCACCCGCGCAGGCAGGCGGGCACCGGACGCGAAGGACTGGTGGGCACCGAGTTCCAGCGCCTTGGCCTGCTTCTCCTCGGTCCGAGCGGTGGCGTAGACCCGGTAACCGGCGGCGCGGGCCATCGAGATGCAGGCGGTCGCGACACCGCCGCTCGCGCCCTGGACCAGCACCGACTGCCCGGGTCGTAGGCCCGACTTCACGAACAACATCCGGTAGGCGGTGAGCCAGGCCGTCGACAGGCAGGCCGCTTCGGCGAAGGACAGCTCGGCCGGCTTGGGGATCACGTTGCGTTTCGGCACGATCACGTACTCCGCGAGCGAGCCCTGATGTTTCTCCGAGAGCAGGGTGCGCCCCGGGTCGGTGGTGTCATCGCCGGTCCAGCCCTCCGTGTTGATCACGGCGTGCACGACGACCTCGTCGCCGGTGGATTCGTCGATACCCGCGGCATCGCAGCCCAGGATCATCGGCAGCCGGTCGGCCTTGATCCCGACGCCGCGCAGCGTCCAGAGGTCGTGGTGGTTGAGGCTGGCCGCCTTGACCGCCACCCGGGTCCAGCCCTCGGGCGGCTCCGGGTCGGGTCGCTCGCCGACGACCAGTCCGGCCAGGGGATCGTCGGGATTGATGCTCTCGGCGTAGGCAGCTCTCATGGTCTCGACCCTAGTCAGACCGTCATGTCCGCTGGTGCGGCCGCGAGCGCGGCCTGGATCGCGGCCACCAGTTCACGGGCCGAGGACGCTGTGAGCTCGACTGCGACGCGAGCCGACGGTCCCTTCGCCGGGGCCGCAAGGTCGATGTTGAGCGTGTGCAGGGCCATCGCGTGCACCGGGTGGTCGAAGTAGACGGTGGCGTCGGTGACGTGGAACCAGGAGCCGTTCGGGCCCTTGGCGCTGCCGTCCATCGCGGCGGTGACGGTCGTGTAAGTGCACATCCCGATCCCCTACAGATGCCTGGCGAAGAAGGCGGTGACCGCCTCCCAGCCCTCGTTGGCGGCGGCGACCCGGTAGGACGGCCGGTTGACGGCGAAGAAGGCGTGGCCGGCGTCGTCGTAGCGGTGGAACTCGAAACTCTTGCCGTGCTGCTCGAGCAGGGCTTGCAGGTCGTCGACGTCTCCCGGCGCGGGGTGCTGGTCCTCGTTGCCGAACAGCCCGAGCAGCGGGCAGCGCAGATCCGGGACCTGCTCGACGAGGTTCGTCACCGCGATGGGAAAGCCCTCGGGTGTGGGCTCGGTGACGAAGGCGCCGTAGCAATCGACCGCGGCCTGCAGATCCAGGTGACACGCCGCGAGCAGGCTCTGCCGCCCGCCGGAGCAGTAGCCGATCGTCGCCACCTTCGCGTTCGAGGTAGGCAGGGCCCGCAGGTACTTCGCCGCCGCGTCCACGTCGCCGACCAGACGGTCATCGGGCACTCCGCCCGCCGCCCGGTTGGCGGCCGCGGCATCGTCGGAGGCAGCGCCCGGCGCCTCACGGAAGTGCAGGTTCGGTGCGATGGCGTCGTAGCCGAGTTCGGCGAAGCGACGGACGATCTCCTTGGACTCGCGGTCGAAGCCGGGCATGTGGTGAATGACGACCACCCCACCGCGTTTGGAGTCGGCACCGGGCCGGGCGACGTACGCCTGGATCCGATCACCGCCGTGTCCGTCGAGCTCGATCATCGTCGCGGTGAGGTCATGGCCCATGCGTCGATAGAAGCACACAGCGACACGGCCTAGAGTCCGTACTCGTGCGCCGTGGTGTCCGTCGACCGTTGGTCGCTCTCGTGGTGCTGGTGCTCGCCCTCGTGGTCGGGTACGCGGTGAAGGCATGGGACTCCGATTCCGGCCCGACCCGTCCGTCGAGGTCGCCGTCACAGTCGCTACTTGCGCCGGTCTTGCGTGATCTGCCCGACCGTCCCGCGGGCCTGGCCGATCCGTCGCCGGGCGTGTCGCACACTTGAGGCGTGCCCAGCGCTCTGCCCACCGGTGACCCGGCTCCGATCGACGGACGCCTGCCGCGCCACGTTCTCGATGCGGGGCGGGGGATTCCTTTCGGCTTCTACGTGCACGTGCCCTTCTGCCAGACCCGCTGCGGGTACTGCGATTTCAATACCTACACCGCAGCCGAACTCGGCCCCGGCGTCAGCCGGAACAGCTACGCCGACACCGTCCTGCGCGAGATCCGACTGGCCGACGAGGTACTGCACGCCGGTGACGCGCTCGGCGACCGCGTCCCGCCGGTGTCTACGGTGTTCTTCGGCGGCGGTACCCCGACCCTGCTGCCGGCCGAGCACCTCGGCCTGATCCTGGACGGGATCGGCGAGCGATTCGGCCTGGCCGACGACATCGAGATCACCACCGAGGCCAACCCCGAGACGGTGACTCCCGCGTACCTGTCGCGCCTGCGGGAACAGGGTTTTACCCGGATCTCCCTCGGCATGCAGTCCGCGGTGCCGAAGGTGCTGGCGGTGCTGGACCGTACGCATCGCCCGGGCCGCCCCGAAGAGGCGGTCGCGGAGGCGCGGGCTGCCGGCTTCGAACACGTGAACCTCGATCTCATCTACGGCGCGCCGCACGAGACCGACGCCGACTGGCAGTCCTCCCTGGACGCCGCGATCGGCGCTGGACCGGACCACATCAGCGCCTACGCCCTCGTGGTCGAACAAGGCACCGCCCTTGCCCGGCAGGTCGCGTCCGGGATCGTCCCCGCGCCGGACGACGATGCCCTCGCCGACCGGTACGTAATGGCCGACGAGCGGCTGCGGGCCGCGGGATACGAGTGGTACGAGATCTCCAACTGGGCCCGCAGCCCGGAGGCCGTGTCCCGGCACAACGAGTTGTACTGGACCGACGCGAACTGGTGGGGTCTCGGCCCCGGAGCGCACAGTCACGTCAGCGGCGTCCGGTGGTGGAACGTCAAGCACCCGGTGCGCTACACCGCCATGGTCGACGCCGGTTCGAGCCCCGCCGCCGGGCGCGAGACGCTCGATGAGGACGCTCGGTTCACCGAGCGGGTGATGCTCGGCGTCCGACGTCGGGACGGGTTGTCCGTGCTGTCGCTGCCGGCGCGGGCTCGTGCGGCGCTACCGCAGCTGATCCGGTGGGGTCTGCTGGATCAATCCAGCTTCGAGAGCGACCGCGTCGTCCTCACCCAGCGTGGCCGATTGATGGCCGACGCGGTGGTGCGAGAACTGCTCCTCGCCGGCTGAGGTCGCGTTACCCGGACCCGGCGCGGAACGCGTCGAGGTCGAGGATCCGCACGTGCAGGGTGGTGCGGTTCTGCAGGGCCGCCCGCAGGGCCCGGTGCAGTCCGTCCTCGAGGTAGACCTCGCCGTGCCAGAGCACGGCGTGCGGAAAGAGGTCACCGTAGAACGTGGAGTCCTCGTCGAGAAGATGGTCCAGTTCGAGCTGCCGCTTGGTGGTGGTCAACTCGTCCAACCGGACAGTGCGGGGCGCGACGTTGGCCCAGTCACGAGCCGACAGCCCGTGGTCGGGGTAAGGGCGCCCCTCGCGCACCGCCTTGAAGATCACACGCCCGACCCTATCGAACCGACACGTTGGTGAAGCCGCTCTAAGCTGGACGGCGTGGGAGTCGAGGATCGCAAGCTGGAGGTGCTGCGGGCGATCGTCGCGGACTTCATCGCGACCAACGAGCCGGTCGGTAGCAAGGCTCTCGTCGAGCGACACAACCTCGGCGTCTCCTCGGCGACGATCCGAAACGACATGGCCGCACTGGAGGACGAGGGGCTGATCGCCCAGCCGCATACCAGTGCCGGCCGAGTGCCCACCGACGCCGGCTATCGCATGTTCGTCGACCGGTTGACCGAGATCAAACCGCTCACCGGCGCCGAGCGCCGCGCGATTTCGACCTTCCTCGACGGCGCGGTCGACCTCGACGACGTCCTGCACCGCGCCGTGCGTGCTCTGGCCCAGTTGACCCGCAACGTCGCCGTCGTTCAGTACCCGGCGCTCTCGCGAAGCCGGGTCCGCCACCTGGAGCTGGTGACGATCTCCACCACCCGGCTGATGCTGGTCGTCATCACCGACACCGGCCGCGTCGAACAGCGCATGGTCGAGCTGCCGGCCCCGGTCCTCGAGAGCGACGTGGCCGAACTGCGCACGATGCTCAACGCGCGACTGCGGGACCGTCCGCTGGGTGAGGTGCCGGCGATCATCGTCGAGTTGCCCGGGCAGATCGCCAAGCCCCTGCGTGGTCTGCTCACGACGCTCAGCACCGTGTTGCTCGAGGTCCTCGTCGAACCGACCAGCGACCGGATCGTGCTGGGTGGCACGTCCAACCTCAGTCAGCAGACCCTGGACTTCCCGGCCATCCGCCCCGTTCTCGAGGCGCTCGAGGAGCAGGTGGTGCTGCTGCGCCTGCTCGACCAGTCGATGTCCTCCACCCAGGTCGTCGTCCAGATCGGGAACGAGACCCAGCACGAGGGGCTGGTGGCCGCGTCCCTGGTGTCCAGCGGCTACGGCCTGCACGGCTCGGCCGTAGGGGCCGTCGGCGTGCTCGGGCCGCGGCGGATGGACTACGCGCACACCATGGCTCGGGTCGCCGCAGTGGCCCGCTACGTCGGGACGTTGCTCGAAGAGCGTTAGGTCACCTGCCCGCGCCCCGAACCATCCGTACACTGAACTGGCACTCGACGTTGGTGAGTGCCAAAGCACATGCGAGTACCGACAGCGTCGAGGACGGAAGATTCACTGGTGGCCGATCAACCCCGCGACTACTACCGCATTCTTGGTGTCAAGAAGGACGCGACGCCCGAGGAACTGAAACGCGCGTTCCGCAAGCTGGCGCGCGAACTACATCCGGACGTCAATCCCGACCCGGCGGCCCAGGACCGGTTCAAGGAGGTCACGACCGCCTACGAGGTGCTGACGGACCCCGAGAAGCGGCGCATCGTCGACCTCGGCGGCGACCCGCTCTCCCAGGGTGGCGGCGGAGGTGGCGGCGCCGGTTTCGGTGGGTTCGGTGGTTTCGGGGACGTCTTCGAGGCATTTTTCGGCGGCGGCGGTCCGATGGGCGGTGGCCGTGGTCGACGCAGTCGGGTCCGGCCGGGTTCGGACGCCTTACTGCAGGTCTCCCTCACCCTCGACGAGACGGCCTTCGGCGTCCGCCGCGAGATCGTGGTCGAGACCGCGGTGTTGTGTGACACCTGTACCGGGCAGGGGTGCGCGCCGGGCACGTCCGCGCGAACCTGCGTGACCTGCGGCGGCGCGGGCGAGATCCAGTCCGTCCAGCGCTCGTTCCTCGGCCAGGTCATGACGACGCGGGCCTGCTCGGCCTGCGGCGGCACCGGCGAGCAGATCCCGGCGCCCTGCCCGACGTGCGGCACCGAGGGCCGGGTCCGCGCCCGACGCACCAAGACCGTCGACGTACCGGCCGGCATCGAGGACGGCATGCGGATC
>JBDTFN010000256.1:0-20081 GCA_039937915.1 Jatrophihabitans sp. | reverse complement strand
TCAAATCCGTCGGTCGTCGGGCCTCGGTGGTCAACGGCACCGACCTCGCGTCCGTGCGGATGTACTTGGGGTGGACGCAACTGCGCGACGGCTACGGCAAGTCGCTGTGGTCCGCGTTCGGCTCCCCCGTCGGGGCTGTCGCCGTACTCGCGGCACTTGTCGGTGTCTACGTCGTCCCGGCTGTGGCTGCTCTGCGGGGGTCCCGAGTGGGCGCGTTCGGGTACACCGCTGCGGTGGTCTCCCGGGCTGTGGCGGCGCGCGCGTCGGGCGGTCGGGCGTGGCCTGACGCGCTCGCCCACCCGGTATCGATCCTCGTGTTCGGGCACCTGACCTTGAGCTCCGTGCTGGCACAGCGGTTCGGACGGTTGCGCTGGAAGGGGCGACCGGTCGGTACTGGCGTCGGTTCTCGCCGCGCTCGGAGGATCCAGGGCGGCGTCTGTCAGGATTGGCGACCGTGACCGGACCTCAGGACAGCGCCAAGCAGGTCGCCGGACGGCACGCCGCCGGTTACGTGGAATCCGGCATGCGCGTCGGCCTGGGTACCGGCTCCACCGCGCACTGGCTGATCGTCGCGCTCGGTGAGCGGGCGAGCGTCGGCGCGCTGGACATCACCTGCACCGCGACCTCACTGCGTTCGGAAGAACTCGCGCGCTCGGTCGGTCTCACCGTGCTGACACCGGACGAGATCGGCACGCTCGACATCGCGATCGACGGTGCCGATGAGGTCGATCCGGCGCTGAATCTGGTCAAGGGCGGGGGTGGCGCACACGTCCGGGAGAAGATCATTGCCCAGATGGCGCCGCGTTTCCTGGTGGTGGCCGACGAGTCGAAGCTGGTCGATCGGCTGGGCGCGTTCGGCCTGCCGCTCGAGGTGCTCGACTTCGCACCGGGTGTCGTGTCGGGCCGGGTCACCGACCTGGGCGCGGCCTCGATCACGACGCGGCCGGAGCGCAGCGACAACGGCAACCTGCTGATGGACGCCCACTTCCCTGGGATCAACGACCCGGCGGCTCTGGCGCGTGCACTGGAACAGGTGCCGGGCATCGTCGAGCACGGACTGTTCCTGGCACAGATGGTCGAACGGGTGATCGTCGCCGGCACCGACGGCGTGCGCGAACTCGTTCGCTGAATCGCTCAGACCGACGCGCGTGGGACGTGGCCACGCAGCCGGGCGAGTGCCACCGCGGCTGCGGCGGTTGCTGCGGCCAGGACGAGGAACGCTGCCGCCGGGTGGTTGAGCAGGGTGCCGAGCACACCGGTCAGCACGAGGGCACCGAGCTGGCCGGACAGCCAGACCAGCCCGGCCGCCGTCCCCGCAGCCTCTGCTGCGCCCCGCTCGGTGATCTCCAGAACGATCGGCAACGTAGCGAGCAGCAAGAAGCCGAACAGACCGAAGACCACGAGGGCGACAGCGAAGCCGGGAGCGACCGCGAGGACCACGCAGGCGGCGACGGTTACCGCAATCGCTGCGCCCATGACCGGGATCTCGGCGTGCCGACGAGATGCCCAGACCGGCAGAATCGCAGACCCGACCACACCGAACACGATGTTGACGAGCAGCAGGATGCCGGCCTCGTCGGTGCTGACCCCGGCCGGTTTCAGCAGCGGCTCGGCCCAGGTGGTGAGGGCGGTGAACGTTCCGAACGGTACGAAGACGAGCAGACACACCCGCCGAACCAGCGGGTCCCGCCAGGTCCGGCGTAGCGAGCCGGCCTCCGGTGTCGGTGCGTCGGCCGGTGCGTGCCGCAACTCTGCGGCCAGCCATAACCCGGCCAGGACCGCGACTACCGCGCCGATGAGCATCGCGTGCCGAAGTGTGACGGCGGTGGCCAGCACGAACGCGGCGATCATCCCGGCGAACGTGGCCGCCGACGCCAACGCGATGCCCTTGGCCCGGTCCGTCGACGCCAGGTAGCGATGCGCAACAGCCGTGATGGCGGTGAGGATCAGCGGCTGCGCGAGAGCGACGAGCGTCTGCCCGACCAGGACGATTGAGAAACTGTCGCCGGAGATTCGGACGAGGGCCCCGGCGGCGGTGAGCCCCGCCCCGAGCGCGAGTGCGGGCCGGAACCAGCGGTCCAGCAGTCGTCCGGCCGGGATGGCCAGCACGACATAGAACAGCGGGAAAACGTTGGCCAGCCACCCGATCGCCGATTCCGATACCCCGTATCGCGCGGCTGCTTCGCTGGTCACCGGCGCGAAGGTCAGCCAGAGCAATTGCGTGGTCGCCCCGACCGCCGCGAACGCGACCAGGACCGACCAGCGGCTCGCCCGCGTGGTCGCGACCGGTGCCGCGAGCTCTGTCCCCATGGGGACGAAGTATCACTGTCGGGCAACACGTCCCGCCACACGAGCAGGCGAATTGACGTTCTGTTCGTCCATCCTGCCGTGGGCTTGCGCGGACGACCCGCTGGTTTGGGGCGAGGGCAACCAGGGCGAGCGGACCCGAACGGCGGTCCACGCACTCGCCCAATCCCTGACCCCGTCCGCGACGATCTGGGGCGGCGACTTCAATCACGCGCTCACCGGCCCCATGAGATGGTCAGGCAGCGTTGCTGGCCGCGCCGCGATCAACGACCTGGCGGTTTCGCTGGAGATCACAGTCGCCAGGACTGGCCTGCCACATCGCCTGCTGGGGAGTCTGTCGATCGATCACGTCGGCGTCCCTGCCAACTGGGCAATCATCGACGCAGCGCGAAGGCCGACCGGAGCGAACCCGCGGGCGTGCGAACCAATCAGTCGGCGGCGACACTGTCTGCGCGGGACTCCCACTCGGCCGCCTGCTGGGTGCGGCCGGCGGCGCGGAGCACTGCACCTCCGCGGCGAAGGACGGCTTCGTCGTAGGGGTCCAGGGCGGCGATGCGGTTCAGGGCCTGGATGGCGTCGTCCACCCGCAGGGCCTGCTCGGCCGACGCGGCCATGACCTCCAGCAGGCCGATCGCTCGGGTATCGAGTTCGTCGCGCAGGCTCACCACACGAGGTGTGTAGGCGGCCTCGGGCAGCAACTCCCCCTGGTACAGCGCAAGGGCGGCGCGAGCGAGAGCAAGGCGCTCACTAGGCAGAGCACGGTCGACCCGGGCGGCCGCCTGCTCGAACTCCGCGATGTCCACCACGGTGCCCGGCGTCAGTGCGAAGGAGTCCCCGACCCGGGTGACGAGGTCACCACAACTCGCGCGCAACCGGGCCACCACGTTGCGCATCCGACGCCGGCCGACCTCACCGGAGACCTGCGGCCAGAGCTCCTCGATCGCGACGTCCACCGCGACCGGACCACGGGCCGTCGCCAGCAGCATGAGCAGTTGCGCCGGTCGGCCCTCCGGCACCGCGATAGTCGTCGCACCCACCCGCACCGCCAGCCCGCCGAGCAGTCTGATCCGTGGGCTCACCGGGTGCACCGCCGCCGCCAGGTCGTCCCCCGCGGCCGCGGCGAGCGGTGCCAACCGGCGGACGAGTTCGGCTTCGAGTCTCGTCAGCAGCCCCCCGAGATCTGCGCGGGTGGCTGCCGCGCGTCCCGGACCCACGAGCGCGGACGCGCCTTCGAATCCCCGCGCCGCGTCCTGCCCCGCCCCCAATTCGTCGCCACTGCGCAACCGGGCGAGAGCCAGGTGCAGCCAGACCGCCCAGGCGTCGCGGGCCGGCAACCAGGGCTCGTCCAACAGCTTGCTCAGCTCGGTGACGGCCAGTGCAGCGTCTCCCCGACGAGCGTTGATCATGCCGGTGGCGAACCATGCGACCTCGGGGTACCCGTCGTCCACCGCGCGGCGGGTTGCCCGCTCGAGATACCGGTCGGCGAGTGCGACCTCGCCTACTCGTTCGGCGCTCACTGCTGCCTCGGCAAGGAACTCCGACCCCGTGGAATGCTCGAACCAGTCGCCGGGGTGCCGCTCGGTCTCGGCCAGCCATTCCAGGGTCGCGGCGCGATCACCTCGTTCGGCCGACAGCAACATCATGATCCACGCCGCGTAGCCCAACGAGCGTTGGTCGCCGGTCTGCGCTGCCTCGTCCCGGATCTCCCTCAGTAGGGTTTCGGCCGCACCGCCGAGATGCGAGCGTACGAAGACCTCCGCCAGGAACGTCGAGATCCCCGCTCGTCGTGGGTGACCGCGCGGGAGCAAATCGATGGCCTCGCGCAGTCGTTGAGTTGCCCGCACCTCCTCGCCCCGCTCGAAGTAGACCCCATAGCCCAGCGTGAGCAGGGCCTGCGCGCGCCACTCGTCACGCCGCAGCTCTCGGGCCGTCCCGACCGCGACCTGTAGGGCATCTTCGGCGCTGGCGAGGGAGAGCGGATCGCCGCGCCAGGACAGCACCCGTCCGAGTGCGTAGGACGATCGCGTCCTGGCCTCACGAGTCAACGTCGAGCTCTCGGCGCGGTCCAGTCGACGGCGAAGGGCCGCCACTCGGGCCTCGACCTCGTCGGCCCGGGTGTCGCGGGCCAGGTCGACGATCCGCTCAGCCTCCAGCGCAATGGCGAAGTCGGCGCTCGTGGTCGGCAACCGGTCGGCGCGATCGAGAAGCCGTGACCTCAACCGCACCCGTGCCTCGGCGTCGCAGGCCCGGGCGAGCTCGAGCAGCACACTGGGATGCGCAGCGAGATCCGTGTCGGGAAGGGCGGAGACGAGTGCTGCGATCTCGGGCAGGTCACCGGCGTCGGAGCGTTCGGTGAACGCCACCACGACGAGGTCGCACATGTCACCGATCGCGTCAGTGGCCAGGAGGGCGTCGAGTCGGGTGCCCAGTGCTGCGGCTCGCTCCGCCGGTGTCGAGTGGCCGGGAGCGGTCATCGGGCGAACCTACCGCGGGCTGCTGCCGAACCGCCTTTCGACGGTTGACACTCGGGAGTTACAGCAGGGACGAGCATGCTGGGCGATGATGCCGACATGACTGATGCCGATGCTCCTGCCGAGGGCCTGGCCGAGGTACTGGCCCGCCAGTTCCTGACTACCGATGCCGCGCGTCCGGGCAAGGTCGCGCGTTGGCACGCGCGCGGGCGACGCACCGCCCGGGAGAACATCGCCGATCTCGTGGACGAGGGATCCTTCGTCGAATACGGCCGGTTCGTCACCGCCGCGCAGGAGAACCGACGTCCGCTGGCTGAACTGGTCGTCGAGGCGCCGGCCGACGGGCTCGTCGGTGGCACCGCAACCGTCGACGGCGCGCCGTGCGCGGTGTTGTCCTATGACTATCTGGTGATGGCCGGCACCCAGGGGATGCGCGGGCACCGCAAGTCCGATCGCTTGATCGAACTCGCCGCCCGGATGACTCTGCCGGCGGTCTTCTTCACCGAGGGCGGCGGCGGGCGGCCCGGCGACACCGACCTGCCACTAGTCTCGGCGCTGGACGTCGAGTCGTTCGCGCTGTGGGGCGAGCTCGACGTTCCTCGGATCGCGGTGGTGTCGGGACGCTGCTTCGCCGGCAACGCGGTCCTCGCCGGATGCGCCGACCTACGCATCGCCACCGCGGACACCAACCTCGGCATGGCCGGCCCGGCGATGATCGCTGGCGGCGGCCTGGGCGACTTTGCTCCCGAACAGATCGGCCCGGCCACCGAGCAGGCAGCCAATGGTGTGTTGGACGTCGTGGTGGACGACGAGGCCGAGGCGGTGGTCGTCGTGCGTCGCATCCTCGGTTATCTCGGCGATCGCGCACACCGGAGCGCGGCCGATGACCAGACGAGCCTGCGTACGGCGCTGCCGGACAACGACCGCGAGGGCTTCGACGTCCGGCCCATCGTGGAGACGATCGCCGACGCGGACACCGTCACCTGGCTGCGCGAGGCGTGGGCGCCGGAGATGGTGACCGCGCTGGCCAGGGTCGAGGGCATCCCGGTCGGTGTCCTCGCCAACCAGTCGACCCAGCTTGCCGGGGCGATCACCACGGACGCCTCGGCCAAGGCCGCCGACTTCCTGGACCTGTGTCAGCGTTGGCGGTTACCGGTGCTGTCCTTGGTCGACACACCGGGCTTCATGGTCGGCCCCGACGCCGAACGCACTGGCCTGGTGCGGCAGGCGTCGCGGATGGTGACCGCCGGGGCACGGCTCACCGTGCCGCTCGTCGGCGTCGTCCTGCGTCGTGGCTACGGACTCGGCGCCCAGGCGATGCTGGGCGGGAGCACCCACCGTCCGCTACTGACCGTTGCCTGGCCCGGCGCCCACCTCGG
This sequence comes from Jatrophihabitans sp., assembly GCA_039937915.1. Classification (GTDB taxonomy): domain Bacteria; phylum Actinomycetota; class Actinomycetes; order Mycobacteriales; family Jatrophihabitantaceae; genus Jatrophihabitans. The sequence continues at coordinate 13,924 of JBDTFN010000256.1, read as the reverse complement.
CCCGATGGGCCTGGAGGGTGCCGTGCGGCTCGGCATGGCCAAGGAGTTGGCCGCCATGACCGAGGACGAGCGGGAGGCAGCGGTCATCGACCACACGGCCGCATTCCGCACCCACGCCAAGGCGCTGAACGCGGCACAGGTCTTCGAGATCGACGACGTCATCGATCCGGCCCGGACCCGCGCTGTCGTCGCAGCGACGATCAGTCGCGCCGGCCGCACCTGATTCGGCCGGTCGGCCCACCTACCCGTCGGCCAGTCCGTCTCGAGCGGCGGCGAAGCTCATGATCGCGGCGCGGCGTGGCGCCCGGCACGTGCACCGGGTCCGTTACCGGGATTGCCGTCCTCGCCGGGAAAGGTGACGCCGAGTTGGGCGCGCACGTCGTCGAGCACCTGCATAATCCGCAGCGTCTCATCCAACGGCAGCAGGTCGGACTCGGTCTTGCCGGCCGCCAGCAGCCGGGCGAACTCCGCGGCCTCATAGGCCAATCCGTGTTCGCGGCTCGGCGACTCAAAACGATCGATCTCGCGGTCGTCGGGGTCGACCAGATGAACCGTGTTCGGTTGGTAGAACCAGCCGTCGATCTCGAGCCGGGCGGTAGTGCCCGACACGGACGCCGTGCACGGGGTCTTGGCCAGCATCGTCGAGGCGAGGGTGCCGATCGCGCCCTGCGGTCCGACGACCGCGACAGTCTCACTCGCATCGACGCCGGTCTCGGCGAGCGTCCCCGTCGCCCGGACATCGGTGAACCCACCGAGCGCCAGGTGGGCGAAGGCAATCGGGTAGATCGCGAGGTCGAGCAGTGCTCCGCCGGCGAGACCAGGATCGGCCATCCGCTGCGGGCCGTCGGGGTACAGCAGTTGACCATGATCGGCCTGGACCGTCGTGATTTCGCCGAGCACTCCGTCCTCGAGGCATCTGCGGAGGACGTCGATGTGCGGCAGGAAACGCGTCCACATCGCCTCGACGGTGAGCAGACCCTGCGTCCGGCCCGCGTCGATGACCGCACGCGCTTCGTCAGCATTACGGGTGAACGCCTTCTCCACGAGGACCTGTTTGCCCGCGGCGAGGGCCAGCAGCGCGTGATCGTGATGTTCGGAGTGCGGGCTGGCGACGTAGATGGCGTCGACACCGCTGTCGGCGACCAGCTCCTCGTAGCTGCCGTGGGCCCGTTCGACTCCGAAGTCGGCCGCAAACGCCTGGGCCCGATCGTGCGAGCGGGAACCCACCGCCACCACCCTCGACGCCGTCCTCGCGTGCAGCGCGGCGGTCCAGTCCCGCGCGATGCCCCCCGGTGCGAGCACGCCCCACCGGATGGCGGGTGCATCGTTGGGATCGGGGATGCGGGTCGAGGGCAGCGTCGTCATAACGCCATCATGCCGACGTCGGTGCCCGATCCGCTGCCCCGAGGGCGGACCGAACGCGCGTGTTTCCTAGAAACGGTGGCGGTACCGATCGGCGATCGGGCGTCCGTCGGGGTCATAGATGACCCGGTAGAGGGGCGTGGCCCAGGCGAGGGTGCGTCGCGACAGTCGCTGCATCGTGTACGGCCGAAGCCGCCCCGGGGGCCTGGGGCCGGTGCGGCCGCGGTCGTGCCAGGCCTGCAGGTTCGCGGCGCTCGTGGCGAACGTGTTGAACATATCGACGGGATCGACGATGTCGGAGTCGTCCGCCTGCTCGCGGTCCAGGTGCTCGCGGGCGAGTTCGAGGCGCAGTCCGCGAGCGAACCGCCGAGCGCCGTGGCCGAAGGCATCGACGGCGGCGGGCGGTCTGTCGTCGAGGGCGGTGTCGAGGACGGCGCACGTCAGTTCGGAGTCGTGCGTCCAGGAACGGCGGTTGATGTTGTCCGAGCCGACCGATGCCCACACGTCGTCCACGATGCAGGTCTTCGCGTGGACGTACACGGGGGTCCCGGCCGGGTTCTCGATGCCGTAGACGGCGACGCGGTCGGGCGCGACGGCACGCAGGTCGTCCAGGGCGTGCTGTCGCCCGACGAGGTTCGGCGGCATCGAGAATCGACCGTCCTGGTCGGGGTGATGCGGGATCACCGCAACGATCCGCAGCTCGCTGTGTCGGGTCAACGCCTCGACGAAACAGCGGACGATATCGGCCGACCACAGGTACTGGTCCTCGACGTAGATCAGGCTCTGCGCCCGTTCGACGACCTTGTCGTAACCCAGCGCGACGGACCGCTCGCCTCGGGGCGCGAACGGGTAGCCAGGATGGCGGTTGGCGTAGGTGCGCAGCAGCTGCACGTGCGCTGTCCCGCGCGGCGCCGGGTCAGGCAGCTGAGTCGGCAACGGGACGGCTCGGCGAGGGCTGTGCCGGATGGCCTCGCTGAGCCGGACGATCGGATTGCGGGTCAGTGGAGCGGGATCGTCCCACCGTTCACGAAACACGGTCTCCACGTCCCCGACCGCCGGTCCACGGATGGCCAGTTGGATGTCGTGCCAGGGTGGCCGGTCGCCATAGACAGCAGCCATCGGCTGCTTCTGCGCATCGCCGGCATGGGTCGAGTCGTCGCGGCGGCTGTGACACAGATCGATCCCACCGACGAAGGCGACGTCCAGCTCGGGACGTCGGCCGTATCGCAGCACGACGAACTTCTGGTGATGCGATCCGCCGGGACGCACCCGTTGGTCGAGCAGGCACAGGCCGCCTGCAGCGTCGATCTGTTCGCCAAGGTGCCGATTTTCCTGCTCGCTGAAGGACAACCGATCCAGGTGGGAGCGCCAGATCAGGCCGCGTACCACCGCCCCCCGTTCCGCGGCCTCGCACAGCGCACGGCTGACGTGGATACCGTCCTCGTCCAACGCTTGGTCCGGATCACCCCGCCAGTCGGTGAACAGAACGAGGTCGTCGGCCCGAACACGCGCGAGGCAGGCCACCAGCTCCCGGAAGTAGACCGCGCCGTGGATCAGCGGCGTCACCTCGTTGCCGGTCGACCATGCCGCCCCGTCCCGGTGGCGTCGGTCCAGGTGGTTGGCCGGGTTACCGCGCTCGCGCGCCGTCAGGTACCAGTCGGTCAGGGTCATCTGCTGAGCATGCTCGCCGCTAGCGCATGGCTCCACGCGGGAGCACGATGAGGCCGTGAAGCTCAAGCTCGACCTACACGACATCTACAACCGTGGCGACGAGATCGAGCGGGCCCTTCGAGCGATCATCGACGAGGCGGTCGCCAAGAAGGCTCCGTTGGTCGAGATCATCCCTGGCAAGGGTTCCGGACAGCTGAAGAAACGCGTGCTTCGGTTCCTCGACCAGAAGGAGATCAAGGAGCTTTATCACCGGGTCGAGAAGGACTCGAAGAACTTCGGTCGCGTCTTCGTGCACTTTCGCTGGAAATAGCGCGCTGAGCCGCAGACCGCACGAATTCAGACGGCCACGAGAAGGGTGCGGGTACCTAGCGCGACGATGCGCGCCAATGCGTCGGTCAACAGCTGCGTCTCGCGGCTGTGTGCGCGGACCGCCCAGATCGCTAGGGCGGTGTCCCAGGCGATGTCCCGTGCCTCGTTCAGGCTCCAGTTGCAGATCAGATTCGTCACCGAAGCGACGTGGTGATCGGCAAGTCGAATATCGGGCGGCTCAAAGGATTCGCGGACCGACTGTTCCGCGGCGTCCAGCAGCTTGTCGATCTTCTGATAGTCGTCCCGATGGGGGCTCACGGCCGGCGCGGTGCTCAGCGCGCTGCAGGTTTCCACCACGGCCAGCGGCAGGTCATGGTTGATGTGGACGTTCATCCCCGCCAGCGCGAACTGGATGGGTTCGATGCCGCGGTTGTCGCGGGCGGCCAGCAGCGGACGCCAGGCCGTCGGTTGGTCCGACGGTGGACCCGACAGCGAATCGATCGCGGCGAAGTAGTAATTCGCGAAGACGACGTCGAGCATGGAGACCCAGTTCGGGTCACCGTATGTTCCTCGCTGGACCTGTTCGTGGACCCCGAGGGTAACCTCGAGATACATGCGGTTGAAGCAGGCGACGCCGTCACTCGCGGGTAGCGCGGCCTCGATCGTCTTGAGTCGGCCGATCACGTCATCGAATGTGGTGGCTGGCGCTTCCGGTGGCGGGACGGCGGGCAGCATCGCCCGAGCATAGAACCCGGCACCGGCACGGACTTTGTGCCCTGAGGGACGCGACGCATCGCATCCGCTCAGCTTCCCGCACCCTTCAGGGGGCCTCGTGGGCCGTCGCCTTCAGCACCAATGCATCGGTCAACAGTGCGACCAGCGCCTCGTGCTGAACGTCAGCCGATGACCACACCTGCTCGTCCGATCCGTCCAGTGCTCTGGCGGCGAGCCCGGCCTTACTGTCGATCAACTCGGCGATTTTGCTGTCGATGGTCTGTGCGGCAATGATGCGCCACGCCGTGACGGGCTCGGTCTGACCGATGCGGTGGCTTCGGTCGATGGCTTGCGTCTGTTCCGCGTCGGTCCAGGACAACTCAGCGAGCACGATGTTGGACGCGACCTGGAGATTGATTCCGACGCCCGCCGCGGTCAGGGAGCAGACCGCAATGGCGACGCCCGGATCGTTGACGAAAGCGTCGATATTCTTCTGTCGCGACGTCGGCGTCTGGTCGCCCCGGATCGACGAGTAACGGATTCCCTGCTTGGCGAACGCTTCCTCGGCGACATCCAGGACATCGATGTGCTTGGCGAAGAAGACCACCTTGCCAGCGCTTCGCGCGAGCTGTGCCGCGTAGTCGGCGGCGAGGCCGGCCTTCGCCTGGCCGATGCGTCGCATCATGCTGAACACGTTCTCGCCGATCCTCGTCGTGCTCGTGTCCTTCTGCTCCCAGGTGGCCACCTTGCGGACGAGCTGGTGATCGATACCCGTAACGACGACGCCGGACCGGCGGTTCGCCAGCACGGTCTCGTATCGCGACACCAGCCGCAGGGCGAGCTCGTGTTCGGCCGCACGAATCGATCGGCCGACCTTCTCATCGAGTTCGACGGGCAGGTCTGCGGTCCGCCGGGCGGGGATGTCTGCCGCCACGTCGACCTTGCGGCGGCGAACGATGCCGAGGTCGATCACGCATCGTCGAGCGGCGGAGTAGAAGCCGGGGTCAGCCGGCGTCAGCCCGGTCTCCTCGAGAGAATCCATCAGCTCGGCGAGCGGCTCGGACTCGTCGATCCACCCGAGGAACTGCCAGATGGCGCGGAAGTCATCTATGTCATTGATGAGCGGAGTCCCGGTCAGGGCCATCAATAGGGGCCGCGTGCAGCGGGACCGGATGCGCTTGGAGAGGTCCAACACATGCTGCGATCGTTGCGAGGTCTTGTTCTTGATGAAGTGCGCCTCGTCGACGACCATGCCGCGAAAGCCGAAGTCGCCGAACCATCCCACGTGCCGATCGAGCACCTCGTAGTTGACCACCACGATGTCAGCGAAACCGTCGATGGTGTCACCGTTGCCGTGCACCACGGTGGCCGGGCGGTTCGGTGTCCACAGCCCCGCCTCGCGTGCCCAGTTGGTCTTGACGACACTCGGTACGACCACGAGCAGCGGGAACGCGCGTGCCGCCTCGGCGGCGAGCAACGCCTGGGCCGTCTTACCCAGCCCCGGCTCGTCGGCAAGCAGGAAGGTCCGGTGGCCCGCCGCAGCAGCGGCCACCAATTGCGCCTGATGGGGCATCAACTCCCGGTCCCCCCGCAGGCGCAGGGGGGATGGTGGCGGCAGGTCCATGCACGCAGGGGCTCCTCCACCCGCGCGTTCGAACGCGCTGAGCAGCGGGTTGAGCAGCTCCCAACCGGCCAGCCGGCGGGGGCCGCCCGTGGTCGGCCGCGCGGAGGAGAAGTCGGGGGCCAGGAATGGGTTGGCCAGCTTTCGCGAGACGACCGACTGGGGCACGACCCGACGCTCGACACTGGCCGAAAAGGCAGCAGGCTCGGTGAGCGCGGGCTCCTCAGGGGCCTGCTCAATACCGACCGTCCTCAGCATGTCCCGCTTGAGGGACTTGGTCGCCTCGGAGACGACAGCCTCATCTGCGAGGAGCGCGAGGAGTCCAGGGTCACGTACCGCAGTTTTTGCGAGGATCGTCGCGATTCCATCCAGGCGCTTGAGCTGCGCGACCCGGTGGTTCTGACTGCTGGTCTTGTCCTGGACGCGCGCGTGCTCCTCGCGTACGAGTAGGGCGATGACCTGGAACTTCGTGCGCACCGCAGGCGTCACGCGGCGACGATCGACCGCGGTCTCGACCTCGCGCACGGCACGGGCAAGCATCGAGATGACGTCCTCGGGGACGCGGACGCGTGCTTGGTTCGCCCCAGCAGTACGGCGAGCGCCAGTCTGACGCTGGCCAGATCGAGCCACAGATTTCCTCCTTCGAGCGCCCGACACGGCGGGCCTGGCGAGAACGCCGCACACCGCCGAACTCCGCACGATCGCTCACGCGCAGCCGGGGAAGAGCCTTCGGCTGCGAGTACGTTCAGCCGCCCGTCGATGGCCGGCCCGACCACCGCGCAGGGACATCATGGCGGCGTTGCTAGGCCATGCTATCGCCGGTCGATCCACACCATGCTGCGCGGTATCAGCGCGCACCTCGCTGGCCGTCCACGCAGGCTTACGCGCCCTCGCGCGGACGGTCTACTCGCCGCGGGCTTCGTTGGCGAGGAAGCGTTCCAATTCAGCACCCAGCTCATCGGCCGACGGCAGGTTGCCTTCCGCGAGAGTCATCTGCGCCGTCGCCGCGTCGAACTGTTTCTCGATGGCGGCGACCAGCGTCTGCAGTTCCTCAGAACCGGCAACCTCGCGCTCGATCGCCTTGCGGTTGACCTGTTCGGCGTCCTCGAGGGTGGAGGTATCGAAGCGCAGCCCGGCGCGCGCGCTGATCTCGCGTAGCAGCGCGAGGGCGGCAGCCGGATATTCGGTTTGGGACAGGTACGGCGGTACGGGAGCGGCGATTCCGAGGGCGTCGATACCGGCCGCACCGAGTCGGTACTCGACCAGGTGCCCGGCACTGGCCGGAACCATGATCTGGCCGAGCCAGGCGCGGTAGTCGGCGAACAGCTCCCGCCGTGAACCGTGCACGATGATCGGCGTCGGTCGGCTGTGTGGCACCGACATCGGAAACGCGTCCAACCCGATGACCAGACGCACGCCCAGCCTTTCGACGAGCAGTGCCACCGCGGCGGCATACCGCTCCCACTGGGTGTCCGGCTCCGACCCGGCGAGTATCAAGTAGGGCGTGTCGTCGCTGTCGCGCAGCAGGTGGACTGCCAGCTGGGGGGCGTCGTAGTCGCTCCAGTGATCGACGTCGAAGTGCATCCGCGGACGCCGCGCACGGTAGTCGTAGAGCTGGTCGACGTCGAAACGGGCCACCACCGGCGCGTCGTCGACGAGCAGCGTCCTACGGGCGAGCCGCACCGCTGCCCCTGCGTCGACGAAACCGTCGAGGGCGTGCAACAACACCGCGCCGGTCAGGTCCGGCCGGTCGGCGTCGAGGTCGAAGAGTTCTGCAGGATCCAAAGTCACCCATTCATCTTCACCCCTCCTGCGTCGCCGCGCCGCCGATCCGTGGTGTTCGAGCCTGAACCGACAGCGGAACGGGGCATGGTGTGGCGGAAATTACGCGTCTCTCCCCGCAGCGCATCCAATTCCTTCGCGCCTCGACTGACCACCACACGTAGATCCACCGACAGTGTTGGACGTAGCGTGTGAGCGATGGACGAGTCGACGGATCAGAACGCGGCGCTATGGAAGTCAGCGGAAGTCGTCCAAACGTGGACGGCCGAGGCCGCCGCTCGCGAGCGTGGGCGAGTGACGCATCGACGGATCCTGGCCGAACTGCTCCCGTTCGACTCATCAGCGGAGTTCACGTTCCTCGACCTGGGCGCCGGGACAGGGGCCGCGACGCGCGCCATCCTGCAGATGTATCCGAACAGCACGGCGGTGTTAGCCGACTTTTCCGACCAGATGATGACCGAGGGCGCGCGCGAACTGCAGCAGCTGGCCGACCGATACCGCTACGTCGAGTTCGACATGGTGCAGGGCCCCTGGCCCGAGCAGATCCCGGACGCCCTCGACGCGATCGTGACCTCCCTGTGCGTGCATCACCTACCTGACGAACGCAAACAGACCCTGTTCGCCGAGATCTTCGACCGCCTCGCTCCCGGTGGCTGGTACCTGAACTACGACCCGGTCATCGCCGACGACCCGGTCGTGGAGGCCACCTGGCAGCGGGTCAACGACCGACTGGATCCGGAGGCGGCGCACAAGCGTCAACACCGCTCGAGCCAGGAGCAGGCTCGGCACGAGAACCACGTGCGGTACATGATTCCGCTCGATCGGCAGGTGGCCTACCTGAGGGCGGCAGGGTTCGCGGGCGTCGACGTGTACTGGAAGCACCTGGAGAACGTGATCTACGGCGGTGTCCGGCCGGTGCGTCCATCCTCGGGGACCTGACCCGTCCGCAGGAAGGCCCCCAACGCGGCCAACGCAGTGCGGTCGTTCAGCACCGTGATATGACCGCGTCGTGGAAGAACCATCAGCTGCGCGTTCGGGATGATGCGGGCGGTCTCCTCGAACAACGCCAAGGGATAGAACCGATCCCGGGCACCGCCGAGAATGATCGTCGGTGACACGATCGGCGCGGCGCAGGTCCCGAGGTCGAAGGAGTCTTCCGCCTCGATCGTGGTGGCCATGTCGCGCCAGGCTTGCGGGTCACGAATCAGCCGCGGGCCGAGCAGCCATCCCGCCACGCCGGCCACCGTCTGACCGCGCCAGGGTGGCACCAGAGTGGCCAGCGACAACCGAGCTGCCGCACGCGTCTCCCCCGCACGGACATGAGTCGCGACTCGGACCTGCTCACGACGAGTTGCCGGACCCAGCCGGCAGGCTGTGCTGATCAGCGCCAGCCGCCGCACCACCTGCGGGTGGTCAGCGGCGAGTTGTTGGGCGATGCTTCCGCCGGTGGAGATACCGATCACGTCGACCGGTTCGCCACATTGTGCGGCGAGCGACTCGGCATGTTCAGTAGCGAGTTCGGCCATCGTGATTCCTCGGGGCAGCTGCGCTCGCCGATTGAGGAAATAGATGCGGTGATCCTCGGCCAAATTTCGAAACGGAGCCACGCTGGCGCGCACGAACCAATCGCCGTCGACGCCGGTGGTCGGTGACAGCCCGGCGAGTACGACCACCGGAGGTCCGCTGCCCATAGCGGCGAACGGCAGCTCTCCCATCAGACCGCGATCCATCGTCACACCGACATTCTCACCCACCCGTGTCGGCCTGGCCCGGTTGCCGTCCGGCCTCGTTGCGGAGCACAGTGGCGGCATGGCCAGGAAACGGTGGAACGAGCTCAGTCCGCTCACTCGTCGTCTGATCGTTGGTGCCGCAAGCGTCGAGGGCGTGCTGAAGATTGCCGCTCTGATCGATCTCGCCCGGCGTCCGTCGACTCAGATTCGCGGCTCCAAGCGGGCATGGACAGGCGCGATCATTGTCGTCAACTCGGTGGGCGCTGTGCCGATCATCTACTTCACCCGAGGCGTGCGGCGTTGACGCTGGACCGTTGCGCAGCCGCGGTTCACCCTGCAGGGTGACCTGGTCGGCCTATCTCAGCTCGGGTCGGGCGCCAGGCGCACGATCATCTTGCCGGTGTTGACGCCTCGCAGCATGCCGATGAACGCCGACACTGCGTTGTCCAGGCCGTCCACGACGGTCTCGCGAGCGATGAGCCGGCCCTCAGCCAGCGCGGGTCGGACCATCGCGTCGAACTCGTCCTGCAGGTCGGCGTTGTCATAGACCAGGAAGCCGCGCAGGGTCAGTCGTTTGCCGGTGATCATGCTCATGTTGCGTGGACCCGTGGGACGCTCGGTGGCGTTGTAGACCGAGATCGATCCGCAGATCGCGGCACGACCGAACACGTTCATCGAGTCGATCGCGGCCTCGAGATGCTCGCCGCCGACGTTGTCGAAGAACACGTCGACGCCCTCGGGTGCGGCCCTGGCCAGTAGCTCGGACACCGGGCCGTCGTGGTAGTCGAACGCGGCATCGAAGCCCAGGTCCTCGAGCAGATGGCGGACCTTCTCCGGCGACCCGGCGCTACCGATGACCCGCGGCGAACCCTGCAGTTTCGCCAGCTGACCGACCATGCTGCCCACCGCTCCGGCCGCGCCCGAGACGAAGACGGTGTCCTTCGCGCTGAATGCCGCGATCCGAAACAGCCCCGCGTATGCGGTCAAACCAGTCATCCCGAGCGCACCCAGATAGAGCGAGGACGACATACCCGTCAGCGGCCCCACGACCTGGAACTCACCAGGGCCAAGGAGCGCGTGCTCACGCCACCCCTCGTTGTGCACCACCACGGCACCGACCGACACCTCGGGATCGGCCGAGGCCACGACCGCGCCGACCGCACCACCCTGCGCGGGCTCCCCCAGCTGCCAGGGCGGGGCGTAGGACGGCGCGTCGTTCATACGTCCACGCATATATGGGTCGACGGACATGACGAGATTACGAACGAGGAGCTGCCCTGGCCCCGGGTCGTCGAGCTCGACATGCACCAACTGGAAATCATTCTCGGTGGGCTCGCCGTGCGGGCGGGCCACGAGCTGGATCTGTCGCGTCGAGGTAGGCATGGATCGAGACTAGGCCGGATCTCACCGGAGCATCCGCGTCCACCAGAGCGCAGCACCAAGGTCGGTCGACCTACCGTTCTCGACTGCGCCGGATCGGCCCGGCAATTCATTGCCCCTACGTGCGGATGAGTTCGCCCCGACGGCCAGTCGCCAACCGATTGCCGCCGGCAGGATGTGCTGCGACGCTCGACGTTGATATCGAGCACCAGCGAACCGACGACGCCACGGAGCCCCCATGCCCGACATGCCCGAGGGCGCGCAACGCTCGCCGGACGGCTATTACTGGTGGGACGAGAGCGCGCAGACGTGGCAGCCCGTGGACGGCCACCAGGCAGCGACATCTGATGGCGTCCCTGACGAGGGGGGTGACGGCGCCGGCCAACAAGGCACGGAGCGCACCGCAATGATCTCCGTCGAGCCGGGGGTCGTCCTCGATCAGATCTACTCGCACGACGAGGTCGTCGCGATGGTGGAGCAAGGCGGTGCGGCGCTGCCGCTGCACGAAGGGGAGGCGCTGGCCTGATGGGCGACGACGACGTTCACCTGGACGCATCGCAGTACTCACAGACCGAACTGCTGCACGGCGTCTACAACCACGGCTACCAGTTCCAGGTGTCGAACCTGCACTGGCTTGAGTTCCACAACCGCTTCGTGACGCTTGATGTGTTGTCCGAGCCCGCGTTCCAGCTGCAACCGCACGACAGTCTGCAGCCCTTCCAGCTGGCCTTCACGACGAACCTGATCGCACTCAACTGGGCACACATCGGCCCGGTCATCCTGCAGAGCGTGCTTCAGGCCGGCGCGCAGGTGACCGATGGACAGGGCGCGGCAGCAGTGTTCGGCGCCGGCCTGGACCTGTCGACGGTCTGGATCCCGAACCTGCACATTCAGGGCACGGTCCAGGTGAACATCTTCGAGGGCCCCGACCACAGCCTCCAGACGCAAGTTCAGATCCCGGCAACGACGGTTTCCGGCACGCTCTACTGGTGAGGCATACTGCCTTCGACGTATCGGCTAGGACGCGCTTCGCCCATTCATTTCCGGCATCGTGACGTGCATGACCTGACTGAACTCCGACAGGAGCCACCGATGATTCGCAGCAGGGCGCAACTCACGGTCTTCGTACTCATCGCCGCGGCCGCGCTCGTCGGATGTGGCAGCGCCACGTCAGGCTCAGGCTCAGGCTCCTCGAGCACCACGACCGCTCCGAGCACAGCAAGTGCCTCATCCGGGTCAGCGGCGTCGCCCAGCGCATCGGTTCCGTCGACGGCTACCTCCGCGGCGAGCGTGGCCTCCACGGCCCCGAACAGCGCCACCGCGACCCACGGATCCGGGTCCGTCCCGCCGTGCACCAACGACATTCGTGTCATTCCGGGAACCACCCAGGGTGCCGCCGGACACCTCGCCCTCGTCCTGGTGTTCAACAACGTCTCGACCACGAAGACCTGCGAGATCTTCGGCTACCCAGGCGTTGATCTGACGACAGCCTCCGGCACGACGGTTGCCCACCTGACCAGAACGCTTCGCGGAATGGCCGGAGGCGAAGCCGCCGGCGTGACGGCTCCGCACGCTGTCGTCCTTGCCCCAGGAGCTTCGGCGTCCGCACTCGCGGAAGCAAGCGACGTGCCCCAAGGCGGGATCACGAAATGCGGCAGCTTCAGTCTGCTGATCACGGTGCCGAACCAGTACGTGGCCGTTCCCGGCGGAACCGCGATGCTGCCCCGATGCGCCGCGCAGATCCACCCGGTGGTAGCCGGCACGAGCGGCGGTCTGAACTAGCGACGCGACGCCCGGAATCAACCTTGATCATCCGTCCCGTTGTGATCAGCGGGGCCACGACGAGGCGCTTGACAGATGCGGCACGGGCGGACAGACCATAGGGACACGTCGACTCGACTGGGGAGCTTGATGAAGATCGCGGTGCTGGGTTCGGGCAAGGGAGGGTGCGGTGTCGCGTTCGACTGGGCACAGCACGGGCACGAGGTTCGCCTGTTCGACTTCGAGCAGTTCCCCGCGAACGTGGAGGCGGTGGCAGCCAACGGCGGTATCCGAAGCACCGGTCAGTTGGAGGGCTGGGCGGACATTGCCTATGCCGGTCACGACATCGGACTGGCGCTCGAGGGCGCCGACCTGGTCTTCGCGGTCGGGCCCGCCTACAGCACGGAGCCGATCGCCGCGGTAGCGGCGCCGCACCTGCGACCCGGGCAGCGGATCGTGATCTGCCCCAGCGCGTGCGCCGGCAGCCTCGTCTTCAAGCGGGCGCTCGGTCTTTCCCACGACGACAGCACCTACAACATCGGCGAGACGAACACGCTGCCCTATGCGGTGCGCGTCACTGAGCCGGGCACGATCAACGTCTTTCTCAAGCTGCGGGCCGGGCTCATGGTCGCGGCGACTCCGCGCGCCGGGACAGCGGAGCTGCAGCAGGCGTTGGCGGAGGTCTATCCCGGCATCGCGAGCGCGGACAGCGTCCTTCAGACGACCCTGCAGAACGGCAATCCGGTGATCCACCCCGCGGTGACACTGCTGAACGCGGCCCTGATCGAGCGGACGGGCGGCGCGTTCGACTTCTACGAGGACGGCATCACCGACGCCGTCGGCCGGCTTATCGAGAACGTCGACCGTGAGCGTCTGGCCCTGGCCGCCCAACTGGGGCTGACGGTGCGTTCCGATCCTGCGATGGGGGTGCTCCAGGGATACATGGAGCAGGAGAACTACACCACGGCCTACTCGACCGCGCCGGGATTTCTCGGCATCCGGGCCCAGAGCAGACTCGACAACCGTTACCTCACCGAAGACGTCGGTTACAGCATGGTGTTCCTCGTCGACCTCGGGCGCCAACTCGGTGTCCCCACGCCGGTGATGGACGCCATCATCGAGATCGCGTCGGTCGCGCTGGCTCGCGACTTCCGAGGCGAGCAGAAGCGGACCATGGCGACGCTGGGTTTGTCGGACTACAGCCGGGAGCAGTTGAGCGGGCTCTGACGAATTGCCTCGGCGGCAGCTGCTCAGCGAGGGCGTCAGCGCAACGTGTCGAGAGCCTGGATGACGCGTTCGGCGTTGGTGGCAGGGTTGATGAACGCGAGTCGTAACACCGGCTCGCCCCGCCAGGTGGAGGGCAGGCAGAGTATGACGCCGTCACGGGCCGCGCGGCGTGACCATTCGCGATAGTCCGCGGTGTTCCAGCCCTTGCGGCGGAACAGCAGCACCGATCGGTGCCATGGGTGGCCAGGCTGAACCAGAACGGCAGTCCCCGAGTCCGCCGGGACAGGTGGATGGCCAGGTCGGCTGGGTTCCACATCGTGTGGTCGATCTGGTCGAGGTAGTTCGCGCTCTGTGCGTGCGCCGCACG
>JBDTFN010000255.1:0-11115 GCA_039937915.1 Jatrophihabitans sp. | reverse complement strand
TCGAACCGGGCGCGATCCTGGACTCGATCACGTCCGCGGCGGCGCCGCACGGGCTGCGGTACGGTCCCGACCCGTCCACCCACGCTCGGGCGACCATCGGCGGTTCGATCGGCAACAACGCCTGCGGCCCGCGCGCGATGACCTTCGGCCGCACGGCCGACAACGTCGTCGAACTCGACCTGCTCACCGCCGCGGGGACCCGATTCACCGCCCGCCGGTTCGGCCGGCAGGGGCTGCCCGACAAGGGTCCGGCCGCGTCGCTGTACGCGGGTCTGGAGCGGATCACGCAGGAGAACCTCGGTCTCATCCGGACCGAGTTCGGCCGCTTCGCCCGACAGGTGTCGGGTTACTCGCTGGAGCACCTGCTGCCCGAGAACGGCACGGACGTCGCGCGCTTCCTCGCCGGCACCGAGGGAACCCTCGGCGTGCTGCTCGGGGCCACGGTCCGCCTCGTCGAGTCGCCGAAGGCCGTCGCGCTGTGCGTGCTCGGTTACCCGGACATGGCCTCGGCCGCCGACGCCGTGCCTGGGCTGCTGCCACACAAGATGGTCGCCCTCGAGGGCATGGACGCCCGGCTGGTGAACGTCGTGCGCACCCGGCGCGGTCCCTCCGCCGTACCTGACCTGCCGCGCGGTGACGGCTGGCTGTTCATCGAGACCTCCGGCGCCACGCAGGCCGAAGCGGTGGCCGCGGCCGAGAAGCTGATCCCCGATGCGGGGTGTCTGGACTCGGCCATCGTCACCGGCGCCACCGCGCAAGCACTGTGGCGGATCCGCGAGGACGGCGCCGGTCTGGGCGGGCGCACGCCGGCCGGCGACCCGGCCTGGCCCGGGTGGGAGGACGCCGCCGTCCCGCCGGCCCGGCTCGGCACCTACCTGCGCGAGTTCGAGGCGCTGCTGGCCGCTCACCGCCTGGATGGCCTGGTCTACGGACACTTCGGTGACGGCTGCGTCCACGTCCGCATCGATTTCCCCTTCACCACGACCCCGGCGACGTATCGCGAGTTCGTCGTCGAGGCGGCGAAGCTCGTCGGCTCGCACGGCGGGTCGATGTCCGGCGAGCACGGCGACGGCCGGGCACGCGGAGAACTGCTGCCCTACATGTACTCGGCGCAGGCCATCGCGGCGTTCGGTGCGGTCAAGTCGCTGTTCGACCCGCGAAACCTGCTCAACCCCGGCGTCATCGTCGACCCGGCTCCCGTGGATGCCGATCTGCGCGTGCCCGCAGCCAGACCGCTGCGCAAAAATCTTGCCTTCGCCTACTCCAAGGACGGCGGCGATCTCTCGACGGCCGTGCATCGCTGCGTCGGGGTGGGCAAGTGTCGGGCCGACACGACGGCCACCGGCGGGGTGATGTGCCCGTCCTATCTGGCGACGAAGGACGAGAAGGACTCCACGCGGGGCCGCGCTCGGGTTCTGCAGGAATTGGCGAACGGCTCCCTGGTGAAGGGCTACCGGTCGACCGAACTCGACGAGGCCCTCGACCTCTGCCTGTCCTGCAAGGGCTGCTCGGTGGACTGCCCGGCCGGGGTCGACATGTCCACGTACAAGGCCGAAGTGCTGCACCAGAAGTACCGTCGCCGGCTCCGCCCGCCGTCGCACTACGCCCTCGGCATGCTTCCGCGGTGGGCCCGGCTCGCGTCCCGGATGCCGCGCTTGGTCAACGCTGTGCTCGGCAACCGGACCCTCGCGGCCGGGATGAAGCGGGCCGGCGGGATCGACCCCCGACGCCCGCTGCCCAGCTTCGCCACCGAGACCTTCCGGGAGTGGTTCTCGACCTGGCCGGGCCGGACGGGTTCGCCGGTGCTGCTGTGGGTGGACACCTTCACCGACCACTTCACCCCCGATGTCGGCAAGGCCGCGGTGCGCGTGCTCGAGTCGGCCGGTTACTCGGTGCGGATCACCGACAAGCCGGTGTGCTGCGGGCTGACCTGGATCTCCACCGGGCAGTTGGACGGCGCTGCGCGCCAGCTCCGTCGCAGCCTCGATGCGCTCGATCAGGCCGCCCGCTTCGGGACGCCGATCGTCGGCCTCGAGCCGTCCTGCACCGCGGTGCTGCGGCACGACCTGGGCGAACTGCTGCCCGACGACCCACGCTCGGCCCAGGTGGCGGCGATGACCCGAACCCTGGCCGAGCTGCTCGCCGAGACCCAGGACTACCAACCTCCGCGTCTCGACGGCGTCCACGCCGTCGCCCAGCCACACTGCCACCAGCACGCGGTGATGGGATGGCAGGCCGATTCGGAGTTACTCACCGGAGCCGGCGCGCAGGTCGAGGCCGTCGGTGGTTGTTGCGGGCTGGCCGGCAACTTCGGGGTCGAGAAGGGGCACTACGAGGTGTCGCAGGCCGTGGCCGAGACCGCACTGCTGCCTGCTGTGCGTGCCGCCCCCCATGACGCGGTGATCCTCGCCGACGGGTTCTCCTGCCGCACGCAGCTCGAGCAACTCGCGCGCGTGCAGAGCCGTCATCTGGCGCAACTGCTTGCCGATCACCTGCCCGCCGACGACGTGGGTTGACTCGGCTGGAACTGTTGGACGGGTGAGCGACCCATCGGGCTTCATCCCGCCGCCGTACCCGTACGACCGGCTGGACGAGATCGTGGCCATCGCAGGGCTGCACGCCGGTGGTGCGGTCGACCTCTCGATCGGAACCCCGTGCGACCCCGCCCCCGACGCGGTCATCGCCGCACTCGGCGCCGGCGACACCGCCCGCGGATACCCACCCTCGATCGGCACCGAGGCGCTGCGGGAGGCCGCCGCGTACTGGATCGAGCGTCGACTCGGGGCCCGCGTGGACCCGGCCACCGAACTCGCCGCATGCGTGGGGTCGAAAGAGTTCGTCGCCTCGCTGCCGCAGTACCTCAAGCTGCGAGATCCGTTTCACGACACCGTTCTCTACCCGGCGATCAGTTACCCCACCTACGAGATGGGCGCGACGCTCGCGGGCTGCCGCGCGGTGCCCTACCTGACGCTCGACGACATCAGTGACGACGACGCCCACCGCGCGCTGTGCCTGTGGGTCAACTCGCCGGCCAATCCGACCGGAGCCCTCATCGATCTGCCCGCGGCCGCAGAGTGGGGGCGGATTCGAGGCATCCCGGTGATCTCCGACGAGTGCTACGCGGAGTTCACCTGGGCGCGCCCGCCCACCACCGTGCTGCGGGGCGGCACGCACGGCGTGCTCGCGCTGCATTCGCTGTCCAAGCGCAACAACTTCGCCGGGGCCCGCATCGGTTTCTACGCCGGTGATGCGCAACTGGTGTACTACTTGCGCGAGGTTCGCAAGCACGCCGGGCTGATGCCTCCCGGTCCGGTCCAGCACGCAGCCGTGACCGCGCTCAACGACGACGAGCACGTCGAGGCCCAACGCGCCCGCTATCTGCGCCGATTGAAGCGTCTCGTCGAGGTGCTGGAGAAGGCCGGATATCCGGCCCACCTACCCGACGGTGCGTTCTACCTCTGGGTGCAGGCGCCGGAGCAGGACGCGTGGTCCGCCGCACGGGACCTCGCCCGACGAGCAGGGATCGTCGTCTCGCCGGGTGAGTTCTACGGATCGCTCGGCCGGGCATACTTCCGTGTCGCTGCAGTACAGCCCGATGACCGGATCGAACTTGCCGCCGACCGGATCGGCGCGTGAGGAGCACGACCTCTGTACGACGTCGATGACACAGGAGCTCCACACGATGCCGACGATGGCCGACCTGTTCGAGGACTACTCACTGGGCGAAGCCTGGGACGAGATGATCTCCCCCGACGGATCAGCCCGTGCGCCCTATCGACTGCTGTACGAGTCGCTGCAGCGCAGTGGCAGCTCCGAACTCCGGGCCGGTGTGGACGCACTGGCCCGCGCCTACCTCGACCAGGGCGTGACCTTCGACGTCGGGGGCGAGGAACTGCCGTTCCCCCTGGACATCGTGCCCCGCGTCATCGACGACGAGAGCTGGTCGACGATCGAGAAGGGCGTCCGGCAGCGGGTCCGCGCCCTCGAGGCGTTCCTCGCCGACGTCTATGGGAACTGCCGCGTGGTGGCCGACGGTGTGGTGCCGAAGAGTGTCATCACCTCCTCGAGCCATTTCCACCGGGCCGCGTACGGCATCGAACCCGCCAACGGCGTCCGGGTGCACGTCGGTGGGATCGACCTCATCCGCGACGAGCAGGGCGACTTCCGCGTGCTGGAGGACAACGTCCGGGTGCCCTCGGGGGTCTCCTACGTCCTGGCCAACCGCGCCGCGATGCGCCAGCAATGGGCCGAGGTACTCGGCCGGGTTCGGCTGCGTCCGGTCTCGCACTATCCGCAGCGACTGCTGGCTGCGCTGCGTGCTGCCGCACCGGCCGGTGTGTCCGAGCCGTGCGTGGTCGTGCTGACGCCTGGCGTCTACAACAGTGCGTACTTCGAACACGCCTGGCTGGCCCGGGCCATGGGCGTGGAACTGGTCGAGGGGCGTGACCTCGTCTGCTCGGGTGGGGTGGTGCGAATGCGCGACACCTCGGGCGAACGCCGGGTGGACGTGATCTACCGCCGCGTCGACGACGACTTCCTGGACCCGGTCCAGTTCCGTTCGGATTCGATGCTCGGCTGCCCGGGCCTGCTCACGGCCGCCCGGGCCGGCAACGTCAGCATCGCCAACGCGGTGGGCAACGGGGTGGCCGACGACAAGCTGATCTACACCTACTTCCCCGACCTGATCCGGTACTACCTGAGCGAGGAGCCGGTACTGAAGAACGTCGACACCTGGCGGCTCGAGGATCCGGGCGCTCTGGAAGAGGTGCTTGACCGGTTGGACGAACTGGTCGTCAAGCCGGTCGACGGAGCAGGGGGCAAGGGTCTGGTGATCGGTCCGCAGGCCACGGCGGCCGAGCTCGACGAACTGCGCAAGCGCCTCATCGCCGACCCGCGGGGCTGGATCGCCCAACCGGTGGTGCAGCTGTCGACCGTCCCCACGCTCATCGGCAACTCGATCGTGCCCCGACACGTCGACCTGCGTCCCTTCGCGGTCAACGATGGCGACGACGTGTGGGTGCTGCCGGGCGGGCTCACCCGGGTCGCGCTACCGGAGGGATCACTCGTGGTGAACTCCAGTCAGGGCGGTGGGTCCAAGGACACCTGGGTGCTCGCCGGGGAGCGGCACACGCCCGCTGCTCGAACGGTGGTCAAGTCCGCGCCGACGCACGGCCCGTTACCGGCCGTCGAGTCCGCGATCGACATGGAGATCCGGCAGCAACAGATGCAACAGCAACAATCGGCCTCCCCGGACGGATCGGAGTCACCGTGCTGAGCCGGATCGCGGAATCGTTGTACTGGATCGGGCGCTACGTGGAGCGGGCCGAGGACACGTCGCGCATCGTGGACGTCCACCTGAGCCTGCTGCTCGACGATCCCTGGGCGCCTGAGGACGTCGTCTGCGCGTCCCTGCTCTCGGCCATGGGTCATGAGCCGACCGACACGGTGCGCCGGGGCGAGGTGCTCGAGGCCCTCGTCTGGGACGCATCGACGCCCGCGTCGGTGCTCGGGGCGATCGGAGCCGCGCGGGAGAACGGCCGGCGCAGCCGCGAGGTGGTGTCCTCCGAGCTCTGGGAGACGATCAACGTCACCTGGCACGAAGCCAACCGGCCGGGTAGACGGACCTACCCGCACCCGTTCCTGACCTGGGTGCGGGAACGCTCAGCTGCCTTCAACGGCGTCGCCGACAGCACGCTGTCGCGGGACGAGGCATTCCAGTTCATGCTGCTAGGTCGCAGCATCGAACGCGCGGACATGATCGCGCGGCTCGCCGCTGCGCGGGCCCTGGCCGGGGACGCGGGACCGTCCTGGGTCACGCTGCTGCAGAGTTGCGGGGCGTACCAGGCGTTCTTGCGAAGCGCACGGGGTGCGGTCGACGAGCGACGATCGGCGGAGTTCCTGCTGCTGGACCCGCTCTTCCCACGCACGCTGATGAGCGCACTGCAGGTCGCGGAGAAATCACTGGACAAGCTGAACGCGTGGCACGGGACCGACGAGCGGGGCAAGGCCGGGCAGGCTCAGCGGGTGCTCGGCATGATCCGTTCGGAGCTGGAGTTCGCCCCACCGGGGGAACTGCTCGAGGACGTCTACCAGGTGATGGAACGGGTCCAGAGTGCATGCTCGGTGGCCAGCGACGCCGTGGCGCAGCGCTACTTCCCACGCAGCGTCGTGACTTCCTGGATGGCATCGTGACCGCGCGTTACCGCATCGCCCACACCTCGTCCTACGAGTACGACCGCAGCGTGGCGGCCTCGTTCAACGAGGCCCGGCTGACGCCGATGCAGACCCTGTGGCAGACCTGTCTCGAGTCGAACCTGCAGGTGGATCCGTCGACCTGGCACTACCGCTTCACCGACTACTGGGGCAACGAGGTGCGGGTGTTCGAGGCGAACGGGGCGCACCGCAGCCTCGAGGTCCGCGCGACGAGCCTGGTCGAGATCGACCCGTCCCGCCGCCCCCTGCCGACGCCCCTGACCTGGGCGGATCTGCGCGAGCCCGCAGTGCGCGACGAGTTCGTCGAGTACCTGACGCAGACGGTGTCGACCCGACCGTCGCCCGACCTGAGCGATCTGGCCGCGTCGATCGCGGCCGACAATCCACCGGCCATCGCGGCGCGACTGATCAGCGACGCCGTCCACGAGGCACTCACCTACGTCGTCGGGGCCACCGAGGTACACACGACCGCGGCGCAGGCCTGGCAGGCTCGCAGCGGGGTGTGCCAGGACTACGCGCACCTCGTGGTCGGCGCTCTGCGCCACGTCGGGATGCCGGCCCGCTACGTGTCCGGGTACCTGCATCCAGCGACCGATCCGGTCATCGGCGAGACGACCGAGGGCGAAAGCCACGCCTGGGTCGAGTGGTGGTCCGGTGAATGGACCGCGCACGACCCCACGAACAACTCCGTCGTCGCCGAACGGCACATCATGGTCGGGACCGGCCGTGACTACAACGACGTGCCCCCGATCAAGGGCATCGTCGCCGGCCCGCACCAGACGAACAGCCTCAGCGTGAGCGTGCAGCTCACTCGTTTGGCGTGATCGGCGTCATCAACTGTTACCGATTCTGGTAACCGGGTAGGCCTCTCGTGAGCAATCAAACCGAGCGAAGGAGTTCACATGAGCGCCACGGACAAGATCAAGAACGCCGTCGAGGACGTAACGGGCAAGGGCAAGGAAGCCCTGGGCAGCGTTACCGGTGACAAGTCCACCGAGAACGAGGGCAAGAAGGACCAGGCCAAGTCGGACCTCAAGAACGCCGGCGAGAACGTGAAGGACGCATTCAAGCACTGACATTCGACTAGCACGTCAGTCGATCAGCAGGTCAGTCGACTAGTACGACAACGAAGGCCCCGAGCTCTGCTCGGGGCCTTCGCCGTGTCGGTTCCACCGCCCCCGTGGAATGCCGGTGCAGCCTGCGGCCCGGTAGCGTCGCGACCGGCGCATCACGACGATCATGGGAGCCGAATGGCCGACAACCTCCGCCCACAACGACGCGGCCGCAGGATCGCGATGAGCGACTCGGAACGCGATGAGTTCCTGGTGGCCGAGCGCACCTGCCGAGTGGCCACGATCGGCAGCGACGGCCCGCACGCCACCCCGCTGTGGTTCGCCTGGGACGGGCACGCGATGTGGCTCTACTCGATCGTGAAGAGCCAGCGCTGGACGGATCTGATGACGGACCCTCGCATCGGCATCACTGTCGACGCCGGGGTGGAGTTCATGGAACTGCACGGAGTCGAGATCACCGGCACCGTCGAGGTCGTCGGCACCGTCCCGCAGAACGGTGAGGACGACGAGGCATTCGCCGAGGTCGTCTCTCAGTTCGCACGTAAGTACATGGGCGGACCAGACATGTTCCACGATGGTCGACACGGCTGGTTGAAGGTCACGCCGAGCAAGATCGTCAGCTGGGACTTCCGCAAGATCGGCGGCTGATTCGCCGGAGGCAGGCTCAGCCGAACTCGACGCCCTGCGCGAGCGGCAATTCGGTGGAGTAGTTGATGGTGTTGGTGGCGCGACGCATGTACGAGCGCCAGGCGTCCGAGCCGGACTCGCGCCCGCCGCCGGTCTCCTTCTCCCCGCCGAAGGCTCCACCGATCTCGGCGCCGGAGGGGCCGATGTTGACGTTGGCGATCCCGCAGTCCGAACCGCCCGCGGCGACGAAGCGCTCGGCTTCGCGCAGGTTCATGGTGAAGATCGACGAGGACAGCCCCTGCGGGACGTCGTTGTGCACCGCGATCGCGTCGTCGAAATCGTCGTAGGACATGACGTACATGATCGGCGCAAAGGTCTCGGTGGCGACGATCTCGGTCTGGGTGGGCATCCGGACGATCGTCGGACGGGCGTAGTACGCACCGGGCGCCTCGTCCTCCAGAACGCGCTCGTTGCCCACGAGCACCGTGCCGCCGTTGGCGATCGCCTTGGTCAGCGCGTCGGCGTATCCCTGATACGCGGCCTCGTCGACGAGGGGACCGACCAGCGTGCCGTCGGCGAGCGGCGAGCCGATCGGCAGGGTTTCGTAGGCCGCGGTCAGCCTGGTGCACAGTTCCTCGACCACCGAGGAGTGCGCGATGACGCGACGCAGGCTGGTGCAGCGCTGCCCAGCGGTGCCCGCGGCGGAGAAGACGATCCCGCGAACGGTGAGGTCGAGGTCGGCCGACGGCGCGACGATCGCGGCGTTGTTCCCCCCCAGTTCGAGCAGGAGTTTGCCGAAGCGGGCGGCGACCCGGGGGGCCACCGCGCGACCCATCCGGGTGGATCCGGTGGCGCTGACGAGCGCGACACGGGAGTCGTCGACCAGTGCCTCCCCGACGGCAGAATCGCCGAGCAGCACGCTCGACAGCGCGGCGGGTGCGCCCACGCGGCGGGCCGCCTCGGTGATGAGGGCCTGGCAGGCCAGGGCGGTCAGGACCGTCTTCTCCGACGGCTTCCAGACGACCGCGTCCCCGCAGACGAACGCCAGCGCGGCGTTCCAGGACCACACCGCGACGGGGAAGTTGAAGGCGCTGATCACGCCGACGACCCCGAGCGGGTGCCACTGCTCCATCATCCGGTGGCCCGGCCGTTCGCTGGCAATCGTCAGGCCGAACAGTTGCCGTGACAGCCCGACGGCCAGATCGCAGATGTCGATCATTTCCTGGACCTCGCCGAGGCCCTCCGAGCGAATCTTGCCGGCCTCGATCGACACGAGTGCGCCGAGATCGGCCTTGTGCTCGCGCAGCAGTTCGCCGAGCTCGCGCACGAGATTGCCGCGGACCGGGCCGGGGACGGAGCGCCATTGCCGGAACGCCTCGTGCGCCGCACCGATGGTCTCGTCGACCTGGGCCGGCGAGTGTACGGCGAGGCGACCCAACTCCCCACCGGTAATGGGGGAGCGGGCGGCCAGCTCTCCGTCGGCCGACAGCTCGCTTACGCCGAGCCGTTCGAGGATCGCGGTGGTCTCGGCGAGCAGGTCAGCGTGGGTGGGCAGGGACATGGCGACGGCTCCTCGGTAGAACTGATGTCATCAGAGCATATGTCGTAAGCTCTGCTTATGGCTACCGAGCTCGATGTCGGACGGTTGCGACTCCTGCGTGAGGTCGGGCTGCGCGGCTCGATCGCCGGTGCCGCCCGCGCCGTCGGGATCACGCCATCTGCGGTATCGCAGCAGTTGGCGGTGCTGGAGAAGGAGACCTCGACATCGCTGCTGGAGCGGTCCTCACGCGGCGTCGTCCTGACCGGCGCCGGCCAATTGCTGGCAGAACGTGCCACCCAGGTCCTCGACCTGCTCACCGCGGCGAGCGCCGACCTCGATCGGTTGTCGGGGTCGGTCGCCGGGGAGGTGCGCGTGGCGGCGGTACCCAGCGCGGCCGCCACGGTCGTGTCGAGCGGTGTCTGCGCGCTGCGTGAGACCGCCCCCAGAATCAGCGTCAGCGTCGTGGCTGCGGAGCCAGATCGGGCGATCGGGCTGTTGCTGACCGGCGACGTCGACCTCGCGGTGGTGGATGAGTACGCGCTGGTTCCGTTGGCTCTGCCCGAGAACGCCGTCGTCGACGAACTCGCTATCGAGCCGTTGGTCGTGGTCGGGCCCGCCGGGCCGATGCCCCGCACGACTGCACTCGCCGATCTCGCCGACGCGGACTGGGTCATGCCGCCGGAGAACGCCGCGTGCGGACGAGCGGTGCGGGCCGCCTGTCGCACGGCCGGTTTCGACCCGCGGGTGCGGTGGGAGACCGACGACATGCTGCTGTTGGTGCGCGCAGTGGCCGACGGTCACGGGATCGCGGTGCTCCCGCGTCGATCGGTCGCCGACGGCGCCGCTGCGGTGTCCATCGGCGCGCTGTGCGACCCGGTGCCGACCCGACGTCTGTTGGCCGTGGCTCGAGCGTCGTCGGCCTCACGACCCGTCGTGGCGGCGGTGCTGGCGGCCCTCCAAGCGGCTGCGCGGCCGCGATCGTCGCCGTCACCGGATAAATTGACCGGCGTGTCGCGGAAGAAGTAGCAGGCTCCCGGGTTGACACAGGGGAACGACACGCGTGTAATTTGCTACGTGTCATTCCGTTTCACCCCAGCAACGTTCCCGGAGGCCGCCATGACGGAACTGGACAGCACCGTCGACGATGGTCTGCTCGCCGATATTTTCGGCCTGCCCGAGGAAGCCGGCTGGCAGGAACGCTCGCTGTGCGCTCAGACCGACCCGGAGGCGTTCTTCCCTGAGAAGGGCGGCTCGACCCGCGAGGCGAAGAAGATCTGCACTGGCTGCGAGGTTCGTAGCGAGTGCCTGGAGTACGCGCTGCAGAACGACGAACGATTCGGCATCTGGGGCGGACTGTCCGAGCGTGAGCGTCGTCGGCTCAAGCGCCGCGCCGTCTGACCAGCTCCACGCACTGATCGCCGCTCAGTGCGGCGGATCGATCTCATCGACGTCGCGGCCGAGGAACTCCGCCGTCAGGTCGACGACGACCATGAACACCAGGTCCGCCCGATCGTCCACCTCGGTCGATCGTGACTCGATCGGACGCCGGTAGACGACGATCACCGGCTGCGGGATGTCCGGCAAGCCGTTGCGGAACAGTCGACCGAGGGCCACCCCGCGGTCGATGACCACATCGGCGTCGTACTCATCGCGTTGATCGGG
>JBDTFN010000254.1:0-5016 GCA_039937915.1 Jatrophihabitans sp. | reverse complement strand
GACCCGGTGCTGGTACTCCCGCGGCACCTTGAAGTACCCGAAGATGAGGGCGAAGACGAACAGGTTGTCGACGGACAGGCTCTTCTCCAGCAACCAGGCCGTCGTGAACTCGACTCCGGCGGTGGTGCCCAGACCGAGAGTGACGACGAGGGCGAAGACAAGGGAGAGGCCGACCCACAGTGCGCTCCACCACGCCGCTTCATTGAAACCGATGACGTGGGCGCTCCGGTGTGCCAGCAGGTCGATCGCCAGCATGATCACGATCACGGCGCCGAAAGCGATCCAGGCCCAGACCGGGACGTTCATCGGGCTCCTCGAGGGTCACGGCGGCCTTGGCGACCGCCCGTCCCTCGAGTCTTGTTCACCGGTTCGTGGCAAACAGGGTAAATCGGCTACCACTTTTCCGTGATTATCCTGCCGAGATCCGGCAAGCAGAGATCACCGTCGTCGAACCGGATCGCGGTGTCGAAGCGCAGGACCCGGTCGTCCACGGCGATAGTGAGATCAGTCTGCCCGCACGCGGTGCCCACAGCGCACCGAGGTCGGGCCTTCATACTGTCCCGGTGACGGACGCGCGCTCTTCGCTGCACGCCCTCGCGTCGGCCTACGGCGTCGACACCGAATACCACGACTGGCAGGGCGAGCACGTGCACGTCCCCGACTCGACCCTGCGGGCGGTCCTGGCCGCTTTGGACGTCGACGCCGGGACGCCACGGTCCTGCGAGGTCGCTCTCGCGCAGGTGCAGAAGCAGATGGTCGCGGCGGCTCCGCCGACCTATCTCGTGCTGCGCGCGGGAGAAACGCATGCTGCGCTCCCGCGCGCCGACTGCGTACTGCTCGAGGACGGCACCCGGGTCGACCTGACCCGGGCCGACCGCCCGCCCGAACTACCGCCGGGTTATCACCGACTCGTCACGACAACCGGTACCGAGTGTCTGTTGATCGTCGCGCCGACCGCCGTCCCGCTACCGACCCGACTGGCCCGCGGCCCGGCCTGGGGGTTGGCTGCCCAGCTGTACAGCGTCCGGTCGGCCGCGTCGTGGGGGGTCGGCGACCTCGGCGATCTCGGCGCCCTCGCGAGCTGGGCCGCGAAGGAACACTCGGCGGACTTCGTCCTCGTCAACCCGCTGCACGCGGCCGAGGTGGTTGCTCCGATGGAACCCTCGCCGTACCTGCCGACCACTCGCCGCTACGCCAACCCGCTGTACCTGCGGGTCGAACAGATCGCGGAGTACGCAACCCTCCCGTCCGCGGACCGTGCCCAGGTGGATGCGCTCGGCGACGCGGTGCGAACGTCGACGTCCGCCGAGAACCTGCTCGACCGGGATGCGTCCTGGGCCGCGAAACGACAGGCTCTCGAGGCCGTGTACCGCGTCGGCCGGGCGGCGGAGCGCGACCACGCGTACCGCGGCTACCTGGACCGGGAGGGCACCACCTTGCGCGACTTCGCCTCGTGGTGCGCGCTGAGCGAGGTGCACGGATCACAGTGGCCCGCGTGGCCCGAGCCGCTGCGGACCCCGGGATCGTCGGCCGTTCGGTCGTTCGCGAGCGAGCACGTCGACCGGGTCGACTTCTACTGCTGGCTGCAGTGGCAGCTCGAAGAGCAGCTCACCGCATCCCAGGACGCCGCGACTGCGGCAGGAATGGGGGTCGGCATCATCCACGACGTCGCCGTCGGCGTCAGTCCGACCGGGGCAGATGCGTGGGCGTGGCAGGGCGAACTGGCCGGCAGCGTCACTGTCGGAGCTCCCCCGGACGCGTACTCGCAGACCGGACAGGACTGGAACCAGCCGCCGTGGCGGCCGGACCGGATGGCTGCGCTGGCCTACGCACCGTTCCGGGAACTGTTCGCCCACGCGCTTCGCCACTGCGGGGGGCTGCGGGTCGACCACGTGATCGGGCTGTTCCGGCTATGGTGGATCCCGCGCGGCGCCCCCGCCACGGCCGGGACCTACGTGCACTACGACCACGACGCGCTGATCGCGATCCTGATGATCGAGGCAGCCCGGGCCGACGCGGTGTTGATCGGCGAGGACCTCGGCAACGTGGAGCCTTGGGTCCGCGGGTACCTGCGCGAGCGCGGCATCTTCGGTACCTCCATTCTCTGGTTCGAGTACGAAGGCAGTGGCGCCGAGCGTGCGCCGTTACCACCGTCGCGGTGGCGCGAGTTGTGCCTGGCCTCAGTGACCACCCACGACCTGCCGCCGACCACCGGCTATCTCGCCGGCGATCACGTCCGACTCCGCGACGAACTGGGTCTGCTGACGCGCAGTGTCGAGGAAGAACTGGCTTTCTCCCGCGCCGAGCAGGCCGACTGGCTCAGGGTGCTGCGGACGCAGGGCCTGCTCGAACCGGACGACAACGACCCCGAACGCGTCGTGGAAGCCCTGCACCGGTTGCTCTCCGGTGCGCCGTCCCTGCTCCGCTGCGCAGCCCTCACCGACGCCGTCGGTGACCGGCGCACCCAGAACCAACCTGGAACCACGCAACGCCAACACCCCAACTGGCGGCTTCCGCTGAGCGGGCCGGACGGCGTGCCGATACTGCTCGAACAGGTCTTCACCGACCCGCGCGCCGCCGCACTCGCCGCGACGATGAACGTCCCGGCGCCACACCGAACGGGCTGACGTGGTCCTCGCCATCGCCGGCCTCGTCGCCGTCGTCGTCCTGACCCTCGGCACAGCGCTGTTCGTCGCGGCCGAATTCAGCCTCGTCGCCGCCGACCGGGCCGAACTCGAGAACGCGGTGCGACGCGGCGACCGCGGCGCGGCGCGCGCTCTCGAGGCCGTCCGCACCCTGTCCTTCCAGCTCTCCGGAGCTCAGCTGGGCATCACCATCACCACCCTCGTGGTGGGTTTCCTGGCCGAGCCGTCGATCTCCACACTGCTCCGTCCGGCGCTGCGTGGTCTCGGCCTGCCCGCCGCAGCGTCGGCGACCATCGGGGTGATCATCGCCCTGGTCGTGGCCACCGTCCTGCAGATGGTGCTCGGCGAACTCATCCCGAAGAACTGGGCGATCGCACGTCCCACGGCGGTGTCGCGCCGGGTCGCCGGGCCGATGCGGTCGTTCACCGTCGCGCTGCGGCCACTGATCGCGGCGTCCAACGGAATGGCCAACGTCATCGTGCGCGGGTTGGGGATGGAGCCACAGGAGGAGTTGCGCTCAGCCCGGTCGGCAACCGAGCTCGGCAGCCTCGTCCGGACCTCGGCCGAGGAGGGCACGCTGCCCGGCACGACCGCGCAACTGCTGGCGCGTTCGTTGTCCTTCGGCGAGCGGGTGGCCGGTGAGGTGATGACCCCGCGCAACCGGGTCGTCGAGCTCGACCAGAACGCGACGGTCACCGACCTTCTGGCGACGGCAAAGGAGTCCGGCCGGTCCCGGTTCCCGGTGGCCCGGCTGGTCGACGGACTGCCCGACATCGACGACATCAT
Organism: Jatrophihabitans sp.; assembly: GCA_039937915.1. Taxonomy (GTDB): domain Bacteria; phylum Actinomycetota; class Actinomycetes; order Mycobacteriales; family Jatrophihabitantaceae; genus Jatrophihabitans. Next base: position 1,585 of record JBDTFN010000254.1, on the reverse strand, counting down.
CGGCGTCGTCCACGTCAAGAAGGCCTTCCTGGTCCCGCCGGACGAACGCGGCACCACGACGGTGCGAACCCTGCTCGCGCCGATCCCGCAGGTGCCGGAACTGCTCCGCCTCGGCCCGTTGCTGGTCCAGCTCCGGCGCCCCGGGCTCCAGATGGCAGTCGTCGTCGATGAGTACGGCGGTACCGCAGGCATCGTCACGCTCGAGGACGTCGTGGAGGAACTGGTCGGAAACGTCGAGGACGAGCACGACCCGAGCGAGGTGCATCGACGGACCCTGCCGGGCGCGGTCGAGCTCTCGGCCCGGTTGCGCATCGACGAGGCGCAGGACATCGTGCCCGGCTTCGCCGCACCGGACGGTCCGTACGACACCCTCGCCGGGCTGCTGCTCGCACGGCTCGGACGCCTCGCACAACCCGGTGACTCCGTCGAGGTCGAGGGCTGGACACTCACTGCGGCGACCGTCGACCAACGACGTATCGAGACGGTGACCCTCCGCGTCTCCGACAGGCCCGACGACGGCGAGGAACCGTCATGACCGCCCTCCGCCGCGCCCATTGGTCATTCGCTCACGGTGTTCGCTCATGACCGTCCTGGCGCTCGGCGCAGCCGTGCTGCTGCTGCTCGGCAACGGGTTCTTCGTGGCCGCCGAATTCGCGTCGGTCAGCGTCCGCCGGGCCCAGGTGGAGCCGCTGGCCGAAGCAGGCAGCAAACGCGCGGCGCGGGTCCTCGTCGCCCTGCGCCGCCTGTCCCTGCTGCTCGCGGGCGCGCAATTGGGCATCACGCTGTGCTCACTGGGTCTGGGCGCGGTAGCTGAACCAGCGGTGGCCGTCCTGTTCGAGGACCTGTTCGACCTCGTCGGTCTGCCCAGCCAGTTCGCGCACCCAGTGGCGTTCGCGGTGGCCCTCGCCCTCGTCGTCCTGCTGCACATGGTGATCGGCGAGATGGTGCCCAAGAACATCGCGCTGGCCACCTCTGAGCGCGCTGCGCTGATCCTGGTGCCGGCCCTGGACACCTTCGTCCGCGTCACCGGCGTGCTCATCCGCAGCCTGAACGCGCTGGCCAACGGGACGCTTCGACTCATCGGCGTCGAGCCCCAGGACGAGCTCAAGAGCGCCTATACCCCCGAGGAACTCGCGGACATCCTGGCCGAGTCACGCAGCGAGGGCTACCTCGACGCCGGGCAGCACCAGCGGCTCACCAGCGCGTTGTCCTTCGGTGACCGCACCGCAGGCGACATCGTCGTCCCGACCTCCGAACTCGTCACCGTCACGTCCTCGACCACCGTCGCCGATCTTCAGGAGTACGCGGTCGAGACCGGCTTCTCCCGGTTCCCTGTACGCGACGGCGACCTGCTGGTCGGCTTCGTCCACGTCAAGGACGCGCTGATCGGTGATCACGAGCCGTCCGAGCCGCTGGCCCGGCGCCACCTGCACGCGATGCCGCACATCGACGCCGCGACCCTGCTTCCCGATGTGCTCACCGCCCTGCGTCGCGCACGCAGCCACATGGGCAACGTGATCGCCGACGGTCAGAGCATCGGCGTGGTTGCGCTCGAGGACATCGTCGAGGAAGTCGTCGGCGAGAT
>JBDTFN010000253.1:0-6814 GCA_039937915.1 Jatrophihabitans sp. | reverse complement strand
CGGCAATGCCGGGGGAAGACGGCGTCGATGCCCCGGTTGCCGGGTGCGATACCGACTCCGTAGCAGTTGCCGCCGTGGTGGCGGTAGTCCTGGTGGCGGCGGTCGGTGTGACCGACCGTGGGGATCCGGTCGGCCCGGACGAGCCACAACCCGCCAATGCGATCATCAAGGCGCACAGCCCCGTCACCAGAAGTCCTAAGCGCTGACTCATTTTCGGAAGCTATCACCGAGCACGGACGTGCGCGCGGACCGATCGCGACGAGCGGATCTGGTGTTGCGGTTACCTCAGCTGTCCAGGTGCGGGTAGCGGTAGTCGGTGGCGGGCAGGTGGTTGCGCTTGGTCGACCGCGGACTAGCGAACCGGATCAGGTTCCAGACGGTTCCGGCTTTGTCGTTCGTGCCCGATGCGCGGGCGCCCCCGAAGGGTTGCGCACCCACGACCGAGCCGGTGGGCTTGTCGTTGACGTAAAAGTTTCCGGCTGTGTAACGCAGCGCGTCGTTGGCCTGGGCCACCGCCGCCGCATCGTCGGCGAACACGGCGCCGGTGAGCCCGTACGGCGTCGACTCGTCGACCAGACCAAGTGTCTGCTCCCAGTCGGCGTCCTCGTAGACGTAGGTCGACAGCACGGGGGCGAACAATTCCTGGGTGATGAACGGCGAGTGCGGGTCCGTGACCTCCAGCACGGTCGGGTCGACGAACCAGCCGACCGAGTCATCGGTGTTGCCGCCGACGACCACGAGGCCATCGGCGCGCGCCCGGGCCAGGGCCTCGGCGTGCTTCGCATGCTGCTTGGCGTTGATGACGGCACCGACGTAGGTCTCGGTCTCGGTGGGGTCGCCCACGACAACGGTCTCGGTGAGCTCGATAAGGCGCTCACGCAGGGCCGGCCATAGGCTGCGGGGCGCGTAGAGCCGTGAGGCCGCCGAACATTTCTGGCCTTGATATTCGTAGGCACCGCGGACACTGGCGACAGCCAACGCGTCGACGTCGGCGGAGGAGTGGGCGAGGATGAAGTCCTTTCCGCCGGTCTCGCCTACGACGCGCGGGTAGTTCTTGTAGTTGGCGACGTTGGCGCCGACGGTTCGCCAGATGTGTTGGAACGTTGCGGTGGAGCCGGTGAAGTGGACCGCGGCAAGGTCGCGGTGGTTGAGCGCCACGTCGCCGATCTCGGCGCCGTCGCCGTAGACGATGTTGATCACGCCGTCGGGAAGGCCGGCCTCACGCAGCAGCTGCAGTGAAAGGTGCGCGACGAGCGAGGCGCTCTCTGCGGGCTTCCAGACGACGGTGTTTCCGAGGACTGCCGGACCGAACGCGAGGTTGTTCATGCAGGTGAAGTTGAACGGGGTTACGGCGAAGACGAAGCCTTCCAGCGGGCGATACTCGGCGGAGTTCCACTCCCCGGCCCGCGAGCTGGGCTGCACGGCATACATGTCGAGCATGTTCTTGACGTTGACCCGGATGAAGTCGAGCGTCTCGCAGGCGGCGTCGATGTCGGCCTGGTAGGTCGTCTTGGACAGTTCGAGCATGGTGGCGGCGTTGAGCTTGGCGCGCCACGGGCCGAGTTCCAGCATGTCGGCGGCGCGCAGGAACGGCGCCACCCGTTCTTCCCAGGGCAGGCTGCTCCACCACTTACCGGCGGCCAAGGCAGCGTCGATGGCCTGTTGCGTCTCGGTCGCACCGGCCCAGTGCGCGGTGCCGAGTTGTACCTTGTGCGCGTGCGGGGTGACGATCGGCACTCGCCGATCGGTGCGGACCGTCTTACCGCCGATGACGTTGGCGACCTCCCAGTCGGTGCCGCGGACCTCGGCCAGCGCAGCTGCGGTGGCGGCACGCTCGGCCGAACCCGGCGCGAAGGAGTACGGGGTGGTGGGAGCGACGGGGAACAGCGGCGTGCGGGCGGCGGGTGGGGTCATCGCGGCGACCTCGAATCTATTGCGGGCGGCGTTGTGCGGGGAAGTCGGCTGGTGGATCCGACGCTAGATCCCGCAGGTGTACCCCGGCTTCGGCCTGGCTGCGGAAACTTGCCGCCACCTTTCATACGTTTGTCGAACGCGCATGGTGTGATGTGGGTTGACGAGCAGGGCGGCGCAAAGTGAAAGACGTGCAGAGCGAGGTCGAGGCGCTGGCCGCGACAGTGGGCTGCGCCGTGTTGGTCGAAGACGTCCGGCACAAGCCGTTGTGGTGGAGCGCGCAGGGCGAGGTCGACGCCGTGCGATCCCGATCGATCCTCCAGCGGGAGGTTCCGCCGCTGGCGACTGCGCTGGTCGCCCGCCTCGGCCTGGCCCGTGCTCTCGGCCCGGTCCGCACGCCCGCACTGCCCGAGGAAGACATGTCCGAGCGGTGGTGCGTGCCGCTGCGGGACAACGCTCAACTTCTCGGCTACCTGTGGGTGCTCGACGCCGAACGCAGGATCAGCGAGGACGATCTCGCACCGGTGCTGCGCTGCGCCGAAGTGGCAACCATGACCTTGGCTCGGACCGACCGCGGACCGCTCGCGCACGGGCGCCGGCGGTCCACCTTGCTCGCCCGGCTACTCGCCGGGCCGAACCCCGCCGCAGCCGGCGAACTGATGGAGCTCGAGGACCTGGGCGCTGATACGACGGTGGCGGTGAACGCACCGCTGACGCCCGGTGGTTGGGCCCTTCCAGACGGCGCCAGCGTGCACGTCAACCCACCTGCCGCTGGGGAACACACCAGCGGCGTGCCCGTGCCACTGCTCGATCTGGCCGTTGCTGCGCAGCGGGCCGCGGTCACATTACGTGCGCTTCGAGCCGGCGCAGCTCTCAGCCGGCCGAGTTGGGACGCGCTCGGATCATGGCATCTGATCGTGGCAGCACCACCGGAGCTGGCGCCGGGCCAGCTGCATCCCGGCGCAGACATCCTGCTGGCGCAGAAGCGGCCAGAACTGCTGGTCACGGCGCGGTGCGTGCTGGACAACGGTGGCGATGTGACCGGCTCGTCTACTCAGCTGCACGTCCACCGCACGACGCTGTACTACCGCCTTGACCGCATCAAAGCGCTCACGGGCGTCGATCTGCGATTGGCCGCCGGGCGTGAGGACCTGCATCTGGCTCTCCAGCTGGCTGCCTACCGCAGCGTTGGGTAGGTGCGAGACCAGCAGGTAGCGAGCTGCTTCGACTGGTGTCGAAGGTTTGCACGTTGAGTTCCGAGCCGGCGCCGAAGCCGAGCGGGTGCAACCGCTCGTAGCGTCACTGGCGTCGGCGCCGACTGGCGCCCATCGAGCCGGAGGCGCGCGTGAGCCAAGACACCACCGCAGACGTCGTGGTCATCGGCGCTGGAGCCATCGGTGCAAGCAGCGCGTTCCAGTTGGCTGCTGCGGGCCACCGCGTGGTTCTCGTCGAGGCGCTCAATGGTCCTGCGGCGGGAAGCACCGGCCGGTCGTTCGCGTCGATCCGTGGGCAATGGGCCGATGATCTGAACGTGGAGTTGTCCTGGCGCAGCATCCAGTCCTTCCGGGAGTTCCCCGAGACGCATGGGGTGGACGTCGGGTACCGGGCGTCGGGTTACCTGCTGCTGGTCAGCGAGCAACTGTGGGCGGCGCAGCTGCAGGCCGTTGAGCTGCAACGCTCGCACGGGGTACCCGTCGAGGTGTTGTCCTTCGCCGCCGCGCAGCAGATCACCCCCTTTGCTACCAGTGGGTTGGGCGGCGTGACATGGGGTTCAGCCGACGGCGTCGTCGATCCCCATCTGGTCAGCAGCGCCTGGGTGGACCTCGCTCGAGCGCACGGCGCCACAGTGTTGTACCGACGGCCGGTGACCTCGATCGAGCCGACCGCTGCGGGCGGTTGGACGGTGCGGGCCGGCGAGCACACGATCACCTCCCAGTTCGTCGTCAACGCTGCCGGTGGCTGGGCCGGGCAGGTCGCGGCGCTCGCCGGGCTCGATGTGCCGGTCGTGCACTCCCGTCGCAACGTCTATTCCTCCGCGCCGGGGGCGGTGGCCGCACCCCTTCCGATGACCGTCGATTTCAGCTCGGGCGTCTATCTGCGCAGTGAGGGTCCGCGCCTACTCTTCGGCGGTGCGCGACCCGACGAGATCGACGGCTACAACACCGACGTCGACTGGCCCTGGTTGGAGTCGCTGCTCGAACTGGGCGTCCGCCGGTTCCCGTGGCTGGCCGACATGCCGTTGGATCGCTCGGGCTGCTGGGCCGGAACGTATGAGAACACCCCCGACCGCCACGGCATCCTCGGCCCCGATCCGTTGTCACCGTCGTGGATTAACGCGTGCGGCTTCTCCGGCCACGGCCTGATGCAGTCACCGGAGCTCGGCCGACTGGTCGCCGAGCAGATCACCGAGGACGCGATCAGTAGCGTCGACATCTCGGCCCTACGGATCGAACGGTTCTCCGACGTCGGTCTGATCGAGCGGGTCGGACTGGTGTTCTGATGTCCGGCGCCGCCATCGAACTCGATATCGCGAAGGGGTCTTGATGTACCCGATTCTGCAGGCCGACCCGGCCAAACAGGCCTGGATCAAGACCACTGCCGCCGAGCTTGCCGCCTTCGGTGAGCAGCACCGCACCGCACTCGACACCGCGAACCGCGCCAACAAGTTCCCGCGCGAGCTCTACCGGGAACTGGGACGCCTGGGCTATCTCGGGCCGCTCGTGCCGAGCAAGTGGGGAGGCCTCGGCGGCGGCGTGGCCGAGTACGCGGTGATCGCCGAGGAGGTCGGTCGACACGGCCTGATTTCGGGTCAGATCGCCGCCCAGGGGCAGCGGTGGCTGCTCGACTGGGGTACCGACGAACAGCAACAGCGCTGGCTGCGCGGCATCGCCACCGGCGAGATCGTCTTCTCCGAATCGATCAGCGAGAAGAACGCAGGCTCGTCATTTAAGGCGATGAAATCGACCGCGGTTCGCGACGGCGGCGACTGGGTGCTGTCCGGCAGCAAGACCCACATCAACTTGGGCGCGGACTGCGACGTCACGCTGTTCTATGCGGTGGCGGAGGAGGGCCTGACCTGCTTCCTGGTCGACATGGCGCTGCCCGGCATCCGCACCCACGTCACGAGGGCGATCGGGCTGCGACTGATCCGTACCGCCGACGTGGAACTGGACGCGGTGCGAGTCCCTGACTCGGCCCGTCTGGGTCCGGCCGGCGAAGGTTTGCAGACGTTTCTGTCGACGTTCAACGTCAGCCGACTGGGCAACGCCTCCGAACTCATCGGTCTGGGCCGTCGTTCCCTCGAGCTCGGGCTCCAGTACGCCGGGACCCGCGAGGTCGGCGACCAGGTCGTCACCGACTTCCAGGGCATCCAATGGACAGTCGCCGACGCGTGGACGGCGCTACAGGCCGCATCGCTGGCCCGCGACGACGCGGCCGTGGCCCATGCTCGCGGTGCGGACATCTCGTTGCGGACCACCACGGCCAAAAAGTTGGCGATCGACGCCGCCGAAAAAGCTTCCGACGCCGGCTACAGCCTCGTGGGCGGACACGGGCTGTACTTCGACACCCCGTACACCGACATCGTCAACGACATCAAAGTCCTCAAGGTCGCCGGCGGATCGAACGAGATCATGCGCAACTTCATCGCCCGCCGCGTCCTCAAAGATCCCGGCCATGAGGGATTGGCATGATCGAGCCCCCACTACCCAGGAATCTCGCAGCCACCATCGCCGCTCGGTCGACCGAACGTCCCGACCTGCGCCTGGGCACGGTCGACGACCAGATCGACCTGGCCGACGCCCTCGGGTTCGCGGCCTCCCGAGCTCGTGAACTGCAGGCGTACGGGCTTGCTCCGGGCCAGCGCGTCGCGCTCGTCGCGCCTACCTCGACCGACTACCTCATCACCTGGCTGGCCTGCCTGCTCGCCGGGCTGCCGGTAGCGCTGGTCAACCCCACCTACCCCGGCGATCTGATCGACCGGATGCTCGAGCCACTGGACCCCGCCCTCGTCTTGGGGTCTGACCAGATCTCGCTCGCCCGTCACCGCGGCCGCAGCGACCTCGAGGGCCTGCCCGGTCTGCAGACCGACGCTTTCGCGGTCGCGTCCTACATGCACACCTCCGGCACCACCGGGCTGCCGAAGTTCTGCGCCCAGACCCACGACTACTTCGCGCGCCTGGCCACCGCGATGTCGACCGCACTCGAGCTGACGCCGGCCGACCGTGTGTTGGCGCCGCTGCCGCTGTTCCACATCAACCCGATGGGCTACGGCATCATCACTGCTCTGCTCGCCGGCGCGGACGCCCTCGCCGTGGACAAGTTCTCCGCCAGCCGATTCTGGCCGGCCGTCGTCGAGGAACAGATCAGTGTGCTCGTCCTGCACGCACCGCCGGTCGAGATCCTCAAGCGCGCGACGACATCGGAACAAGGTGCTGGTCACTGCGTCCGCACGATGTTCTACGCCGACCGCGACTTCCTCGAACAGTTCGGTGTTCCGGCGGCAGTGTCGGGTTACGGCTCAACCGAAGCAGGTGGCGTATCGCACCTGCGCCGCTGGAACTCAGCGACCGACGCCATCCCCGATGATGCGAGCCGCCACGGTGGAAAGGCCCGCGACGACATGGAGTGGCGCCTCGACGAGCACGGCATCATCTTCGTCCGCGAGCGCGAACACGCCGCCCTATTCGACGGCTACGTTCGCCCCGACGGCCTTGACACCGCCCGCGATGACGACGGGTGGTTCGACACCGGCGACCTCGGCCGCCTCGAAGTTCGGGATGACCACCCCGACAGTTCCGGCGACACCAGCTATCTGGTGTTCCTGGAACGAGCCGCGGAGTCGATCAGGGTCAAGGGCGAGTTCGTGCCGATCCCGTTCGTCGAAAATCATCTCGCCGCCGTC
>JBDTFN010000252.1:0-8704 GCA_039937915.1 Jatrophihabitans sp. | reverse complement strand
CGGGCGCCAACCGCCCTCGGTGGCGGTGCACTCCTGGCATCGGTCCTCGGGCTCCGCGCAGGAAGGTCGCGCACACGCTCGGACGCGGATTCACCAACTCGAGGCCGAGCACCGCCCCGGCCGTGCTGTGGCTGACCGGAACTCCCGAGTTGGTCAGGGAGAACGCCGCGGCCTCGCGCCGCAGATGGCGTATCTGCTCGTCGAACCTGTTCTCTGCCGGCGTGCTCGAGTCGCAGTACACCCCGACCCGTACTCGCACGAGGTAGTCATGGGCAACCGCGTGCCGCAGTGCGTGCGACGTCCAGCCCGCGGCCAGCGCCTGAGCCGAGGTGAAAACGCCGAATTGGTGCTCGGATTCAGGCGGGAGGAGGTGCATTCGAGGACTATGCCAACTCCTGACGTCGGCCGTAGGCGTTATCCACAGACCGTTGCCTGGCCCCACCCCGGCGCGGCATCGAAGATCAACTCGCCGCGCTCAGGTGGGGCCAAGCGCGGCGGGTGGACGTCAGGTGAGCCCGGACGCGACCGCGCAGTAGTCCCAAAGCTTCTCGGCGTCCTCGTCGGAGTAGCGCGTGAACGGCAGGTAGGACGTCGGGCGAGGACGCCGGTCGTGCCAGAACAGCCCGCTGGTCCGGCCGGCCTCGGGCGAGGCGAGCAACCAGACCACGGTGTCGGCGCCCTGCTCGGCGGAGCGCAGGATCGGGGCGACCACCTTGGCAAAGCGCGGCAGCGAGTCGGTGACCCCGGGGGTGTCGGCCCACCCGGGATGCATCGAGTGCACCGAGACGCCGAGGTCGGCCAGGCGCTTGGACCAGAGCTCGGCGAGCACGACCTGCATGCGCTTGGTCCGTGCGTAGGCCGCGGTCCCGTCGAACTCGCCCTCGTGGAACTCCGGATCGTCGATGCGCAGCTTCTGGGAGTACATCCCGCCCGAGGACACGAACACGACCCGCGCATCGCCGGCCGCGCGCAGTGGCCCACGCAGTTCGGCGGTGAGCAGATGCGGGCCGATGACGTGGGTCGCCACAGTCAGCTCGTGGCCGTCGGCGTTCTCGGTGCGCTCGGCCGGTAGAACGCCCGCGTTGTGGACGAGCGCGCGCAGGGCCGGCAGCTCATCGCGCAGATGGGCTGCGGCCGCCCGCACGGATGCGGCGTCGCTGAGATCGCACTTGTCGACCACGATGTCGGCGCCGGGCACCGCCGCCAGGATTTCCAGCCGCGCCTGCTCGCCCCGCTCGGTGCTTCGGCACAGCATCCGGACGGCCGCGCCGAGACGGGCGGCCCCGATCGCGGTGGCCTTGCCGAGTCCGGAGTTCGCGCCGGTGATGGCGACGTAATCGCCGGCGAGGGCGTCGGGTGGCAGGTCTGCGGGCCACCATGCTCGTCGCAGCGTGTACCCCACTCGCGAGTAGCCGGGGACGATCGTGCGGTCCAGAACGGTGTCAAGGGCAGGGGTGAGAGATCGTAGCGAGCGACGCACTGTCATGTGTTCGACATTACGGTGCCTATCCGTAATGAACCCTTACTGGGCAGTAGGAGGTCCACTAGAGGTATGACGTCTGTCGCCTCACCGGCTCTGACCCTCGCGACACCGATACGCGGGGCTCGGATCGTCGGCATCGGCGCCGCCCGCCCCTCGAAAATCGTGACCGCAGCCGCCCTCGTCGCACCGTTCGGCAAGACGGTGGAGTGGCTGCACGAACGGACCGGAATCCGTCAGTTGGCGCGGCTGGCCAAGGGCGAGGATCTTGCCTCGCTCGCGGCGGCGTCGGCCCAGCGCGCGCTGGCTGACGCCGGGGTCGACATCGCCGCGGTGGACGTGATTCTCGTGGCCACCTGCAGCGGCAGCCCGGTCGGCCAGCCGGCGCTGTCGGCGGTACTGGCCGAGCAGTTGGGTGCGCGAGCCGTCGCCTCGGACGTGAACGCAGCCTGCGCGGGGTTCTGTTACGCGCTGTCCACCGCCGGTGCGCTCATCGGCTCCGGTTCGGCGCAGACGGTCCTGGTCGTCGGGGCCGAGCAGATGAGCGTGATGATCGATCCTGCTGACCTGGGCACCAGCATCCTGTTCGCCGACGGCGCCGGTGCGGTGGTCGTCCAGGCGTCCGCCGAGGGCCAGTTCGGCATCGGCCCGACCGCGTGGAGCAGCGACGGGGAAAACCGTGGCGTGCTGGAGATCCCGGACGGGGAGACGCACCTGCGGATGGCCGGCCAGCAGGTCTTCCGGTGGGCGGTGGACGAGGTACACAAGGTCGCCTCGTTGGCGATCGCCCGCGCCGGGTTGACCGCGGCCGACATCGATGTGTTCGTCCCGCACCAGGCCAACCTGCGGATCGTGGACGCGATCCGGCGCAAGCTGCGGATCTCCGACGCGGTCATCGCCACCGACGTCGCCGACTCGGGCAACACGTCGGCCGCCTCGATCCCGCTTGCGCTGTCCCGGCTGCGGCAGGCCGGTCAGACGCGCGGGGGCCAACTCGCGCTGCTCACCGGGTTCGGAGCCGGGTTGTCGATCGCCGCGCAGGTCGTGGTGCTGCCCTAGCTCGCCCGGCGATCGCGACACCCTGCCGACAGAAGCGGGCTGGGTCAGGCCGCCCGTGGACGGTGCGAGGTGATGACGACGTGCGCGAAGCGCAGCTTGTCCAGCACCGCCGGGGTCAGGGTGAAGGGGTAGAGATCGTCCTTGCCCATGCTGCGATTCAGCGCGTTGAGCACGAGCTTGAGGGCCAGCCACGAGCGGGCGAGTTCGTCGAAGGTGTCGACGTCCTCGACCGGGTCGACGTCAAGAGTGGCGTTCCAGGCCAGGGACAGCTCCAGGTCCGGGCCGTGCGTGTGCACGCCCCACGCCGCCGCCGTCTGCGTGGTGTCGCGGATGTGCAGGTAGTGGGCGAAAGTCTCGGCCCAGTCCTCCCACGGGTGAGCCCCGGCGTAGTGGCTGACGTGCGTGCCGACCCACTCCGACTCGGTGGACGTGTCGTAATGCTTCTTCAGTGACTCGGAGTAGTTCGCGCGTTCGTCGCCGAACAGATCACGGAACCGGTCGAGGTAGGGCGACCCGGCGACGAGGACGTCCCAGTACCAGTGCCCGATCTCGTGCCGGAGGTGACCGAGCATCGTGCGGTACGGCTCGTCCAGCTTGATCCGCATGGCCTCCCGGTGGGGGTCGTGCCCCTCCGCGAGGTCGATGGTGATGACCCCGCTCGCGTGACCTGTGATCACGTTGCTGTCCGCGCTCGAGAGCAGGTCGAAGGCCAGACCATGATCGGGGTCCGCCGAGCGAGGAGTGGTCGGCAGACCTAAATGGTCGAGTTGGAACAGCAGACGCCGCTTGGCCGCCTCGGTGCGCACGAACGCCGCGAGCCCGTCGGCGTCGGTGTCAGCGGGACGGGTGCGGGTCAACCAGCAACACCCGCACAGGCCCTGCGGCGCGTCCGGCTCGGCCAGCCAGTTGCACTTGGCGAGACCGCTGTTCGCGCACCGTCTTCTCGGGTCGTCGTCGTGCAGTACGACGAGGTCGCCGGTGACACGGTCGTAGGCCAGTGGCGAGTGGCAAGTCAGGCACAGGCTGTTCTCGAAGAACAGCAGGCTGTGGCACTTCGGGCAGCCGAACGCGCGCAAGGAGCGGTCAGCCTCGCTGAGCGGGCTGGGGCTGGTTCGGGGGGCGCTTCTGCGAGGCAACCTCGTCGGCCTCGGCGGCGGCCGGGTCGGCGTCGTCGGGCAGATCGGCGGCGTTCACCGCGTTGCGGCCCACTAGCTGCTGGCTGGTGGTCGCGCGCTGGGCGCGTCCGCGGCCGATGAAGCTGATCGCCCAGTGCAGAACTGTCGTCACCCGATTCTTGAAACCGACCAGGTAGAGGACGTGGATGACCAGCCACAGCACCCAGGCGATGAACCCCCCGAAGTGCAACTTGCCGACGTTGGCGACCGCCTTGAATCGGCTGATCGTCGCCATGCTGCCCTTGTCGAAGTACTTGAAGTCGCCCTTAGCCGCCTTGCCCTTCACTCGACGCGAGATCTGGTCGGCCGCGTACTTGCCCTGCTGCATGGCCACCTGGGCAACGCCGGGGTACCCCTTCAGCGACATCATGTCGCCCGCGACGAAGACCTCCGGGTGGCCCGGCAGTGTGCAGTCGGGCCGCACCTTGATCCGGTTCCCGCGATCCATCTCCGCCCCGGACTGCTCGGCCAGCGAGTTGGCCAGTGGGGATCCGGTGACGCCGGCGGCCCAGATGACGGTGCGGGCCGGGATGTGGGTCCTGGAGCCGCTCTTGTCCTCGACGGTGATGCCGCGTTCGTCCACGGCGACGACCTTCTCGTCCAGCCAGACCTCCACGCCGAGCTTCTTCAGCTGCTTCGCCGCGCTGGCCGACAGCTTGGTCCCGAACGCACCGAGGACGTTGTCCAGGGCGTCGACAAGGACGATGCGTGACGTGGTCGGGTCGATGGAGCGGAAATCCTTGCGCAGGGTCCGATGCGACATCTCCGAGATCTGGCCCGCCATCTCGACCCCGGTCGCGCCGGCGCCCACGATGACGAAGGTCTGCCATTCCTTGCGGGTTTCCTCGTCCTGTTCGAGCTCGGCGAACTCGAAGGCCGACAGGATCCGCCCGCGCACCTCGAGGGCGTCGTCGATCGACTTCAGCCCCGGTGCGTAGGTCTTGAAGTCGTCATTTCCGAAGTAGCTGGTGTGCGCACCGGCCGCGACGATGAGTGAGTCGTACGCGGTGGTCGTGGCGTTCCCGCCGGCGTGCGAGGTGACTGTACGCGCCTCGAGATCGACGTCGCTGACGTCGCCGAGCAGCGTGCGGACATTGTCCTGCCGACGCAGAACCTCGCGGGTGGCCGGGGCTATTTCGCCCTCGGACAGGATGGCGGTCGCCACTTGGTAGAGCAGGGGCTGGAAGAGGTGGTGCGTGGTCTTGCTGATCAGCGTGACGTCGACGTTCGCGCGCTTGAGCCGCTTCGCGGCGAACAGCCCACCGAAGCCGGATCCGATCACCACGACGCGGTGGCGTTGGGAGATCGTGCTGGTCATGGCGTCTGCCTGCCTTCCTCACCTGCGTGAACATCCCCGGGACGTGGATTCATCCTTGCCCAGGGTGTACCCGCGGTGCGCGCCCGTCCCCCGTGAGGTGTGAGCAAGCCCCCCGTCAGGTGTGAGCACAGCGGCGTTCAGTCCAGGACGGAGACGAACATCCGGGAACCGGGCGGCGCGATCTGCCCGAAGTCGGCGGCGGTCGCCTTGCCCTCGTCGGAGCCGAGGGCGGCCTGCAGGGACTCCTGATCGGCGAAGTACAGCTCGGCGAGGCGGAAGTAGGTGTGGTCGCCACCGTCCACGGCGCCGGCGATGCGCCCGCCCTCCCAGCGTTGCAGCCCCGGGATCTTGTCCACCAACGGCGCGTGCACCCCGAGGTAGTGCTGGTCGAATTCGTCCGCGTCGTCCGGCTGGGTGTAGAGCACTACGAGTTTGACGGTCATTCCTGCACGGTAAGGCATGAACCACCCTTCTCGCGGCCCGAGCGCGGTTCGGGATACTGGACGCGTGCTGCGTAGCGAAGCTGTCGTCGACCTGTCCGCGATCTCGGCCAACGTTGCGACGATGAAGTCCGCGACGTCGGCCGAACTGATGGCCGTCGTCAAGGCCGACGGTTACGGCCACGGGCTGGTGCCGGCCGCCCGCGCCGCGCTGGCCGGCGGCGCCACCTGGCTGGGGACCGCGATCATCGACGAGGCGCTTGCGCTGCGGGCGGCCGGGATCGACGCACCGATCCTGTCCTGGCTCTGGACGCCCGACGACGCCGAAACGGTCACCCGCGCCATCGAGGCCGGCATCGACGTGTCCGTCAGCAGCCAGTGGCAGTTGGACGCCGTGCGCTCCGGAGTGCGGACGTCAGGAAGCACCGCGCGCATCCACCTCAAGATCGACACCGGGCTCTCGCGCAACGGCGCTTATGTCGATGACTGGCCCGACCTGGTGGCCACGACCGCCACCGCGCAGGCGGCGGGTGAGGTCGAGGTCATCGGTATCTGGAGTCATTTCGCCTACGCCGACGAGCCGGGTCACCCGACCATCGCCCGGCAGATCGACGCCCTCACCGACGCCGTCGCCGTGGCGGCGCGGGCCGGGGTCGAGCCACCCCTGAAGCACCTGGCCAACTCGGCGGCGACGCTCACCCTGCCCGCCGCGCACTTCGACCTCGTCCGCCCGGGCATCGCCGTCTACGGGCTGCCGCCCGTGCCCGGCGACTTCGGACTGACCCCGGCCATGACCCTGCGGGCGGGCGCGGCTCTGATCAAACGCGTCCGGGCCGGGGAGGGCGTGTCCTACGGGCACGAGTACGTGACCGACCGTGAGACGACCCTCGTGCTCGTGCCGCTCGGCTACGCCGACGGCGTCCCCAGGCACGCCTCACGGATCGGTCCGGTGTGGATCAACGGGGAACGATTCACCGTCGCCGGCCGGGTGTGCATGGACCAGATCATCGTGGACGTCGGCGACCTCGCGGTCGCGCCGGGGGACGAGGTGGTGCTCTTCGGCCCAGGCGGCCGGGGCGAGCCCACGGCTCAGGACTGGGCCGACGCGGCGGGGACCATCCACTACGAGATCGTCACCCGCGTCGGGCCGCGGGTGCGCCGGACCTACCTCGGGAGCCCGTAATGACCCTCGGACCGATGGGCGGACCCGGGCAGCCGGCCGGTCCTCGCGGGGAGTTGACCGCGGCTGGTCGGGACGAGTTGGCCGCGCGGGTGATCATCGCGCCGACTGCGGCCGACACGCATGATCTCGGCCGGCGCCTGGCCGGTGTCCTGCGGGCCTGGGACCTGCTGATCCTCGCGGGGCCGCTCGGCGCAGGGAAGACCGCGTTCGTGCAGGGGGTCGGCGCGGGGCTCGGCGTACAGGGATCGGTCGTCTCGCCGACGTTCGTCATCGCCCGCGTGCATCCGGCGGGCCCCGACGGCACGGTCGCTCTCGTTCATGTCGACGCCTACCGGCTCGGCTCGTTGGACGAGGTCGATGATCTCGATCTGGACGTCGACGCCGGCAGTGTGGTGACCGCGGTCGAGTGGGGCAGCGGAAAGGTCGAGCAGTTGGCCGACGCGCACCTGCAGATCGAACTCGCGCGCGCTCCGGACACCGAGACCCGCACCGTCACGCTCCGCCCGCATGGGGGCGACTGGGTGCAGCGGTTGGCCGACCTCGTCCGTCAGTAGGCTTGGGACCTGTGTTCGTACTCGCGATCGACACCTCGTCGCCTGCGGTGACGGCCGGCGTCGTATCGGTCGAGGGGGAGGTCGTCCTCGCGGCCGAGCGGGCGCCGCTGGCCGCCCGCGGGCACGACGAACTCCTCGCCCCGTCTATCGCGGACTGCCTGCGCGACGCAGGTCTCGCGACGCGCGACCTCGCCGCGGTCGTCGCGGGCGTCGGTCCTGGGCCTTACACCGGGCTCCGCGTCGGGCTGGTGACCGCGGCCGCGTTCGGCGACGCGGTCGGCATCCCGACCTACGGCGTCTGCTCGCTGGACGCCATCGGGCACGCCTGCGTGGACGAGGACACGCTGTTGGTGGCCACCGACGCGCGCCGCCGTGAGGTGTACTGGGCGCGGTACTCCTACGGCCGTCGAACGACCGACCCCACGGTGGGCCGTCCGGACAGCGTGCCGCTCGACGGGGTGCATGTCGTCGCCGGAGCCGGTGGAGAGCTGCACCAGGACACCTGGCCGACGCTGTACCGACGTACCGAGCGCTACCCCGATCCGGTCGCGCTCGTCTCTCTCGCGCTCGAGCGCATCGTCTCGTCGGCGCCGTCGGAGGTTCTCGAGCCGATGTACCTGCGCCGTCCCGACGCCGTCGAGCCCGGCGTGCGCAAGACGGTTACGCAGACCGCGACCCAGCGGGTGGCGCGGTGATCGCCGCGCCCACGCTGATCGTGGCGATGACCCGGAACCACATCAACGCCCTGATGCCCTTCGAGCGGGACATGTTCGGTACCGAAGCATGGTCGGTCGCCGGGTACCGCTCCGAACTGGCCGACACCCGGACGCGTCACTACCTCGCGGCGGAAGGTCCGGACGGAGCGCTGCGGGGCTGGGCCGGGGTCATGGTGGTGGGGGAGACGGCCGAGATCCTCACCGTGGGCGTCGTTCCGCACGCGCGCCGCGCCGGGATCGCCCGTGCGCTGATTGCCGGCCTGACCGCCGAAGCACAACGCCGCGGCGTGACCGAGACCTTCCTCGAGGTGCGGATCGACAACGCGCCCGCGCTCATGCTCTACGAGAGCGAAGGTTTCGAACGCGTCGGCGTCCGTCGCGGCTACTACGACGGCGGCCGCGTCGACGCGGTGACCATGCGGAGGGCCGCGCATTGACGATCGTCATGGGGATCGAGACCTCCTGCGACGAAACCGGCATCGGTTTCGTACGCGACGGCGTACTGCTCGGGGACGCCTTGGCGAGCAGCATGGACGAACACGCCCGATTCGACGGGGTCGTCCCCGAGATCGCGGCGCGGGCCCACGTCGTGGCCATGGTGCCGACGGTGCACGCCGCACTGGCCGACGCCGGCATCACGCTGGACGACGTCGGAGCCGTCGCGGTCACCGCCGGTCCCGGCCTGGCCACTGCTCTGCACGTCGGGGTCGCTGCGGCGAAGGCGTACGCGCTGGCGCTGGGCGTCCCGTTGTACGGAGTGCACCACCTCGCCGGTCACG
>JBDTFN010000251.1:0-7012 GCA_039937915.1 Jatrophihabitans sp. | reverse complement strand
CCTCGTCGACCCGACCCATGTCGCCGGTGCGGAACCAACCGTCCTCGGTGATCGCCTTGGCCGTCTCCTCCGGTTTGCCGTGGTAACCCTTCATCACCTGCGCGGTGCGGAACCACAGTTCGCCGTGACCGCCGACCGGCAGGTCCTCGAGGGTGTCCGGGTCGACGATGCGCAGTTCGACGCCGGGCAGGCATTGGCCGGCTGAGACGAGACGCTCCTCGTGCGCGCTGTCACGGTGCTCCGGCGGCATCAGGTGGGTGACTACGCCACACACCTCGGTCAGGCCGTAGACCTGGGTGAAGTCGGTGTCGGGCCAGGCCTTGATCGCCTGGCGCAGGAGGGGCAGCGGCATCGGCGCAGCTCCGTAGATGAACAGCTTCAACCGGCCGAAGATCTCGATGGCCTGCGGGCCGGCGTGCAGCACCTGGGCCAGCACGGCCGGAACGAGGAAGAGGCGGTTGGCGCCGTTCAGGATCGCGCCCATCAGCGAGGACCCGTCGGGGTCACGGGTCATGACGCTGGGCACCCCGTCGTGCAGGCTGAACATGACGTAGGACGAGCCGCCGACGTGGAACAGCGGCATGGCGACGAGGCTCTTGTCGCCCGGGTCGAACCCCCAACCGTCGTGCGCGGCCTCGGTGTGCGCGAGCAGGTTGCGGTGGGTGATCATGACGCCCTTGGGATGGCCCGTCGTCCCCGAGGAGTACATGATCAGTGCGACGTCATCGGCTTCGGCGTCGTTGCCGCGTTCGCGGGGCGTGGCGGCGGCGAGCAGTGCCTCGTAGGCGTCGCCGTCGGCGCCGTCGGTCGTCACCTCGATGACGTGCTGGACGGCGGGCAACCGGTCGCGGATGGCGTTCACGATCTCGACGAACTCGGCCCCGACGATGAGGACGGTGGCCCCCGAGTCGTTGATGACGTAGTCGATCTCGGAGCCGGCGAGCCGGAAGTTGATGATCGCGTTCGCGGCGCCGAGCGACGAGGCGGCCAGCGAGGTCTCGACGCAGGCCGGGTGGTTTTTGTCCAGGAACGCGACAACGCTGCCCTTGCCGACGCCGAGTTCGGCGAGGGCGCCGGCGAGCCGACGGATGCGCTCGTTCCACTGCGTCCAGGTCCAGGTCCGGTCGAGATAAGTGATCGCCTCGGCGTCCGGGGTCGTGGCGGCCCAGTGGGCCACTCGGTCATCCAGCAGGACGGGGTCCGGCGCGCTGTGCTCGGGAACGGCGGTGGAGGTCACTGGAGCCCTTCAGTTCGACGAAAGTGGCTCACTGTGACACAGCGCGCTGTGCGGTCGGCACATGGGTGGCGACGTGGCTGTGACGACTCGTTCCGGGTCGGCGGCTCATCCCACCCGCACCTGCTGCGAGTTGACGGTGACCACGTCACCGCGGCTCATCTGTCGGCCCCGGCGGGTCTCGACGTCGCCGTTGACGCGAATGGCGCCATCGGCCAACAGAGATTTGGCCTCGCCGCCGACGTCAATGAGGTCGGCGAGCTTGAGGAACTGACCGAGTCGGATGGTGCCTTCACGTATGACGACGGTGCGCATGGGTCCATTCTCCTCGTTCGCCCGGTGGCCGCGCGATGACCGCACTGGCAGAGTCGGTCCTACGCCGCGACCGAAGGAGCCCGATGATCCTCATCTGCGTGAAGTGGAAGATCAAGCCTGAGCACGCCGACGACTGGGCCGAGCTCTCGAAGCCGTTCACCGACGCCACCCGCGCCGAGCCGGGCAACCGGTTCTTCGAATGGTCGCGCAGCCTGGACGACCCGACCGAGTACGTGCTCCTCGAGGCCTTCGACGACGACGCGGCCGAAGCGCACGTCTCGTCCGAGCACTTCGCGCAAGCGCGGGCCGACCTGCCGCAGTACGTGGTCGAGACGCCGCGGATCCGCAACTGGCAGGACCAGCCCGACGACTGGGACACCCTCGGGGAGTTCGAAGCGGACTGATCGATCTCGGATCAACCCCGTGGCGTAGCTATCGCGACGATCACCCGGCCGGTACTGCCGCCGGTCAACAACGACTCGAACGCTTCAGGCACGGCGTCGATGCCGTTGAAGACCGTGTGCAGGCTGTGCACCTTCCCCTCGCGTAGCCAGCCACCGACCTCGTGCTCGAACTGCGGACGTAGATCCTCGTGCGCGGTCACGGTGAAGCCGCGCATGGTGAGTTCCTGGTAGATGAGCCTGCGGTAGTTGGCGGGAGCGCCGGATCCGGATCCGCCCGCCACGGCCCCGCAGATGATCACCCGTCCACCGAAGGTGAGCACCTCGAGCGCAGCCTCGAGCTGCTCCCCGCCGACGTTGTCGTAGTACAGGGTGATTCCGTCCGGTGCCGCGCTGCGCAGCAGGTCCACTGCGGGACCGTCATGTCGGTTGACCGCGCGGTCGGCCCCGAGATCGTCGATGAGTCGTGCGACCTTCGCCGCCGATCCGGCGACCCCGATAACCGTGGCGCCGCGTGCTTTCGCGAATTGCACCGCGCAGCTGCCGACGCCGCCCGCAGCGCCGGAGATGTAGACGACGTCCTCGGGCTGAACGTCGCCGACGTGGATCATGCCGGTGTAGGCGGTGAAGCCCACGTGCCCGAGGATCGTGAGATAGGCGTCGAGGTCCTCGGCCGATTGCGGTGCCGGGATCGCGCGCAGCTCGTCGGCCCCCACGACGGCGGCGGTCCGCCACGGCAGGGTGGCAACGGCGAGGGCGCCGGGGTGGAATCGCTCGTCCGCGGACTCCATCACCTCCACCACGGCGTCGCTGGACGGGACGTCACCCACGTCGATTCCAGGACCGTAGGCCGTCCCTGCGCCCCCGATGCGATGGGCCAAACCGGCGTTCAGGCCAAGACGCAGGAGTCGCACCAGGACCTGGCTCCCCACCGGAGCATCGACGAAGGTGTCGACGACGGCGAAGCAGTCCGCGGTGACCGCGTCGTCCGGCACCCTGGCCAATCGCACTTCGCGACAGCGCATTGATTGACCATATTCGCAGCTGGACGGGCAGCAGCAGATCCGCCCGGTCGAGCTGGGGCAAGATAGCCGCGGAATGTGTGTGGTTGCGAGACAAGTCAGTGGGTGAGCGATGTCGGTACCCAAGTCACACCATGAGCGGCTCGAGTCGGTTCAGCGCAACCTGTTGCTGCAGACACAACGGCTCGAGAAACGGCGCAGCGTTAGATTCGCCGTCGCCGTCGTCCGGCGTTACCTCGCCATCAACGGCGGTAATTACGCCGGGCTGATGGCGATCGAGTTGTTCACGACGGTGCTCCCGCTGATGATTCTCGGTTTCGGGTACTTCACCGGCTTCGCACGCAACGTGAGCGTGGCGTCGATCTTCGTCAATCAAATGGGGCTGAGCGGGCACCTCGAGCAGACGGTACGGGCGGCTTTCGGACCGTCGGACGGACTGCGATCGCAGTGGACCGTCTTCGGCCTGGCGGGCTTTCTGGTCTGGGGCATCCCGATGGCGGTCACGCTGGCGGGGATCTTCGCCAGGGCATGGAGACGGGACCCGTTCTCTTTCGGCCAACGACTCGGTCGGGGCGCGGCATGGTTCGTTCTCTACCTGCTGACCCTGTCGATACACGACCTGATCGCGTTCAGCGGCACGCACGGTGGACCGGTCAGGGTGTTGCTCTTCATCGTTTCGCTTCTGCCCGTGTGGGCGTTCTGGACCTTCACGCCGGCGCTGCTGGTTCGCAACGGCTGTAGGAGTGTTCGAACGCTGGCCCTCGCCGGGTTGGCGGGCGTCATCATCGACGGTGTGGTCCTGTCCCTCGCGCTGCGCGTGTCGTTCCCACTGATCCTGGGCGGCTGGACCGGATTCGGATCCATCGGCGTGGCGATGGCGCTGATGACCTGGTGCGGTGTGCTCGGCATCGGCTGGGTCGTGACGGCCTGCGTCAGTGCGGTCATCTGGGAGCGTTCAGCCGCAGCGGGAATCGTGATCGCCGCGCAGACGTCATCGGAGTCGGTCCCCCGCGACGCAGCCCATGAGTAGCGCCGACGCTTGCTCCACGAGGGCGACGGTCAACGTCAGGGGCGGGCCGTGGGTAGTTCGTCACTGCGATGTGCTCGCCCGGCGTGCAATTGCAACGCGCTCACGACGAGCGGGAAGTGGCTGAAGGCCTGCGGGGTGTTGCCGAGCTGGCGCTTGGCAGCGGGGTCGTACTCCTCGCTGAGCAGTCCGACGTCGTTGCGCAGGCCGAGTAGGCGTTCGAACAATGCGCTTGCCTCGTCGGTGCGCCCCGCGCCCTGCAGTGCGTCGACCAGCCAGAAGGAACAGGCGAGGAAGACTCCTTCCCCACCGCTGAGACCGTCGTCGGAACCGCTCGGGTGATAGCGCATGACTAAACCGTCCTGGGTGAGGTCGCGCTGGATAGCGGTCACTGTGCCCAGTACACGCGGGTCGTCGGCGGGCAGGAAACCGACCCTGGGGATCATCAGCAGGCTGGCGTCGAGGGCCGTACTTCCGTAGGACTGGACGAAGGTGTTGCGGTCGGTGTCGTAGCCGTGTTCGAGGACCTGTTCGTGGATGGTGTCCCGTAGCCGTCGCCAGCGATCCACGGGTCCGCCCAGGCGGTGACTGGTGGCGGCTTTGACCATCCGGTCGGCTGCGACCCAGGCCATGACCTTGGAGTGGGTGAACTGTCTGGGTTCGCCGCGCATCTCCCACAGTCCGCTGTCGGGTTCCTGCCAGATGCCTTCGAGGTGGTTCATCAGCGCGACCTGGACATCCCAGGAGTCGTCCCTGGCGCCGAGCCCGGATTCGCGGGCCAGGCTGAGACCGTCGAGCGTTTCGCCCCACACGTCGAGCTGGCGTTGCCCCGAGGCTGCGTTACCGGTTCGCACGGGCGAAGAGTGCTCGTAGCCCTGAAGCCAGGACAGCTCGGCTTCGGGCAGGCGCCGGGTGCCGTCGATGCTGTACATGATCTGCAGATTCTTCGGTTCGCCCGCGACGGCACGCAGCAGCCATTCCCGCCACGCTTTCGCCTCCTCGACGTAACCCGCGGCCAGCAGCGCTTGCAGGGTGTATGTGGAGTCGCGTAGCCAGCAGTAGCGATAGTCCCAGTTCCGGGCGCCACCGATCTGCTCGGGAAGCGACGTCGTGGGGGCGGCGACGATGCCGCCGGTCGGCTGATAGGTGAGTGCTTTCAAGGTCGTCAGCGAGCGCTTCACCGCGTCTGTGTACGGACCGTCGAGTGCGCTCGAGCGCTCGGTCCAGGCGGCCCAGAACTCGGTCGTGTCGCGCAACGCCTGCTCCGGGTCGACCGGCTCGGGTGGTGGCTGGTGACTCGGGTTCCAGGTCAGCACGAACGGAACTCGGTCGCCTGCACGCACGGTGAAGTCAGAGACGGTGGACCAGTCCCGCCCGTGCGAGTCGACGGGGCTGACAAGGCGGACGGCGTCAGGGCCGGCCACCGCATCCATCCGGCCGCGGTGGTGACGCACCCACGGGACGATCTGTCCGTAGTCGAAGCGCAGCCGCAGTACCGAGCGCATGGCCACCGATCCGCTGACCCCGACCACGATGCGCACCACATCAGGGGCGTTCCCGCGCGGCGGCATGAAGTCGAGAACCTGCACGGTGCCGCCCGGGGTCACCCACTCGGTCTCCAGGACCATCCCGTCGCCCTGGTAGCGCCGTGACGTGCAGGTATGAGCACCCACCGGCGCGACCCGCCAGTGGCCCGCGTCCGGAGTATCCAAAAGCGCAGCGAAGCAGGCCGGCGAATCGAAGCGCGGCATGCACAGCCAGTCGATCGAGCCGCTGGTGGCGACCAGCGCCGCGCTCTGCAGATCACCGAGCAGGGCGTAGTCCTCGATGCGTGGCATGTCGTGATCGTGGCACTCGGATGTTCACCACGGGATCGTGCTCAGCCACCGTTCATATGCCGACGGTGCGCAAAGGCTACGTTCAGATCGTCAGCAATGGGCTGTAACTGGACACCTGGGAGCCAAGCGTGTCGGACAAGAACCGTCTCCTGGAGGGCACAGTCCTCGTGGTCACCGGTGGGAACAGCGGGATCGGCGAGGCCATCGTGCTCGCCGCGGCTGCCGAGGGCGCCAGCGTCGTCATCGACTACGTCGCGCATCCCGACGAGACCGCCGACCTGGTCGCCAAGGTCGAGGCCGCCGGGGGCAGGGCGGTTGGCGTACAGGCCGACGTATCGCGAACGGCCGGCCTCCAAACCATGATCGCGAAAGCGGTCGAGTCCTATGGACGATTGGATGTGCTGGTCAACAACGCCGGGATCGAGACGCGTACCGCGCTTCTGGACACCAGCGAGGACGACTTCGACAAAGTCCTCGCGGTCAATCTCAAAAGCGCGTTCTTCGGCTCCAAATTCGCTGCGCAGCAGTTCATCGCCCAGGGCGGCCCGGGGCTGATCCTCAACATCTCATCGGTGCACGAGGACTGGCCGATGCCCGGCAACATCGCCTACTGCGTGTCCAAGGGTGGCACCCGAATGCTGACTCGTACCGCCGGGGTCGAGCTCGGCCCGCACGGGATCCGCATGGTCAACATCGCTCCCGGTGCAGTCAGCACACCGATCAACACCAGCACCGAGAACGACCCGGCCAAGATGAAGAAGCTCGACGCCTCGATTCCGTTGGGGCGCATGGCGCAAGCCTCGGAGATTGCCGATGTGGTCGTCTTCCTCGCGTCCGGCAAAGCCGGCTACATGACCGCCACCACCGTCGTCGTCGACGGCGGCATCATGCAGGGCAGCGTCGGGCTGTGAGTTCTACGCCGGGGGCAACGCCCGGGAACCATTACGACGTCCTCGTCATCGGCAGCGGGCCCGGCGGCGGCACCACGGCCGCGAAGCTCGCCGAGACAGGAAAGCGCGTCCTGTTGCTGGAACGCGGTGATTACCTTCCCCGCGAGCGCGGCAACTGGGACTCCGAGGTCGTATTCGGCCGGGGCTACTACACCGCCGACGAGACCTTCCGCGACATAGACGACAACACCTTCCAACCGGAACTGCACTACTTCGTCGGCGGCA
>JBDTFN010000250.1:0-12416 GCA_039937915.1 Jatrophihabitans sp. | reverse complement strand
ACACCGGCAACCGCGCACGTGCGTGACGTAGGCAACCGGGCACTTCTGGAAGCGCTGGTTAGGGTGATCGGGTGAGCAGAGCTTGGGGTTACGGCCTCGCGACCACCGTGGTGAGCGGCGACGCCGCGGGCCGAGTGCTCGACACCTGGTTCCCGAACCCCCTGCTCGGCGAACAACCCGCCGATGCCGCGCCGCCGCGCGAACTCGCGGCGTTGACCGGCACCCAGGAGGCCGCGAACGATCGCAACGTACGTCTGGACGTCGCGGTGTGCGAGGTCGATCTGGACGACGCGCCGACCAACACGATCGACGTCTACCTGCGGCTGCACCTGCTCTCGCATCGTCTGGTCCGGCCCCGCGAGATCAATCTCGACGGAATCTTCGGACTGCTGTCCAATGTCGTCTGGACGAGTCTCGGCCCATGTGCGGTCGAGGACTTCGAGCGCACCCGGCTCGCCCTGCGCCGCAAGGGACCGGTGCAGGTGCACAGCGTCGACAAGTTCCCCCGGATGACCGACTATGTGCTCCCCTCCGGCGTCCGGATCGCCGACGCGAGCCGGGTGCGGTTGGGTGCGTACCTCGCCGAGGGCACGACGGTCATGCACGAGGGTTTCGTGAACTACAACGCCGGGACGCTCGGCACGTCCATGGTCGAGGGCCGGATCTCAGCCGGTGTCGTGGTCGGCGACGGCTCCGACATCGGCGGCGGGGCCTCGATCATGGGGACACTGTCCGGCGGGGGCAAGGAGCAGGTGACCGTCGGGGAGCGCTGCCTGGTCGGCGCCAACGCGGGGATCGGCATTTCGCTCGGCGACGACTGCGTTGTGGAGGCAGGCGCCTACATCACCGCCGGCGCGAAGCTCAGCCTGCCCGACGGAACGTTGGTCAAGGCCGCCGAACTGTCCGGCAAGGACGGCTGGCAGTTCTGGCGTAACAGCGTGTCGGGAGCCCTTGAGGCTCGTCCGCGGACCACGGTCGCGTTCGCCCTGAACCAGGCGTTGCACGCCAACACCTGAGCCTATGGCCGTCTCCAGATCCGTCCGCCTGACGATCACCATCGTCGCAGTCGCGGCCCTCGTCATCGGTGCCGTCGCCGTCGGCCGTGCTCTGTGGACGAGCGCGAAGTCGCACTTCACCAGCAGTGTGTGCACCGTCGGCGCCTACG
This sequence comes from Jatrophihabitans sp., assembly GCA_039937915.1. GTDB lineage: Bacteria > Actinomycetota > Actinomycetes > Mycobacteriales > Jatrophihabitantaceae > Jatrophihabitans. The sequence continues at coordinate 11,251 of JBDTFN010000250.1, read as the reverse complement.
ACTTCGACCCCGCCCAGGCCAGCGTCGCCGCGACGATGATCGGCGCCACCACCAAGTACCGCATCCCGCTCCCGCGGCGGGCGCAGGTACTCGTCCTGGCCGCGGCGATCCAGGAGAGCAAGCTGACCAACATCCCCCCGGGCGAGGGCGATCGCGACTCGGTGGGAGTACTGCAACAGCGGCCTTCGCAGGGTTGGGGCGGCGGGAAGACCGCGCCGTTGACCGACGTGGGTGAGGCGACCAAGGAATTTCTCGACGCCCTGATCAGGATCGACGGGTGGGAGAAAATGCCCGCGGCGCAGGCGATCCAGGAGGTCCAGATCTCGGCCGACGGAAGCCTCTACGCACAGCACGAACCGCAGGCCACCGCCCTGGCCGATGCGCTGTCCGGCCGCACCCCTGCGGGCATCACCTGCGAGTTCGACCCACCCGCGGTCGTGGCAACGGCGTCCACCGTCGCCAAGCAGGCCGCTCGGGAGCTGGGCATCGACACGCCCCGAGCGACGGATGCCAAGACCGTGTCCGTGCCCGGCGCACGGTGGCAGACCGCCGCCTGGTTCGTGGCGAACGCTGAGCGGCTCGGCATCGACCGGGTCGACTTCGGCGGGAAGCGCTGGACGCGAAAGGACGGCTGGAAATCGGCCGGGACGTCGAAGGCCGAAGTGATCGCGACCATCGCCACGATCTAGAGCCGAGCCGCCTAGTGGCGAGCCGCGCTATTCGTCGTGCGCGACGGGCGGCAGGTCCTTGATCCATTGCGGGTCGTGGTCGGTCTTACCGGTCTTGGACGCGCCGCCAGGCGATCCGAGGTCGTCGAAGAAGTCGACGTTCGCCTTGGTGTAGTCGCTCCACTTGTCCGGCAGATCGTCCTCGTAGAAGATCGCCTCGACGGGGCAGACCGGCTCGCACGCTCCGCAATCGACGCACTCGTCCGGATGGATGTAGAGCATCCGCCCGCCCTCGTAAATGCAGTCAACGGGACACTCCTCGATGCAGGCCTTGTCGAGAAGGTCGACACACGGCTCCGCGATCACGTACGTCACTGCGCTCCTCCGGGGAGTTCCAAGTCAGGTGGTGGGCTGCCGCAGCAGCGCAGCCCCTAGTATGCCGGTCGTGATGGAGCCTAGTTGGGTGGGGCGGCGGGTCAGCGTCCGCCGCATCGTCGACGACGACCTCGAATCCGGTGGCCGACACGGCGATGTGGTCGGTGATCTGATCGGCCTGGACGCCCGGACCGCGGTCGTCGAGACCCGTCGGGGTCTGGTCGAGATCGCGCTGCCCTCGGTGTTGATCGCCCGCCTCGTGCCGGCGTCCACCGCCGCGGAACTCGCCCTGGAGGGCGTGATCGCACGAGGACTGCGCCCGATCGACGACGTCGAACTGGACGGCTGGACCCTGCGCGCGGACCTCGGCTTCACCCGGCGGGCCAATTCGGTGCTCCCGCTACGACAGCTGCGCCTGCCCCTTGCCGACGCCCTCGAACAGGCGCGTGCCTGGTACGTCGAACGCGGCCTGCCGCTCGTCCTTCGCCTCCCGACCGAGGCGCGCCGTCTGCTCGATGCGGAGTTGGGTGAGCGCGGCTGGCGCCCGCATTCGGATTCCCACGTGATGATCGCGCGGCTGGACCGCCTCGGCGCACCGGGTATCACCACTCCACCGGTGTCCATCGACCCCGAGCCCGACGACGCATGGCTCGAGCTCTACCGCGGCGGCGAGGGCGCATCCGAAGCGGGCCGCGCCCTGCTAACCCGACACGACCGCGTCGCCTTCGCCTCGCTACGGCTCGACGGGCGGACCGTCGCCGTCGGTCGCGCGGTGGTGGACGACGGCTGGCTGGGCGTCACCGCCATCGAGGTGGACCTCGCCCACCGTCGGCAGGGCCTGGCCACCGCCGTGACCGCGGAGCTGTGGAACTGGGGTCGATCGCAGCAGACTGTCCGCAGTTATCTGCAGGTGCTCTGCGACAACGTCGCCGGAGTGCAGCTGTACGCGGGCCTCGGGTACTGGGCGCACCACGACTATCGCTACCGGGAGGATCCGGTCGGCCTGCCCGGCTGAGCAGCGCGCTCACGGGAGCGCGGAGGGGGTGGCGGTACGGCGGTGACGACCGTTACCGTGCCCGCGAGTGCACCCCCGAGCATCATCGCGTAGCCCACGTAGCTCTGCGCTCCGGCACCGGACAGGATGACGTCGCCCTCCGGTCGTCCGGTGAGGCCGAAGACGACCACGACCGCCAGCCAGGCCAGGAAGGGCAGCAGCGGGGCCAGCATCCGTGGGGCCATCGCGTAAGCCATCCGCGGAAACGCCCGGTTCGAGACGATGGCGAGCAGGACCGTCACGGGGAAGATCACGCGGCCGAGGTACAGCGGGGTGAGCAGCATCTCCAGCCACGCCGCGAGCGCAGCACAGCCGGTGATGGCAACGACCCCGACCCACCCGAGCAGCCCGGTCGCCTTGTCGGTGCTCATGTCTCGACGCCGTCGAACAGATCGGTCTCGTGTGCGGTTGCGACGTGCCCGCCGGCCACGAGACGGTAGTGCTCGACGCCCCGGATCTTGCGCCCCAGGTTGTTGGAGAGGGCGAAGAACCCTCCGGCGACGGTGATCTGCGTCCGGTGCGCGGCCAGGGCCGCCCGCTTCGCCGCGCAGAACGGTTCGGCGTCCACCGTCGTCGTCACGACGTGATCCGGTACGCCGAAGGGTAGATCGTCGGGGTCGGCGGGCACGAACCCGCCGTCGAGGCCGCTCACCGCGACGAAGTCGGATTCCAGGACCGAGCGTGGCGTCGCCGTCCAGTAGAGCTTGGCCACCGACCACGGCTGCCCCGGCCCGCGCGTCGGGTCCGCGGCGGCCGCCAGAGCCGCCGTAGCGACCCGATGAGCCATGAGGTGGTCGGGGTGGCCATAGTCGCCGCGGTCGTCGTAGGTCACGACCACCTGGGGACGCACCTCGCGGATCACCTCGACCATCGCGTCCACGGCGGCGGCGAACACCTGCGGGTCGGTGTCGGCCCGCCAGAACGCCCGCGGATGCAGGTTGGCCGACGTCCCGAGCATCCCACTGTCCCGAAACCGGCCGGCGCCGCCGAGGAAACGGTGATCCCGCACCCCCAGCGCGCGCATGGCTGCGCTCAGTTCACCGATGCGCAGCCCGCCGAGCTGGTCGGCCTGATCGGCCGCGAGCCCCGCGTAGTCGGGCACGAGGACCTCGCCCTGCTCGCCGAGCGTGCACGTCACCAGCGTGACCCTGACGCCCTCGGCTGCATACCGGGCCATCGTGGCGCCCGTGGTGATCGTCTCGTCGTCGGGATGGGCGTGCACGAGAAGCAAGCGTCGATGCGGGACGTCCACCGGAGCAACCACGCAGCTGACGCTAGCTCAGAGGACCGCCTGGACCTCGGCGAAGTGACACGCCACAGGGTGGCCGATGTCACGGACATCGCTGACCGGGTCTTCGGTGATGCAGCGCTGCTGCTGCTGCTCGTTGAGTTCGTTCGCGAATTTCGGGCAGCGGGTACGGAACCGGCAGCCCGAAGGGACATTGGCCGGGCTGGGCAGGTCACCCTCGAGCAGGATCCGCTTGCGGGTCCGCTCACGACGTGGGTCTGGGAGCGGGATCGCGGAGAGTAGGGCCTGCGTGTACGGGTGGGCCGGACGCGCGAACAGTTCCTCCGTGCTGGCGATCTCGACGATGCGCCCGAGGTACATCACCGCGATTCGGTCGGAGATGTGGCGCACCACCGACAGGTCGTGCGCGATGAACACGTAGCTCAGCCCGAGCCGGTCGCGAAGGTCGTCGAGCAGGTTGATGACGCCGGCCTGGATGGACACGTCCAAGGCGGACACCGGCTCGTCCAGAACCAGCATCTTCGGGTTCAGGGCAAGGGCGCGGGCGATACCGATGCGCTGCCGCTGACCACCGGAGAACTCGTGCGGGTAGCGCATCGCATGCTCGGGGTTCAACCCGACGAGTTCCATGAGTTCCCGGACCCGGGCCCGCAGCGAATCGCCCTCGTGCACCTTGTGGATCACCAGCGGCTCGGCGATGATCCGCGACACCTGCATGCGCGGATCCAGCGAGGCGTAGGGGTCCTGGAACACCAACTGGATGTCCTTGCGGATCGGACGCATCCGACCGCGCGCCATGCCCACCAGTTCCTTGCCCTCGAACAGGACGCTGCCGGCCGTGGCCGGTTGCAGGTTCAGGATCGCCCGCCCAGAGGTCGACTTGCCACAGCCGGACTCGCCGACCAGGCCCAGGATCTCGCCCGGGCTGACGTCGAAGCTGATCCCGTCGACGGCCTTCACGTTGCCGATGACTCGCTTGAGGATGCGGCTGCGGATCGGAAAATACTTTTCCAGGTTGGTGACCCGCAGGATCGGCTCGACCTCACCCGGTGGGACCTTGCCGGATTTCTCCATGGTCACCGAGCTCATCGCGGCGTCTCCTTCGGTCCCTGCCCGGGCAGCCCTGTGCTCTGCGTCTGCGCCGCGTCCCGCTCAAGGTCAGCGCGCGGAGTGTCATGAAGATCGTCGCCGATCACTTCGCCCGGCAACTCCGAGTCCTCGCTGCCGGTCTGGAAGATTTCGCCCGCCTCGTAGCGGTCCTGGCCGACCAATTGATCGGTGCGGAAGCACGCGGCCCAGTGCTTGTCGTGCCCGTCCACTTCGACGAGTTCCGGTTCGGCCGTGCTGCAGTGCGGCTCGTAGAGCGGACAGCGGGGACTGAACGGGCACCCGGCCGGCAAATGCTGCAGTGACGGCGGCGTGCCCGTGATCGGGGTCAGCCTGGTCTTCTCGTGGACGTCCAGACGTGGCAGTGAATTGAGCAGTCCGACCGTGTACGGCATCCGCGGCCGGTAGAACACATCGTCGACGCTCCCGACCTCGACCGCACGACCGGCGTACATCACCAGGACACGCTCAGCCACTCCGGCGATGACGCCGAGATCGTGGGTGATGAGGATCAGCGCAGCGCCGGTCTCCACCTGCGCTGCCTTCATGGCCTCCAGCACGGTGGCCTGGACGGTCACGTCCAAGGCGGTCGTCGGTTCGTCGGCGATGATGACGTCCGGGTTGTTGGCCATCGCGATCGCGATCACGACGCGCTGCCGCATGCCGCCGGAGAACTCGTGCGGGTAATCGTTCATCCGGTTCTCGGCGTTGGGGATGCCGACGATCTTGAGCAGTTCCAGGGCGCGGTCGCGCGCCCCTTGACGGCTCAGCCCCGGACTGTGCACCTTGAGCGTTTCGGTGATCTGAGCGCCGATCTTGTAGACCGGGTCGAGCGAGGTCATCGGATCCTGGAAGATCATCGCGATCTTCTTGCCGCGCACCGCGGACATCACCTTGTCATTGCGGCCGAGCAGTTCGTCACCCTGGAAGGTCACCGAACCGGTGATCTTCGCCGTCTTGGGCAGCAGGCCCATCACGGCCATGGACGAGACCGACTTGCCCGACCCTGATTCGCCGACGATGCCGAGGGTCTCGCCGCGACGAACCTCGTAGCTGACGCCCCGCACGGCCTTCAACGAGCCGAACGCAACCTCGAGATTTTCTACCTTCAGCAGTACATCGGTGGATCGAGCGGGTCGGGGCTGGTCGGTTTCGAACTCGACCACGTCGACGCCCCCCGGTGCTGTGGCGTGCTTGGCGAGATCAGGACGGCCCTGTGCGCCGGGCTCACCGGCGTTTTTACGCATGTGCATCAGTCGCGCACCCGGTTGTGCCTCGGGTCGAAGGCATTACGGATGCCCTCGCCGATGAGGTTGACCACCAGCACGACGATCACGATCAGGATGCCCGGCAGGTAGAACAACCACCACCGGGTGCTGGCCGCGTCGACGCCGTTGGAGATGAGCAGGCCGAGCGAGGTGTCCGGGAAATGCACACCGACACCGAGGTAGGTCAGCGAGGTCTCGGTGACGATCGACAGGGCGGCAAAGATGGTGCCGAAGACCAGGATCGTACCCAGCGAGTTCGGGATCATGTGCCGCATGATGATGCGCAGGTTGCCCGCGCCCATGGCATGGGCCGCCTCGACGAACTCACGTTCTTTCAGCGCCAGGAACTGTGCGCGGACCAGCCGGGCCAGCCCCATCCAGCCGAACAGACCGAACACCACGGCCAGTTGGAATGCGCCCATGTCCGGGTGCCGGTTGCCGTAGACGATCAGGATGACCAGGACCGGCACCGAGAGCATGAGGTCGACGAATCGCATCAACAGGTTGTCGGTAAGGCTGGAGAAGTAGCCGGCCACCGCGCCGATGAGAATCCCGATGGTCAGGGTGACCAGCGTCGACACGATCATGATGACGAAGTCGCGCTGCATCCCGCGCATCATCTGCGCAAACAGGTCGAGCCCGCTCGCGTCCGTGCCGAACGGGTGGCCACAGACGCCGGGCTTGGCCGACTCAGCGCAGGTCCGCTGGTCGGCGAAGGCGTAGTTCCAGCGATAGAACAGCGGGTAGATGTAGCAGAACCCCACGATTCCTACGAAGATCACGGTCGCGATCATGGCCATCGGGCTGCGCACGAATCGCTCGAGCGCCTGCCGGCCCTGCGACTTCGACGCTGAGCCGAACTCGTCGCCGAGTTCCGGGGACTCCGGGCCGACCGGCGTGACGAGGTCTATCTCTGACGAGATTGACATTTTTCTCAGACCTCTCTCGTTGTCGGGGACGTCATGTCAGTCGGATCCGTGGATCGAGTACGGCGTACAAGAGATCGGCAAGCAGGTTGAACAGCACCACGAAGATGGCCGACACCATGACCCAACCGATGACCGCGTACGAGTCCTCGTTGGTGAAGGCCTTGAACAGGAAGTCGCCCATACCGTTCCAGGCGTAGACCTTCTCGGTGATGATGGCGCCCCCGAACAGCGCGCCGACGTCGATGGCCATCACGGTGACCAGCGGGATGAGCGCGTTGCGCAGGCCGTGCCGACGGATGACCGTCCGGTTCCGTACGCCCTTGGCTCGGGCCAGGCGCATGTAGTCGGCGTCCAGTACTTCGATGGTCGACGCGCGCTGGTACCGGATCCAACTCGCTGCCGTGAGCAGCCCGAGCGAGAGCGTCGGTAGGACAAGGTGGGTCAATTGATCTCTGAACACTTCCCAGCCGCCGGCGTAATTCTCGATTCCTGGCGACTCCTCGAGCGTCACTTGTAAGAAGCGTTCATGGAAGATGCCCGTGTTGGCGCGGATCGCCATGTCCTTGAGCAGCGCGGCGAACCAGAAGGTCGGCAACGCGATGAGGATGAAGGTGAGGATGGTGACGCCGACGTCGATCGGCTTGTCACGCCGCACGCCGGAGATGACCCCCAGCACGATGGCCATGATCATTGCGAGCAGGATCGCGCCGACGATCATCCGCGTGGTGACCTCGAGGCGCGTAGCCAACTGCCCGCTGATCGGGTTGTTCTGGTAGTCCAGACCGAAGTTGAAGTGGATGAAGGGGAAGGACCAGGTCGGATCGATCAGGTGGCTGAGCCAGTCCCAGTAGCGCGAGAGCACCGGCTGGTCCAGGTGGAACTGGTGCCTGAGGTTCGCCAGCGTCTGCGGCTTGATGTTCGGTATCTGCCGGTAGGGCTTGAGCGGGTCGTACTCGCTGGCCACATAGGTGAAGACCAGGAACGACGTAATCAGCAAAACGATAATGCTGCCGATGAGCCGGCGGATCGTGAAGATCAGCAAGAGTGCACCTCGTCCGGTCGGTCAGCGCCATGGTGATGGGGTGGGCACGACTAGGAACATTAGTACTGAAAAACGGCGGGCGGGGTGTCCAGGACCGTCTTTGTGCAGCAATGCCGGGGCCCGGTGAAGACCGGACCCCGGCATCTATTGCGTGATGCTGTCTACTGCACGGTCATCTTGTCGGAGTTCCAGAGCGGTCCGGCCAGCGTCGCGTTGTCGGCGAGACCGGAGATGTTGTCGCGGTACGCGAGCAACGTCGGCTTCTGGTACAGCGGCAAGGTGTACATGTCCTGCCACAGCGCGCTGTCGGCCTGGTTGGCCAGTGCGAGCTCAGCGTCGGCGCTCGGCGCTGCGGACAGCTTGCCCAGCAGGTCGTCGACCTTCGGGTCCGAGCCCTGGCTGTAGTTCTGACCGCCACCCTTGCTGCGGGTCAGGTAGATCGGCGCGTTCGACGAGAGGGACGGTCCCCCGACCCAGGCGAAGAGCGCGATCTGGAAGCCCTCGGCCTCGAGAGAGTTCGGCTTGGTCTTGTCGGCGAAGATGTCCGGGCTGGCGAACTCGGTCAGCTGGATGCCGGCCGCCTTCACCTGAGCCGCGATCGTGGTGATGGTCTGGTCACGCAGCGGGTTCTCCTGCGTGGTGATGACCTTGAACGAGACCTGTTTGCCGTTGATCTTGTAGATGCCGTCCGAGCCGAGCTTGCCGCCGACACTCTCGAGCAGCTGCTTGGCCTTGGCGATGTTCTGCGTGGCGTACTGGCCGCTGTGGTCCTCATAACCCTTCTGGTTGTTGAGGACGATTCGGTTGCCGAGCACCTGCGCCTTGTCGCTGAACTTGCCAACGGTCTTGGCGACCAGTGCCTTGCGGTCGATGGCGAGCGCGATGGCCTCGCGGACCGGCAACAGCTTCAGCAGCGGGTCAGCGGTGTTGAAGTCAAGGTGCTCGAAGGCGACACCGAAGTTGACCTCGGTCTTCACCCCGGACAGGCCCTTGAGGTTCGTTACCAGGTCGAGCTGCGGCTGCGGGTAGATGACGTCGACGTCCTGGTTCTGCAGCGCCTTGACGTTCGTGTCCGAGGTCGAACCGATCGTCTGGTAGATCAGACGCGCGAGCTTCGGCTGGGCACCCCAGTACTTCGGGTTCGGCACGAGGGTGATCGTCTTCTGCTGGGTGTTGACGTTCTTGCCGAGCAACAGCCACGGGCCATTGCTGGCGCCGGCCGGGATCCCGTCCTTGACCAGCCAACCCTTGGTGATGTACGCGCAGGTTGCTGCCGGGCTGCCCTGGTCGATGACATGCTTGGACAGGATCAGCGCGCTGCTGCCCGAGAACAGGCCCTGCCAGTCGGCGAACGGCTTGTCCTTGAAGAAGGTGAACTGCACCTCCTTGTCACTGACCGCCTTCATGGTCTCGATCTGGTCGAAACCGGTGGTGCTCAGAAGCGCAGCACAGCCGCCCTTCTTCGGGTCGTTCGACTGCTGGGTCTTGACCGTGAAGATGTAGTCCGCAGAGGTGATCGGCTTGCCGTCGTCCCAGACTGCCTTGGGGTTGATCTTGACGGTAACGACCTGCTGACCGTTTACCGTGGCCGAGCTCGCGGTCCCTTGATCCGGGTCCGGGATGTAGGAGATGTCCGGGCTGACCCGGTACGGGCCGTCGAGGACGCGGACGACGAGGTTTCCGATAGCGGTCGAGTTACCGGCAGCAATGATCGGGAGAAGGTTGCCGGGGAACTCTGTCGACTCGCCCCAGATGATCTGGCCCTTGCCGCCTCCGCCGCCGGTGCCCTTCTTGCCGGTGCTACTGCTGCTGCCGCACGCCGCGAGACCGAGCGCGAGAACCGCGACCCCGGCTACGAGCGCCTTGCTCCTGTGGACTCTCACTTGTGAGTGACCTCCTGTGACTATGGGCGCGAACAATCTGTCCTGCAGCCAACGCCGAATGCAAGCCCGATTGGATGGGTCACCGCAACCCCCCCGGCACCGCGGCCGGGGATCGTGACCAAGAGTTAATACGGGCGAGACACGTGCGTGTCTGACAAAACGCGCCGATCGGACAGAAACGGGTACCTCGCCCGGGTGGCCCGGACCTCGTCTGAGTTGATCTCCGCGAGCAGGATCTGCGGCGACTTGCCCGCCTCGCAGACGAGCTCTCCCATCGGGTCGAGCACCACGGAACCGCCGTCGTGAGGGAGGCCTGGAGCTGAGCCGCTCCGATTCACCCCGATGACGTAGGCCTGATTCTCCACCGCCCGGGCGCGCAACAGGATCCGCCAGTGTTCGTGCCGTGCAGCGGGCCAGTTCGCCACCCGACGTAGGCGTCGGTGTCGTGCGCACGTGTCCAGAACTCGTCGGCGAACCGAAGGTCGTAACAGATGAAAACGCTGATCCGCAGCCCACCGACCGTCACCGTCAGGTGCCGCGCCCCCGCGGCATAGTGCTCGTGCTCCCCGGCGAAGGAGAAGGGGTGGATCTTCGCGTAGCGCTCCACCGTGCCGTCAGGCCGCGCGAGCACCGCGTTGTTACGGAACGCACCATCTGCGCCCCGCTGGGCGATGGAGCTCAGCAGGCAGGCCCCGTACCGGTGGGCCTGGTCGAGTAGGAAACTCTCGATCGGGCCCCCCTCGTCCTCGGCGATTCGCTCGGGACTCATCGAGAACCCGGTCGCGAACATCTCCGGGAGCACGATGAGGTTCGCGCCGGCGCTCGCTGCTCGCTCGATCAGCGGCGCGACGGCCGCGATCGTCTCCCCGGCCTGCTCCCACACGATGTCGTGCTGGATCGCGGCAATTCTCATCGCACGACCCGTTCCATGCGCGCCAACGCCTCGTCCAGTACCGCGGGTCGCTTGCAGAAGGCGAACCGGACGTAGTGGTCGCCCCTACGCGAGTCGTAGAAGACGCTGCAGGGAATGGCGACCACCCCGGCAGAGTGCGGGAGGTCACGGCAGTAGTCCACCGCGCTGCGGCCCACGTCGACGATGGCGAAGTACGCCGCCTCGGGGCGGATCACGTCCAGACCGAGCGCGGACAGCCCGTCGCAGAGCAGGTCGCGTTGCGCTTGGAGCGCCGCACGCGGGGCGAGCGTCTCGGCGCGGTCGAGAACGCCGGCGATAGCGGGCTGAAACGGCCCGCCGTTGACGTAGGTGAGGAACTGTTTGACCGTGCGCAGCGCGGAGATCAGGTTCGGCGGAGCGCACGCCCAGCCGATCTTCCACCCGGTGACGCTGAACGTCTTGCCCGCGCTGCTGATGACGATCGTGCGGTCCCGCATGCCCGCCAGCCCGGCGATCGAGCGGTGCGCCCCACCGTCGAACACGAGGTGCTCGTACACCTCATCGCTGATGACGACCAGATCGTGGGTCTCGGCAGCGCGGGCGATCACCATCAGGTCCTCGGGTCGGAAGCACCAGCCGGTCGGATTGTGCGGGCTGTTGATCACGATCGCCTTCGTGCGGGGCGTGATGGCCGCCGTCAGCGCGCCCACGTCGAAGCCCCAGCTGTCGCCGACCCGCTCCAGGGTGACGGTTCTGCGCGTGGCGCCGGCGAGCGCGACGCAGG
>JBDTFN010000249.1:0-15932 GCA_039937915.1 Jatrophihabitans sp. | reverse complement strand
CCGGCGGATACAGCACCGTCCAGCCGGTTCGGCGACCGTGCCGGTACCGGGAGGTGAAGGTCCCCGACGTGCTCGTCCCGACGTCCGGGCCGTCGCTGCCGCACCCGCTCGCGAGGGCGGCCACTGCGCCCAACCCGCCGGCGAGGACGACGCGGCGGCTGACGAGCATGCGCACGAGCGTGCCCGACTAGAGCTGAACCTTGTCCCAGAACTCGAAGAACTGGTGCCCCATCTGCCGCAACAACTCGTCGGCGCCGGTGAGCGAACATAGCCAGTCGACGAAATCGAAGAAGGCGATGTTGACCGGACGGAAGGCGATGAGCAGCACGATCACGCCCAGCATTCCCCACGGCTTGACCTTGTCGCCGAGTCGCTGGGTCTCTTGGTCGAGATAGGGCTCGATGATCGCGTAACCGTCCAGGCCGGGGATCGGTAGCAGGTTCAGGACGGCGGCGGTGATCTGCAGGAAGCCGAGAAAGGCGACCGCGGCCCAGAATCGGATGTGGTTGTCGGGGGAGCTGCCGATGCTCAGGTAGGTGATCGCGTCGCCCAGGTGGGACTTGCTCGCCAGGAGCAGCCCGATGCCCAGCACGACGTTGATCGCCGGTCCCACTGCCGCAGCCAGGCTCAGCATCGCGCGGCTGCGGAACGAGTGCCGGTGGAGGTACACCGCCCCGCCGGGCAGGCCGATGCCGCCTTGGATGATGAAGAACAGCGGCAGGATGATCGAGAGCAACGGATGGGTGTACTTGAACGGATTCAGCGTCAGGTAGCCGGCGGCTTCGACGCTGCTGTCGCCGGCGCGGTACGCGGCGTAGGCGTGAGCGAACTCGTGGAAGCAGACCGAGACGATCCAGCCGGCGAGCACGAAGATGAGCACGCCGAAGTTGCCCAGCCGTGAGCCCAGGTCGGTCTGGACCCACGCGAGAGCCCCGCCTGCCGCCGTCAGGGCGACGAAGGCGAGGAACAACGGGCTCGGTCGCACGAGCCCGCGCCGGCGGCCGATGTTGTACACGGACATGGCGGCGACGGTACGTGACCCTCCCGGCGGCGTGTTGGGGCGGCCTGGACGGCGCCCGCCGCCTAGGCTGCGGATCGAACGACCGTTCGATGGAGGTGTACCGATGCGCGTGCTGGGCGTGGACCCGGGGATGACCCGGTGCGGGATCGGCGTCGTCGACGGAGCACCCGGGCGAACACTGCGCCTGGTGTACGTCGACGTGATCCGCACCCCACCGGACGCTGACATCGGCGACCGACTGTTGGCGCAGGCCGACGCCATCGCGCACGCGATCTCAGTCCATCGTCCTGACGCGGTGGCCGTGGAGCGGGTGTTCAGTCAGCAGAATGTCCGGACCGTCATGGGGACCGCGCAGGTCGCCGGGTTGGCCATCGTGGCCGCGACCAGGGCGGGGCTGCCGGTGGCGATGCACACCCCGAGCGAGGTGAAGGCCGCCGTCACCGGTTCAGGGGTGGCCGACAAGGTCCAGGTCGCCGCCATGGTCACCCGTCTGCTCGGGCTCACGGTCGCGCCGAAGCCGGCTGACGCGTCCGATGCGCTGGCGCTGGCCATCTGTCACATCTGGCGTGGGAGCGCGCAGCGTCGGATGGCGCAGGCGCTGGCGAAGGTGGCTCCTGCGAAGGTGGTCCGGTGAGCACCGAACTCTGCGAGCCGACCTTCGACCCCGACACGCTGCGTGAGTCCTACTCCGACGACGACGCGGTCGCGGCTCGGATCGCCGAGCTGCGCATCGAGATACGTGACGCGCCCGAAGAGATCGCCGAGCTGATGGCCCGGGGTGACCTGGTTGAACTGCTGCGGTGCTCGCAGTCCCTCGACGAGGCGCTGTCCGAGGCGCTGGCCGCGGTGGACCGCGCCGACATCGCCGGGACCGCCGCGCAGCAGCACACGGCTCGGGTACGGCTGGCACAGGTGCACCACTGGCGCGGGGAGTACCCCGACTCCACCGTGCTGTTCACCGAACTGCTGGCCGCGGCGAAGGAGTTCGGTCCGGTGGTGGAGGCGTTCACCCACCAACAGGCCGGGGTCAACGACTACGACCAGGGGCACTGGACCGACGCCGTCGAACACTTCGCCCGCGCCGTGACCATCCGTGACGAACTCGAACTGGCCGACCACGAACGCGCGGTCTCGCGCCAGTCACTGGCTGCGGCGCGCCGACGCCAGGAGGCCGGTTCGTGATCGCGAGTGTCAGCGGGACCGTCACTGCTGTCGCGCCGGACGGCGCGGTGGTCGAGGTCGGCGGGATCGGGCTGTCGGTGTCGTGTTCGCCAGGGACGCTGGCCCGCTTGCGCCTGGGGGAGCCCACCAGGCTGGCCACCAGTCTGGTCGTCCGGGAGGATTCGCTGACCCTCTACGGCTTCTCCGACGACGCCGAGCGGATGCTGTTCGAACTGCTGCAGACAGCGAACGGGGTCGGGCCGAAACTCGCCCAGACGATGTTGGCGGTCCATCCGCCCCGTGAGCTGCGCCGGGCCATCGCGACGAGTGACTTCGCCACCCTGACCAGAGTTCCGGGAATCGGACGCAAGGGTGCTGAGCGCATCGTCATCGAACTGCGCGACCGGATCGGGGCGATCGACGGTTCGGATTCCGGCGTGGCCACGACCGGCGGCCTGACCGCCGTGGCGCCATGGCGCGACCAACTCGCGCATGCGCTGGCCGGGCTCGGTTTCTCGGCCAAGGAGGCCGGCGACGCGATCGACGTCGTTGCGCCCGATGTCGGCGACAACGCGCCCGACGTCTCAGCCCTGCTGCGCCGGTCCATTCAGCTGCTCGGCAGGACGAGATGACCGCGCCGGACGAGGACGTCGTCGACGCCGAGGCCCTGCCGGGGGAGCGCGAGGTGGACGCCTCGCTGCGTCCCAAGCGCATGGACGAGTTCGTCGGCCAGCCCAAGGTCCGCGAACAGTTGCAACTGGTCCTCGAGAGCGCGCTGCGCCGAAACCGCCCCCCGGACCACGTCCTGCTCTCCGGTCCGCCGGGGCTGGGCAAGACCAGCCTGGCCATGATCATCGCCGCCGAACTCGGCGCGCCGATCCGGGTCACCAGCGGCCCGGCGATCGAGCGGGCCGGTGATCTGGCGGCCCTGCTCACCAGCCTCAGCGAGGGCGAGGTGCTGTTCATCGACGAGATCCACCGCATCGCCCGCCCCGCCGAGGAACTGTTGTACATGGCGATGGAGGACTTCCGCGTCGACGTGATCGTCGGGAAGGGGCCGGGCGCTACCGCGATCCCGCTCGACCTTGCGCCGTTCACCCTCGTCGGTGCCACGACGCGCGCAGGGTTGCTCACCGGTCCGCTGCGCGACCGCTTCGGCTTCACCGGTCATATGGACTTCTACGACCCGCACGAACTGCAGCAGGTGCTCACCCGCTCGGCGCAGTTGCTGGACGTCGACCTGCGCGCCGACGGAGCGGTCGAGATCGCGGGCCGATCCCGGGGCACACCGCGCATCGCGAACCGCCTGTTGCGTCGGGTCCGCGACTACGCCGAGGTCCGCGCCGACGGTGTCGTCAACGAATCGACCGCCCGGGCCGCCCTGGCCGTCTACGACGTCGATGATCTGGGCCTGGACCGGCTGGACCGGGCCGTCCTTGACGCCTTGGTGCGTCGCTTCGGTGGGGGACCGGTGGGCGTCAGCACGCTCGCGGTCGCAGTTGGGGAGGAGGTCGGGACCGTCGAGGAGGTCGCCGAACCGTTCCTGGTCCGCGCCGGAATGCTGGCCCGGACCCCACGCGGGCGGGTCGCCACGCCGGCAGCCTGGGCACATCTCGGTATCGCCGCGCCGCCCCGGCCGGGGGGCGATCCACAGGGGATGCGGCTGTTCGACGCGTAGGGTTCGATTCTGAACCTGCCGTCGACGCTGGGAACCGTCCCGTGAATTACGTACCGCTCGTCCTGCTCGTGCTCGTGATCGTGGCGCTGGTCGCGCTCGCCGGACGCGCCCGACGCAAACAACAGGCGGTCCATGCCGAGATGGCAGCGCGGATCGAGGTCGGGACCGACGTCATGACCACCTCGGGCCTGTACGGCACCGTCGTCGTGGTCAACGCCGACGACACCGTGCAGCTGTCGATTGCGGCGGGTGTGGAGGTCCGGTGGGAGATCGCAGCCCTGCGTGACGTCGCCTCGTTGCCGGTGCAGTTCCGCGCTCGCACGACTGCGGTGACGCCGGATTCCGAGCTCGCCGACCGAGTCGATCTCGGCAAGGACGACCCGGGCCGGGGCGCCGAACCGGTGTAGCCGACGACGACCGCGTCTGGGCCGACACTGAGCGGCCGTAGGTCGGCCGCTGGCCGATTCTCCGGTCGCGTCGGTCATACTTGCCTGCGGCCCGAGCGTCGACGCACGTCCTGCGTTGTCCGCAACCATCGATCTGAACCGCCGAGGAGACCTTCCCCGTGGCACCATCCGCCGGAACGTTGCGTGTTTCGCGCTACTTCCTCGCTCTGTTCCTCATCCTCGGCCTGCTGTACCTGCTCGTCGCCCTTCCGGGGCACCGCAAGACGCCGAAGCTCGGCATCGACCTCGTCGGCGGCATCCGGGTCATCTTCACCGCGCAGCCGCCGAAGGGTGAACCCATCACCACCACGGCGATGGAGCAGGCCCGGCAGATCATCGAGGACCGGATCAACGCGACCGGTGTCACCGCGTCGACGGTGCAGATCCAGGGCGACAACCAGCTCGTCGTCTCCATCCCCGGCGGGACGGATACCGACGTTCAACGACTCGGCCAGGCCACGAAGCTGAACTTCCGGCCCTTGATCGCGCCACCGGTACCCGTGTCATGCATATCCGCGGGCAAGGGCAAGTCTGGCAGTACGCCCGCGGGGACAGCGGCACCGTCGAGTGCAGCGCCCAGCGCCGGTGCCTCGTCAGGTTCTCCGAGCTCGGCTCCCTCGGCCTCCGCGGTGCCGTCAGGATCGACCGGCCCGAACGGGTTCGACCAACGTCCGCTGACCGCTCCCACCCCATCCGCCAAGCCATCGTCGGCTGCGAAGGTCCCATCCGCTTCGAAGGCCCCGTCCGGCACCACTGCACCGTCTGGTTCGGCGTCGGTAACGCCCGCGCCGGCACCGTCTGGTTCGGCGTCGGTAACGCCCGCGCCGGCGGCAACGGCCCAGCCGTGCGTGACGTCCCCGCTCGCCGAGATCCGCAAGACTTCCAAGACCTTCGTCCTGCCGCGGACCGAAGCGGAATACACCAAGCTGCCGCCGGCTCTGCAGCAGGCGCTTACCGCGAATCTGTCCCGGTTCGATTGCGCGGACGCCGCGTTCACCCAGGACGACATCAACAAGGACGGCTACATCGCCTGTCAGGACGTGGGCGGGCAGAACCTGGCCTACCTGCTTGGCAGCGTGATCGTGCCCGGCGACCAGATCGACCAGGCCACCCCCATCGCCCCCAGCACCGGGGGGTCGGGCAGCGGCCTGGCGGTGTGGTCGGTCCAGTTGAAGCTGAAAAGCAAGGGCGACAGCGCCTGGGGCACCTGGACCACGAACCACAACACGAACAACGGGAACGCGCCGTCGGCCACGCAGTGCTCTGCGACGGCGATGTACCCGTGCTCGGACTACGTGGCGTTCACCCTCGACGGCAAGGTCATCTCGGCCCCGGCCACGAACAGCGCCATCGTCGGCCTGCCCACGCAGATCACCGGTAACTTCGATCAGGGCTCCGCGACCAGGCTCTCCGACCAGCTCAACGGCGGCGCGCTGCCGTTGAGTTTCCGCGCCGACTCCAACGAGCGGGTGTCGGCCAGTCTGGGAACCTCGCAACTGTCGGCCGCGCTGCTGGCCGGCGGCATCGGGCTGATCCTCGTCGTGATCTATTCCTTGCTCTACTACCGGGCGCTCGGGCTGGTCACCATTGCCTCGCTGCTCGTTTCGGCCGTGCTGACCTACGCGATGATGGTCATCCTCGGCGAGCAGATCGGGTTCACCCTGGACCTGGCCGGTATCGCCGGTCTGATCGTCGCCCTCGGTATCACCGCAGACTCCTTCGTCGTGTTCTTCGAGCGCTTGAAGGACGAGGTGCACGAGGGGAGAAGTGTGCGCGTGGCCGTGCCACGCGCCTGGGTCCGCGCCCGCCGAACGATTCTGTCGGCCGACACGGTGTCCTTCCTGGCCGCGGCGATCCTGTACTACTTCGCCTCGGCCGATGTGAAGGGCTTTGCCTTCACGCTGGGGCTGTCGACGATTCTCGACCTCGTCGTCGTGTTCCTGTTCACCCACCCCGTCGTGTCCCTGTTGTCGCGCAGCAAGGCCTTCGGTTCGCCGCGCTTCACCGGGCTGAACTCGGTCCGCGCCGGTGGCATCGCGCTGGATCGCGATGAGGCTCGCGTTAAACGGTCTACGCCGGTCGCCGGAAAGCCGAAGGCGAAGACCACGGCGGCCGGGACCGTGGTGCTGGACAAGACCACGGACATTGACACCGACGACGAGATCGACAGCGATCTCGAGGATGCCGACGCAACGGTTGACGAACCGGTCGCGGAATCGAGGGCCGAGGACGACTCCCCGCGCCGGCGCACGACTCCCGGGACGGGCACCGCGGCCGAGCGAGCGGCCGCCCGCCGTGCGCGTCAACGCACGAAGGACGAGGGAGACGCCTGATGAGCGACGCGACGGTCACGCCGAAGGTCAAGGTCCCGATCCACACCCAGCTCTACCGGGGCGAGACCAGGATCCCGTTCATCAGGGCGCGGCGGAAGATCTACGCCGTCTCGGCCCTGATCATGCTGGTCTGCATCCTGAGCCTGATCCTGCGCGGCTTCAACTACGGGGTCGAGTTCGCCGGTGGCACTACATTCCAGATCAACGCCTCCGGCACGGACCTCACCACCACGAAGGTGACCGACGCCTTCGTCAAGGCCGGCGTCGATCCGGCCACGCCCGCGCAGGACGTCGGTGACAGCTCGAACCGATCGATCGTCGTCAACACCGCGACGCTCGATCCGAAGAAGTTGGCTTCGCTTCAGGCATCGATCCAGGGCTCCCTCGGTGTCACCCAGAGTCAGATCAACACCAAGAGCATCGGCAGCCAGTGGGGTCACGAGACGACGATCAAGGCGCTGCAGGGGCTGATCGTCTTCCTGATCGCAGTCACGATCTACATCGCGCTGCGTTATCACTGGCGGATGGCCGTCGGCGGCATCAGTGCGTTGATTTTCGACCTGTTCATCACCGCCGGGATCTACTCGATCATCGGCTTCGAGGTCACGCCCTCGACCATCGTCGGGCTGCTGACGATTCTCGGTTTTTCGCTCTATGACACCGTCGTGGTGTACGACAAGGTGCAGGAGAACGCGAAGGGGATCCTCGCCGGCTCCCGCACGACCTACTCCGACGCGGCGAACCTGGCGGTCAACCAGACGCTCATGCGCTCGATCAACACCTCACTCATCGGCCTGCTGCCTGTCGCGGGGCTGCTGTTCGTCGGCGCCGGGGTGCTCGGGGTAGGCACCATCAAGGACCTCGCCCTCATCCTGTTCGTCGGCCTGGCCTCGGGCGCCTACTCCTCGCTGTTCCTGGCCACCCCGATCGTGGTCGACCTGACCGAGCGTGAGCCGCAGTACCAGGCGCTCACCAGGCGCGTCGCGGCCAAGGAAGCAAGCGCGCGCAAGAAGGCCGAGGACGCACCGCCCGGATCCGTCGCCGTCGCGGTCCGGGAGCGGGTCGGCGGACCCGCTCCGGCGCCCAAACCGGGGGCCCGGCCGCAGCGTCGCAAGCGCTGAGACGGTGCCCATCGCTGACGCCGACCTCGCCGCACGGATCGACGCGCTGCTGCGAGACGTCCCGGACTTTCCCGAGCCCGGGGTCCTGTTCAAGGACATCAGCCCGGTGCTGGCCGACCCGGGCACTTTCGCTGCGCTCATCACCGCGCTGTCCTCGGTTGCCGACGGGACGGTCGACCTCGTCGCGGGCGTCGAGGCGCGCGGCTTCTTCCTGGCCGGAGCGATCGCGATCGAGGACGGGTGTGGCATCGTCCCGATTCGCAAGGCGGGCAAGTTGCCGCCCCCGACCCTGAGCCGCTCCTATGACCTCGAGTACGGAAGTGCCGAGATCGAGATTCCGGCGGATCTGCTCGAGGGCAGACGGGTGCTGCTCGTGGACGACGTGCTGGCCACCGGCGGGACGCTGCGGGCGGCGGCCGAACTCCTCACCGACGCCGGCGCAACGGTCGTCGCGCTGGCCGTGGTGGTCGAGTTGGGCTTCCTCGGCGGTCGGGAAGCGCTTGCGGGGCTTCCCCCGCTGACCGCACTGCTCACCCTCTGACCCGTAGACTCGGCGACACCACCGCACGAGAGGGGAGCTGCGCTGACTCCCGAGTCCGGCACGCGGCAGCCACAGCCGCCTGCGCTCCTGCCTGCCGCTGCCGAGGTAGATACCCCGGCGGAAGAGAACCCGACGCATCGTCGACGCGTTCGCGATCGGTTGGCGCGCCGGCTGGTCACCACCAGCCGCCAGTCGAGCATCAAGCCGGTCCTGGAACCAATGCTGGCCATCCACCGCGCGGCTCACCCGAAGGCTGACGGTCGCCTCCTGCAGCACGCCTATGACGTTGCGGAGGAGAGTCACCGCGGGCAGATGCGCAAGAGCGGTGATCCCTACATCACCCATCCACTGGCGGTCGCGACGATCCTCGCCGAGCTGGGAATGGACACCACGACGCTGATCGCGGCGCTGCTGCACGACACGGTCGAGGACACCCGCCGCACGCTTGACGACATCACCGCGGAGTTCGGCGAGCAGGTGGCGCACCTGGTCAACGGCGTGACCAAGATGGACAAGGTCAAGTACGGACAGGCCGCGGAGGCCGAGACGATCCGCAAGATGATCGTCGCGATGGCGCGTGACCCGCGGGTGCTCGTCATCAAGCTGGCCGACCGGCTGCACAACATGCGCACCCTGCGGTTCCTGCCGCCGGAGAAGCAGGAACGCAAGGCCCGCGAGACGCTCGAGGTGCTGGCCCCGTTGGCCCATCGGCTGGGCATGAACACGGTCAAGTGGGAGCTCGAGGACCTCTCGTTCGCGACGCTCTACCCCAAGCGGTACGACGAGATCGTGCGGCTGGTGGCCGAGCGCGCACCGAGTCGTGACACCTATCTGGGGGAGGTCATCGAGCGGATCAAGATCGATCTGCGCGAGGGCAACATCAAGGCCCAGGTCACCGGCCGTCCGAAGCACTATTACTCGATCTACCAGAAGATGATCGTGGGTGGTCGCGAGTTCACCGACATCTACGACCTGGTCGGCATCCGGATCCTCGTCGAACACGAACGCGACTGCTACGCGACCCTCGGCGTCATCCACGCGACCTGGCAGCCGGTGCCGAACCGGTTCAAGGACTACATCGCGATGCCGAAGCTCAACCTGTACCAGTCGTTGCACACGACGGTGATCGGGCCGGGCGGGAAGCCCGTCGAGATGCAGATCCGTACCCAGGCCCAGCACGTGACGGCCGAGTACGGGATCGCGGCACACTGGAAGTACAAGGAGCACAAGGACGTCGCGTTCGCCGACCCCGGCGGCATGCGCGACGAGATGGGCTGGCTGCGGCAACTGCTCGAATGGCAGCGCGAGGCGCAGGAGCCGGAGGAGTTCCTCGACTCCCTGCGCTACGACCTGGGCGCCGGCGAGGTGTACGTGTTCACCCCCAAGGGCGACGTCGTACGACTGCCGCACGGCGCCACGCCGGTCGATTTCGCCTACGCGGTGCATACCGAGGTCGGGCATCGCTGCATCGGGGCCCGGGTCAACGGCAAGCTCGTCGCACTCGAGAGCATCGTGGACAACGGAGACACCGTCGAGGTGTTCACCGCCAAGGCCGAGCACGCCGGGCCGTCACGCGACTGGCTGGACTTCGTCAAGTCCCCGCGGGCGCGTAACAAGATCAAGCAGTGGTTCGCCCGGGAACGCCGCGAGGACGCGATCGACGCCGGCAAGACCGCGCTGTCCAAGGCGATGCGCAAGGCGTCCCTGCCGATGCAGCGCATGCTCGGCGGTGACCAGTTGCTCACCCTGGCCCAGGACATGCACTACGCCGACATCTCGGCGCTGTACGCCGCCATCGGTGAGCACCACGTGTCAGCCCAGTCGGTGGTGCAGAAACTCGTCCATCAGCACGGCGGCCTCGAGGGATCGGTCGACGACATCGCCGAGGCCACCCGGCCGAGCGACGAACTGCAGACGACGGCGAGCCGTCGCGCCAGCAGTGACTCGGGCGTGTCGGTCACCGGCGTCAGCGACGTCCTGGTGAAGCTGGCGCGGTGTTGTACGCCGGTGCCCGGCGACGAGATCATCGGCTTCGTGACGCGAGGCGGCGGGGTGTCGGTGCACCGGCGGACGTGCACCAACGCCGACTCGTTGACCGCTCAGCCCGAGCGTCTGATGGACGTCGAATGGACGCCGCAGGCGGGTTCGACCTTCGTCGTCTCGATTCAGGTGGAGGCGCTCGATCGGCACGGCCTGCTGTCAGACGTCACCCGGGTGCTGTCCGACGAGCGGGTCAGCATCCTGTCCGCGAACGTGGCCACCAACCGCGATCGAGTGGCGGTCAGCCGGTTCACCTTCGAGATGGCCGAGGCCAAGCACCTGGACAGCCTGCTTCGGGCGATCAAGGCCGTCGAGGGCTGCTACGACGTCTACCGCATCCACGCCGCGAACTGAGCCCGCGTTATCTCGGAACGCTGATCCGGCTGATGACAAGCGGGATGTTCGGCTTGCCATCGGTACCGGTGTCCGCGCCGCCTGCCGCGACCTTCGAGACGACGCCGAGGCCGTCGGCGACCTTGCCGAACACGGTGTATTGCCGCTGACCCAGGCCCTGCTGGAGGTTCGGTGAGTCCTTGTAGACGATGAAGAACTGGCTGCCGCCGCTGTGTGGGCCGTTCGAGCGGGCCATCGCAATGGTCCCGGCGGGGTAAGTCTCCCGTCCGGTTGCCTCATCGGGAATCGAGTACCCCGGGTCGCCGGTGCCGGTGCCGGAGGGATCACCGCACTGAAGGACGAAGATCCCTGCGGTGGTGAGCCGGTGGCACGGCGTGGCGTTGTAGTAGCCCTGGTTCACCAGCGACACGAAGCTGGCGACGGTGCACGGCGCCAGGGAACGGTCGAGGCTCAGTTGCATCGAGCCCTGCGTGGTGGTGACGCTGAGCGACACCGTGCCGGACCGGGCCGGCTTGGTCGTAGACGGCGCGACGGCCTTCTTGACCGGCGTTCCGGTTTTCGTCCAGGTACAGGGGTAGGTGGGCGTGCGCGGGGCGCTGGACCCGCCGCTCACGGCCGTGGGGACGGTAGTGGCCGAAGACGTGGGGACGGTAGTGGCCGAAGACGTGGGGAGGGTCGAACCGCCGGCCTGGGGGTCGGGTTGGCCGCTGCCGTCGGTGAGTACCAACAGGCCGATGACCAAACCGATCACCGTGAGCGTCCCGAGAATCGAGATGATCAGGTTGGTGCGCTTGCGGTGCTGCTGCTGCTGGCTTCGCCGCTGGGTCTGTCGCTGTCGTCGACGGCGTTCGGCCTCGCGGCGTTGTTTCTCAGTCCCCACCCGCTCAGGTCACCTTGACGAGGTCCACCACGAACACCAGCGCCGCGTTGGGCGGGATGGTCGGCGGCTGGCCGGCCGCACCGTAACCAAGAGCCGGCGGCAGGATCATGATGCGGCGCCCGCCCACCTTCATCGGCGGTACGCCGGTCGTCCCGCCGATACCCTGGGTGAATCCGGGCACCACGCCGGTGAGCGGGAACTGCGTGAGCGAACCGCGCTTCCAGGATGAGTCGAACTCAGTGCCCTCCTTGTACAGGACTCCGTCGTACTGGACGGAGACGCACGAGGTCGGGCCGGCGGCCGCGCCCGTGCCGACCACGAGGTCGGTGTAGGCGAGCTTCGTCGGGACGCTCGAGCCCTTGGCCGTAACGCCGGGCTTGCCACCGAGATCCTTGGCGCCCTTGACGGTCACGCCCTCGAACGTGACCGCAGCGCCCTTCGCCGGGCGTACCGCCTTGGTCGGGAACTGTTCGCTGCCGCAGGCGGCGGCCGAACTTCCCGTCGCCGTCGGCGAGGGGGAGGCCCCCTTCGCCAGGTTGTCCTTCTTACCGTTTCCGCTGCTACCGCCACTGAGGGTGACGATCAGGATGATGACCACCGCGATCACCGCCAGCGTCCCGACGATCGAGGCGATCAGGGTGAACCGCTGACGGGACTGCTCGCGCTGCCGACGTGCCTGGAGCTGGCGTTGTAGGCGAAGCCGCTCGGCTTCACGTCGCTGCTTGTTCGTCGCCACAGTCGCGATCCTCCGGTGCACTCGGGTCGATCCCGATGCGGATTCGGGACGCGGGCAAATCTCGGGCAGTCTACGTAAGCGGTATCCGACATGAACTGAGAGCACGGCTCGGTAGGCTCAGACGTACCCGTGTGTCGATCCAGCGCGGCGACCCCACCTCGAGCAGAAGGAGCCCAAGAACGTGCTCATCGCGGGTTTTCCGTCCGACGCGACCGACACGAACTGCTTCGTGGTGGCTACCGGGCCGGGCGAGCAGTGCGTGGTCGTCGACCCGGGGATCGGCGTCACCGGCCAACTCGACGAGATCATTGCCGAGCACCGGCTGCACCCGGTGGCCGTCCTGCTGACGCACGGGCACTTCGACCACACGTTCTCCGTTCTTCCGGTCTGTCAGGCCAGGGGCATCCCGGCCTACATCCACCCCGACGACCGCCCGCAGCTGTCCGACCCGTGGTCCGGGGTCGGCATCCCGAAGGGCACGCCGCTGTTCGGCATGCTCACCGCGGCCGAGCCCGACGACGTGGTCGAACTCCTCGACGGCGCGACCGTGTCGATCGCGGGTCTCGACTTCGGCGTCCGGCACGCGCCCGGGCACAGCCTCGGGTCGGTGGTGTTCGACCTCCCGACGGCCGAGGAGGCAAAGTTGTTCTCCGGCGACGTCCTGTTCGCCGGGTCGATCGGACGGACCGATCTGCCTGGCGGGTCCATGCAGTCGATGCACGACTCGTTGCGTCGGGTCATCCTGCCGATGGACGACACGACCGTCGTCCTGCCCGGCCATGGTCCACAGACGACGATCGCTCGCGAGCGCGCGACCAACCCCTACCTGGCGGACCTCTAGATGGTCTCCGGATTCCCCGAACTACTGCCGGCGCAGCGCTTCGTCGAGCTCGCCGTCCTCGATCGGTTGCGCACGACCTTCGAGCTGCACGGCTTCGCACCACTGGAAACCCCGGCCGTCGAGTCGCTGGACACCCTGCTGCGCAAGGGCGAGATCGACAAAGAGGTCTACGTCCTGCGCCGTTTGCACGCCGAAGAGGGCTCGGGTGACTCCGGCCTCGGACTGCACTACGACCTCACCGTCCCCTTCGCGCGCTACGTCCTCGAGCACGCCGGGCACCTGGAGTTCCCCTTCCGGCGCTACCAGATCCAGAAGGTATGGCGCGGGGAACGTCCACAGCAGGGCCGCTTCCGCGAGTTCACCCAGGCCGACATCGACATCGTCGCCCGCGACGTGCTGCCCTTCCACCACGACGTCGAGGTGGCCCGGGTCATGGCCGAGGCGCTTAGCACCCTGGACTTCCTGCCGCAGCTGCGGCTGCAGGTCAACAACCGGCGGCTTATCGAGGGCTTCTATCTCGGCATCGGCGCCACCGACGTCGCCGCGGTGATGCGGGCGATCGACAAGCTGGACAAGCTACCCGCCGACGTCGTACTGGGTCAGTTACAGACCGAGGCCGGGCTGAGCGAGGAGCAGGCGCGCCAGTGCCTCGCCCTGGCCGAGATCCGCGCCACCGACGGTTCGTTCGTCGAGCGGGTCCGGGCGCTCGGTGTCTCGCACGACCTGCTCGACACCGGCCTGGACGAACTGGTCGCCGTGCTCGACGGCTGCGCCGGCATCGACGGCGAACGTGTCGTCGTCGAGGTCGATCTGCGTATCGCCCGCGGGCTGGACTACTACACCGGCACCGTCTTCGAGACGCGGATGAGCGGGTACGAGTCGCTGGGCTCCATCTGTTCCGGCGGGCGCTACGACGCGCTCGCCTCCGACGGCAAGGTCACCTACCCGGGTGTCGGCATCTCGCTGGGCCTGACCCGACTGTTGATGCCGCTGTTCCAGGCCGGAGTCCTCACCGGGTCGCGCGCGGTTCCGTCGGTGGTGCTCGTCGCGCTGCCGAACGACGACGCCCGCTCGAACTGCGACGTCATTGCGCAGGCCCTGCGGAGTCGGGGGATCTCGACCGAGGTCGCGGCCACCGCGCAGAAGTTCGGCAAGCAGATCCGGTACGCCGAACGTCGGGGCATTCCGTTCGTCTGGTTCCCCGGCCAGCTCGGCGATGGTCAGCCGCACGAGGTGAAGGACATCCGATCCGGCGCCCAGGAACAGGCCGACCCCGCGTCCTGGACACCGCCCGAAAGCGATCTGCATCCGCAGGTCGTCGCCACCCCATAACCGCTTCCCCCTCCCCGTGGTCGAAATCTCGGCACGAGATCAACCACCACGAGGGCGAAGCCGAGAAGGAAACGCAGTGATTCGCACGCACGACGCAGGAACCCTTCGGGCCGCCGACGCCGGCCAGACCGTCACGCTGGCCGGCTGGGTCGCCACCCGCCGCGATCACGGTGGCGTCACCTTCATCGACCTGCGCGACGCGTCGGGTACCGCCCAGGTCGTGGTCCGCGAGAACGACATCTCCCATGGGCTGCGCAACGAGTGGGTCCTCGCCGTCACCGGCGAGGTCCGGGCACGTGAGCAGCACAATGTGAACCCGAACATCGCGACGGGGGAGATCGAAGTCGTCGCGACCTCGATCGAGGTGCTCAACGAGGCCGGCGCCCTGCCCTTCCAGATCGACGCCCACAGCGAGATCGGCGAGGAGGCCCGCCTGAAGTACCGCTACCTCGACCTGCGCCGTCCGGGCCCGGCGGCCGCGCTGCGGCTGCGTAGCCAGGTCAACCGGGCCGCCCGCGACGTCCTGCTCGATGACGGCTTCGTCGAGATCGAGACCCCGACGCTGACCCGCTCGACGCCCGAGGGGGCCCGAGACTTCCTGGTGCCGGCCCGGTTGCGTCCGGGGTCCTGGTACGCACTGCCGCAGTCGCCGCAGTTGTTCAAGCAGTTGCTGATGGTCGCGGGGATGGAGCGGTACTTCCAGATCGCCCGCTGCTACCGCGACGAGGACTTCCGCGCCGACCGACAGCCGGAGTTCACCCAACTGGACATCGAGATGAGCTTCGTCGACCAGGACGACGTCATCGCGTTGGCCGAACGCGTACTGGCCGCGCTCTGGTCGCTCATCGGGTACGAGGTCGGGCCGATCCCGCGGATGACCTACGCCGAGTCGATGCGTCGCTACGGCTCGGACAAGCCCGATCTGCGCTTCGATCTCGAGCTCACCGAGTGCACCGACTTCTTCGCCGACACCCCGTTTCGGGTGTTCCAGGCGCCGTACGTCGGAGCGGTCGTCATGGCGGGCGGCGCGTCCCAGCCGCGACGCACGCTCGACGGGTGGCAGGAGTTCGCCAAGCAGCGTGGGCACCGTGGCCTGGCCTACATCCTCGTGGGCGAGGACGGTGAACTCGCCGGTCCGGTGGCCAAGAACCTGTCCGACGCCGAGCGGGCCGGCATCGCCGCGCACGTCGGCGCGAAGCCAGGTGACTGCGTGTTCTTCGCCGCCGGTGCGGCGTCCTCGGCCCGGGGCCTGCTCGGTGCGACCCGCCTGGAGATCGGCAAGCGGCTCGGACTTATCGACGAGAACGCCTGGTCGTTCCTGTGGATCGTCGACGCGCCGCTGTTCGAGCCGACCGGCGACGCCGTCGCCGCCGGTGACGTCGCGGTCGGATCAGGCGCGTGGACGGCCGTCCACCACGCCTTCACCTCGCCCAAGCCGGACTCGATGG
>JBDTFN010000248.1:0-4773 GCA_039937915.1 Jatrophihabitans sp. | reverse complement strand
ATCTCCACCTCGCTGTCCTACCTCGTGGGCGCCATCGTCGGGCACGTCGTACTCACCCGTCGGCTGGGTCACCTGGGCTTCGGGTCCGTCCTGCGCACCGTCGCCCAGATCGGCTTCGCCTCCCTCGTCGGTGGGCTCGTCGCCTACGGCATCGTGCTCGCGGCGCAACGCGGGCTGGGGGAGGCCCACGTGGGGTCGGCCACGGGGCTGGTCGCCGGCGGGCTGATCGGGCTGGGCGTGATGGCTGTGGTGGCCTGGCGAATGCGAATCCCCGACGTCCGGCAGGCCGTCGCATCAGTGCGCCGCGGGTGACCATGCGGCCCCCCGGCGGGAATCCGTCGGGGCGTGGAATCGTTGCAGCCAGACCACTCCAGAGAAGGTGCGTGCATGAGTCAGCATCGCAGTGTGATCATCATCGGTTCGGGGCCGGCGGGCTACACCGCCGCCCTCTACACCGCGCGGGCTGATCTCGCGCCGCTCGTCTTCGAGGGGTTCCAGTACGGCGGCGCGCTGATGAACACGACCGACGTGGAGAACTTCCCCGGCTTTCCGGACGGGATCATGGGCCCGGAGCTGATGGGCCACATCCGTACCCAGGCGGAGCGCTTCGGCGCTGAGCTCGTGTCCGACGACGTCACCGAGGTCGAGCTGGACGGGCCGGTCAAGATCGTGCGAACTCTCGACGCGGAGTACACCGCCGACGCGGTGATCCTGGCGATGGGCTCGGCCTATCGCAAGCTCGGCGTGACCCGCGAGGACGAACTGTCCGGGCGGGGGGTCAGCTGGTGCGCGACGTGTGACGCCGCGTTCTTCCGTGACGTCGACATCGCGGTGGTCGGCGGGGGCGACACGGCGATGGAGGAGGCCACCTTCCTCACCCGGTTCGCCCGGACGGTCACGGTCATCCACCGGCGGGACGCGTTGCGCGCCAGCCGCATCATGGTCGACCGTGCCGAGTCCAACCCCAAGATCCGCTGGAAGTGGAACAGCGAGGTCATCGACATCCACGGACAGGGCACGGTGACAGGTCTGCGCCTGCGCGACACGGTGACAGGTGCTGAGTCCGACATGCAGGTGACCGGCCTGTTCATCGCAATCGGCCACGAACCGCGCAGCGAGATCGTGGCCGGGCAGGTCGAGCTCGACGACGAGGGTTACGTGGTGACAGGTGTGGGGACGCGGACGAACCTCGACGGGGTGTTCGCGGCGGGCGACCTGGTGGACCACACCTACCGGCAAGCTGTCACCGCGGCCGGCAGCGGATGTCAGGCCGCTCTGGACGCCGAGCGCTTCCTCGCCGCGCTGGGCGACTCGTCCGACCAGCCGTTGACCGTCTCGGCGAGCACGGCATGACCGACGCAGACGCGGCTAGGGTGGAATCAATCCGCCGTCCGTGCTGTTGCAGCCAGCGTCCACTTCGGACGCACCAACCACAGGAGAATCTCTCATGGGCGTGAATACCAAGACAGTCACTGACAGCAGCTTCAAGGCCGACGTGCTGGGCGCCGACGGCCCCGTCCTCGTTGACTTCTGGGCCGAATGGTGCGGCCCTTGCCGCCAGGTGGCTCCCGTCCTGGAGGAGATCGCCGGCGAGCAGGCCGGAAAGCTCACCATCGTCAAGCTCAACATCGACGAGAACCCCGAGACCGCTCGCAACTACCAGGTCATGTCCATCCCGACCATGGCGGTGTTCCACAACGGCGAGTTGGTGAAGACGATCGTGGGCGCACGGCCCAAGGCGGCCATCCTGCGTGAGCTCACCGAATTCACCGGCTGAGGCGACGAGTCAGACCTCGACGAACTACCCGAGGCGGTTCCACGGCACGCCCGTGGGACCGCCTCGGTCGTCTTCCGGGCAGGGTCTGAGGCAGAATGAGTCCGGTACCGCCCTGTACGGACAGCCGCACCCGATCCGATTGGTCCACACCTGATGCAGCCCCTGCGACTCGGAGCCGATGGCAGCGCGGTCGCCGAGGTCCGGAGCATGTTGGCGACGATCGGGCTACTGAACAACACCGACCCCGCAACGGCGCGCACCTTCGACGCTGCGACCGAACTGGCCGTGCGGCACTTCCAGCAGCGTCGTGGCATCTCTGTTGACGGCGCGGTCGGCGGCGAGACCTACGCGGCCCTCACCGGTGCGCACTGGACGCTCGGTGACCGGGTGTTGGCCCACGAAGCCGGGCACTACCTGACCGGCGACGACGTCACGGTCCTGCAGACCCAACTCATCGAACTGGGCTTCCAACTCGGCAAGGCCGACGGGATCTTCGGGGCGTCGACGGCCGAGGCGCTGCGGAGCTTCCAGCGCGACTCCGGTCTGATCGCCGATGGGGTGTGTGGTCCCCAGACGATGCGTGCGCTGCGCCAACTGGGCCGTCGCGTGGTCGGCGGACGCCCGCAGTTGTTGCGCGACATCCTCGCCGTCGCTGACGCCGGCCCCAGCCTGCTCGGAAAACGCATCGTCATCGACGCCGGGCACGGGGGAGCCGACACCGGCGTGGTGGTCGAGGGCATCACCGAGGCCGACATCGTCTGGGACCTCGCCTCGAGGCTCGAGGGCCGACTCAGTGCCCTCGGGGTCCGGACCTGGCCCACCCGCGGACCGAGCAACGGACCGTCGGAGGAGGACCGGGCACGCCTCGCGAACGATGTCGGCGCCGACCTGGTCCTGTCACTGCACGTGGACGGCATCCCGTCCCGCGGCGCGAACGGCGTGGCGTCGTTCTACTACGGTGCGGGGGAGTCGAGTTCGACGATCGGCGAACGACTGGCCGACCTCGTGCAACGCGAGGTGGTGGCCCGCAGCGGGCTCTGCGACAACCGGATCCACGCCAAGACCTGGGCGCTGCTCCGACTGACCCGCATGCCCGTCGTACGGGTCGAGATCGGCTATCTGACCTCCCCGGGGGACCGGTCCAAGCTGTGCGACGCACGCTTCCGCGACACCATCGCCGAGGGTCTACTGGTCGCGGTGCAGCGGCTGTACCTGCCCACCGCCGACGATCCCGACACCGGCGTCATGCGCATCCCCGCCGGCGCGCACTGAGCCCAGGACCGGCCGGGGCCTAGCGGAAGCTACAGGTCGCCCCGATACGTTGCCAGGAACTCCCCGATCCGACCGATCGCGTCGGTGAGGTCGTCGACCCGGGGCAGCGTCACGATGCGAAGATGATCGGGCTTGGTCCAATTGAAGCCGGTGCCCTGCACGACGAGCACGTGCTGGGCCCGCAGCAGTTCCAGCACGAAACGCTGATCGTCCTTGATGGGGTAGTGGTCTGGATCGAGTTTGGGGAACACGTACAGCGCCCCCTGCGGCTCGGTGCAGGTGACGCCCGGGATGTCGCGCAGTGCCCGGACCGCCGCGTCGCGCTGGGCGAGTAGCCGCCCGCCGGGCAGGATGAGGTCTCGGATGCTCTGTCGGCCGCCGAGGGCGACCTGCACCGCATGCTGGCCCGGGACGTTCGCGCAGAGCCGCATATTGGCCAGGATCGTGATGCCCTCCAGGTAGCTGCTGGCATCGCGTTTCGGCCCGGTGACCATCATCCATCCAGAGCGAAAGCCGGCCACCCGGTAGGCCTTGGACAGCCCGTTGAAGGTCAGCGTGAAGATGTCCGGTGCGAGGGCGGCGAACGAGGTGTGGGTCGCGTCGCCGTAGAGGATCTTGTCGTAGATCTCATCAGCCATCACCACGAGTTCATGCTCGCGGGCCATCGCCGCGATCCCGTGCAGGATCTCCTGGGAGTAAACAGCACCAGTGGGGTTATTGGGGTTGATGACCACGATCGCCTTGGTGCGTGGGGTGATCTTCGACCGGATGTCCTCGAGGTCTGGTTGCCAACCCGCCGCCTCGTCGCAGAGATAGTGCACCGGTCGGCCGCCGGCCAGCGAGGTCGAGGCCGTCCATAACGGATAGTCCGGCGCCGGCACCAACACCTCGTCACCGGTATCGAGCATGGCGAGCAGGCTGAGCGAGATGAGTTCGCTGACCCCGTTACCGAGCCAGATGTCGTCCACGTCGACGGTATCGATGCCCTGGGACTGATAGTGATGGACCACGGCGGTGCGGGCAGAGAGCAACCCTTGCGAGTCGGAGTAGCCCTGGGCGGTCGGCAGATTTCGGATGACGTCGACCAGGATCTCGTCCGGAGCCTCGAAACCGAACGGCGCCGGGTTGCCGATGTTGAGCTTGATGATGCGGCGACCCTCCTCCTCGAGTCGCTTGGCCTCGTCGAGCACCGGTCCCCGGATGTCGTAACAAACGTTCTCGAGCTTGTGCGATTGGGTCAGTTCCACCGGTTCACGATGACACACCGGAGGGTGAGAAGTGGAACGGGTTTCAGCCCGACGATCGGGTGCGGGTCGCACGAGTGCGAGAGTGTTCCACGTGGAACTTGCCGATGTAGTACAAAAACGTCGAATGGTACGGACGTTTGATTCTGCCGCGCTGGTCGAAAGGACTGAGCTGGAAAACATCCTAAAATTAGCAAGTCGGGCACCGTCGGCGGGCCATACCCAGGGTCGCAGGTTTTTGGTTCTTGATGACATAACGTCGCGTGAATTATTCTGGTCAGTCACATCTGACACGAATCAGAGCAGTTGGCGCGATCGGATGATGACTGCGCCCGTTCTCGTCGTCTGCTTCAGCGATCAACCCGCCTACCTCGAGCGGTACGCGCAACCCGACAAGGTGGGCAGCAGCGTCATGGCCGGGGCTGACGGCGAGTGGGCGATTCCGTACTGGCACGTCGACACCGGCATGGCCATCATGAT
>JBDTFN010000247.1:0-5748 GCA_039937915.1 Jatrophihabitans sp. | reverse complement strand
GGTTGGAAACGTCCATGGTCATCACCCCTCACTCCGGCCAAGCGCGGGTGAGAAGGCTGAACGCGACACGCGTTACCGGATCGTGACCGGCAGATTCGTGATGGCAAATGGATGGCAAATGATCAAGGGCCCCGATGCCGGAGCATCGGAGCCCTTGTATTTACTGCCTTACGTTGTAGCGGGGGCAGGATTTGAACCTGCGACCTCTGGGTTATGAGCCCAGCGAGCTACCGAGCTGCTCCACCCCGCGTCGGTAAAAGCAACACTACCTGCCGCACGCAGCAGGATCCAACTCGCCTCTCTAGTCCGGCGGATGCGGATCGAGAAGGCACTCTTGCGCCGCATTTGCGGAGGACGTGGGTTACTGTCGCCGCATGCCCACTTACCGCATGCGCGAGGCCGCAGAACTTCTCGGCGTGAGCGACGACTCGTTGCGCCGCTGGGCCGACGCCGGGCGGGTGGCCACGAGTGCCGACGCCAACGGTCGTCGCGTCATCGAGGGTGCGGATCTGGCCCGCTTCGCCGTCGACAACGCCGGTCCCGTTCCGCAGGCCGGCCCCACGGGCAAGGAGTCCGCCCGCAACCGGTTCGTCGGTCTGGTCACGCGGGTCGTACGCGACACCGTTATGGCGCAGGTCGAGATGCAGTGCGGGCCCTACCGGGTCGTGTCGTTGATGAGCCGTGAGGCTGCCGACGAACTGGGCCTCGAGCCTGGTGTCACAGCCACCGCGTCGGTGAAATCAACCAACGTCGTCGTCGAGATCTCGGAGGTCAAGAGTTGAAAGGGCTCCTCGCACTGTTACTCGCCGGCGTGCTTCTCCTCATCGGGGCGTGCTCCTCGTCCGGGGCGACGAAGTCCAGTAATCCGCCGACCGCGAACAGCACGGTGACCGGGTCGATCACTGTCCTGGCCGCGGCGTCGCTCACCGAGACGTTCACGACCCTCAAACAGCAGGTTGAGGCGAAGTACCCGGGCACCACGATCAACCTCACCTTCGGCGCGAGCTCGGATCTGTCCACCCAGATCACGCAGGGCAAACCCGCCGACGTCTTCGCGTCCGCCTCCAACAAGAACATGACCGCCGTGGTCCATGCCGGCAACGCCACCAAACCCGTCGACTTCGTGTCCAACACGCTTGAGATCGCCGTACCGCCGAGCAACCCGGGCAAGATCACCCAACTTGCCGACCTGGCCAAGCCCGGCGTGAAGGTGGGCGTTTGCGCACCAGCCGTTCCGTGCGGAGTGGTCGCCGCAAAGGTATTCGCCAACGCCAAGCTCGACGTCAAGGCCTCGGCAAACTTGCAGGACGTCAAGTCGACGCTGGCCGTGGTCGAGTCCGGCGAGGTCGATGCCGGTCTGGTGTACGTCACCGACGTCCGTTCTGCCGGGAACAAGGTGAACGGCATCCTGATCCCCGACGACGTAAACGCGAGCACGACCTACCCGATCGTGGTGTTGAAGGACGCGAAGAACGCGGCGCTGGCCAAGGCGTTCGTCGACTACGTCTTGTCCCCCGCGGGCCAGCAGGTCCTGACGGCCGGGGGCTTCAAAAAGCCGTGATCAGCAGTCGGTCGCGGGCGCGGCGGGCGGCGGGCGGGGGCACGCCGGCCCTCATCGTGCCGCCTGCCGTCCTCGGCTTGCTTTTCCTGCTGCTCCCCACCGTTGCCCTCGTCATCAGGGTCCCGTGGAGTGATCTCGGGGCGATCTATCGTGACCGTCAGATCTGGACGGCGCTTCGGCTGTCAATCGAGTCCTCGCTCGAGGCCACCGCAGCGGCGCTCGTGTTCGGCGTCCCGCTCGCCTGGGTACTCGCCCGGTTTCGGTTCCCGGGCATGGCGGTCGCCCGCGCGGTGGTGACGATCCCGCTCGTGCTTCCACCGGTCATCGGCGGCGTTGCACTCTTCGACGCCTTCGGA
The DNA here is from genome assembly GCA_039937915.1 of Jatrophihabitans sp. Taxonomy (GTDB): domain Bacteria; phylum Actinomycetota; class Actinomycetes; order Mycobacteriales; family Jatrophihabitantaceae; genus Jatrophihabitans. The sequence goes on along the minus strand of JBDTFN010000247.1, from coordinate 3,831 downwards.
CGATTCGGCCTGTTCGGGACCGAGTTCCACTCGATCTTCGGATTCGACCTGCCCTTCACCTACAGCGCGATCGTCGTCGCGCAGACCTTCGTCGCGATGCCCTTCCTCGTCGTGACCGTCGAGGGCGCGTTCCGGATCGCCGACCGCGGCGTCGAGGAGGCCGCGGCGACCCTCGGCGCGTCCCGCGGTCGGATCTTCGCCCGAGTGACTTTGCCGCTGGTGCTGCCGGCGATCGTCGCGGGATCGGTCCTGTGCTGGGCCCGTGCGCTGGGCGAGTTCGGTGCGACCCTGCTCTTCGGCGGCAACGCGCCGGGCATCTCCCAAACCCTGCCGGTCGCGGTGCTGGACGTCTTCCGCGATGACCCCAGCCAGGCGCCGGCGCTCAGCCTGCCGCTGATCGCGATGGCCCTGATCGTGCTTGGCGCGCTGCGCGACAAGTGGCTGCGACCGATCGCGACGGCCGCGTGAGCCGGGCCCAGTCATGACGCTGTCCGTGCAGGGACGCGTCCGCCGCGGCGACTTCGAACTCGAGCTGGCCATGGCCGCCGAGCCGGGGGAGGTTGTGGCCGTCCTCGGGCCGAACGGGGCCGGCAAGTCGACGCTGCTGCGGGTGGTCGCGGGACTGTTGCCGTTGGATGCGGGCACCGTCCGGGTCGGCGATGTCGTCGTGGATGCCGTGCACGACGGCGTGTACGAGCCGCCGCAGCGACGCCGTCTCGGCGTGGTGTTCCAGGACCACCGGCTGTTGCCGCACCTCCGTGTGCTCGACAACGTTGCCTTCGGGCTGCGCTCCCGGGGTGCGCGGCGGGCACCGTCACGAGACCTCGCGCGGGCGTGGCTCGACCGTCTGGGGATCGCTGACCTGGCCCGTCGGTACCCGCGCGAACTGTCCGGCGGACAGGCTCAGCGGGTGGCGCTCGCCCGTGCACTCGCCTGCGACCCGGCGGCCTTGCTCCTCGACGAACCCCTTGCGGCGCTGGACATTCAGACCCGGGCCGAGGTGCAGGGGGAGCTGCGCGAGCATCTGCGCGAGTTCGCCGGGCCGACACTCATCGTCACGCACGACCCGATCGAGGCATTGCTGCTCGCCACACGCATCGTCGTGCTGGAACGCGGTCGGGTCGTGCAGCAGGGCACGCCGGTCGAGATCACCAAACGGCCACTGACCCCGTACGTCGCGCGACTCGTCGGTATGAACCTCTACGTCGGCTCCGCGGTCAACGGCGTCGTGACTCTGGACGCCGGCGAACTGGTCACCTCCGATCCGGTGAACGGCCCGGTGCTGGCCGCGGTGCGTCCGTCCGCGATCACCGTCCACACCCACCACCCCGACGGCACGAGCGCACGCAACGTCTGGAGCGGCACGGTGGCGTCGCTGGCGCCACTAGGGGACCGGATCAGAGTCATGACGGCAGGCGCGATCCCGGCGACGGTCGACGTCACCGCCGCGGCCGTCGCCGAACTCGATCTCGCTCCTGGCCAGGCGGTCTGGCTGTCGGCGAAGGCCACCGATGTGACCGCCTATCCGGGTCCGCGGCACTGACCTGGCACGCTGGGGGCATGGCTGCAATCGTCACCGTCCGCTACTGGGCCGGAGCCAAGCGTGCCGCGGGCGTGGAGACCGAGCTGCTCGCGGCAGCGACCGTGGGCGATCTGCGGGTCGTCCTGGCTGCCCGTCCGGAGCTCACCCAGATCAGCGCCGTCTCGTCGTTCCTGGTCGACGGCGCACACGCCGCCGACTCCACGCCGTTGACCGACGGCGCGCAGGTCGACGTCCTGCCGCCCTTCGCCGGCGGCTGACGGCCCGCGAGACTTAGCACGACGGTCGACCGGCGGTAACGTCGTCGACACATCCCACCTCCAGGATTCAGGGACCGACGAGAGGTGGTTCTGATGTCAGACGACGACTACGTAAACAACGGAGCGTGGCTGCGCAACGTCAGCCGGGTTGATGCGATCGACGTGGTGGCTGACCAGTTCGAGCGTCCGGTGGCCGCCGGCGCCGAAGCGTTCTGGACCGCGGATTCGGGCGTCCGATGGCCGCGCAGTTCCCGCGGCTGGCGCTCGATGGGTCGGCTACACCCGCGGTCAGCCGGGAGTCGCGTCTCCGGCTGATTCGGGGGAGGCTGTGGTGGTGGCAACCGACGACGCGGGGAGCCTGGCCGCCCAGTCCCTCGCCCAGGGCGATCCGACGGGCTGGTTCGACCGGCTCTACCGAGCGGCGGCCGACGGTGCGACGTTGGTGCCCTGGGACAGCGATTCGGCAAACCCGATCCTCGTCGACTGGTCCGCCGGTCTACCAGCGGCCATCGGACAGCGAGCGATGGTGGTGGGCTGCGGCCTCGGCCGTGACGCCGAGCACCTCGCCTGGCTCGGCTACGACACGACGGCCTTCGACGTCGCACCGACCGCGATAGCAGGCGCGCGTGCGCGTTACCCGGACAGCATCGTCGACTACCGGGTCGCCGACCTCTTCGCGCTCCCGGACGAATGGATCGCCAGGTTCGATCTGGTGGTGGAGAGCTACACCGTGCAGGCCCTACCCGTCGCGTTACACACGCGGGCCAGTGCGGCTGTGACCTCGTTGGTGGCGCCGGCCGGCACGCTGCTCGTGATCTCGGCGGTCGGTGCCTCGGGCGTGGACGTGGCGGGTCCACCCTGGCCGCTCACCGCGGCCGAGATCGATCGGTTCGCCGCAGATGGACTCGAAGTGCGCGCCCGCGAGCAGGTTCCCGGACGCAGCATCGCGCACTGGCGGGTGGAGTTCGTGCGCGCATGAGTGATCTGGCACGGTTGCGCGCGATCGTGAGCGGTGACGTCCAAGGAGTCGGGTTCCGGCAATGGGTTCGCCGGACCGCTGGGCCGTTGGGGCTGGCGGGGTCGGCCATCAACCTCGTCGACGGTCGCGTCGAGATCGACGTAGAGGGAGGCCGCGGAGCCTGCGAAGAACTGCTGTCCACCCTGCGCATCGGACGCACACCGGGGTGGGTCTCTGGTGTCGACGTCGAGGCGAGCGCCGTCCCGACCGGGGTGACCGGCTTCCGGATCGCCTGACTCAGCCGCTGATATTCGGTCCGGCCCGCTCGATGTCGAAACGGACGATCACTCGTCGCTCCTCGATCATCGCGGCGCGGTACTCCTCCCAGTCGTCGTGCTCGCCACTCGTGGCGCGGTAGTAGTCGACGAGCAGTTCCATCGCCTCGGGCAAGGACACGATCTCGGCGGTTCCTTCGACCTGGACCCAGTCGCCGAAGAAGCGATCGGTGAACGCGGTCAGTCCGACCCGCGGGTCACGCCGAAGGTGCTTGACCTTCATCGCGGTCTCGCGGGTGCTGATGACGACCCGCCCCTGCGCGTCCACGTTCGCGGCCACCGGCGAGAGTTGCGGCCGACCGTCCTGGCGGAACGTGGCGAGCACCGCGTGGTGGTGCTGGGACAGGAATTCCCGTGCGGCTGCGGCGTCCATCAGAGTTTCGGCGCGTTGAGCGACAGTCGGCGCTGTTCGACGATCAGACAGCGGTTCTCGACATAGAGCAGCCCGGCGTCCTCGGCGATCCGGCGGGCCTCGTCGGAGCTGATGTGAAGCTGAAGCCACAGAGCGCTCGCCCCCGCAGTGACGGCCTGGCGCGCGATGTCCGGGGTGTGTTCCGACGGGCGGAAGACGTCGACGAGACCGACCTGCTCGGGCACGTCGGCGAGGCTCGGGTACGCAGTGTCGCCCCCGATGGTGCCGCCGCGCGGGTTCACAGGAATGATCCGCCATCCGTGTTGCTTCATATGGTCTGGCACGTAGGAGGCAGGCTTGCTGTCGTCGTTGCTGGCACCCACGAC
>JBDTFN010000246.1:0-5107 GCA_039937915.1 Jatrophihabitans sp. | reverse complement strand
CGGGCAGCGATGTCGGGGATCGGCGCTAGGTTGCCTCGCATGGCAACTGCATCAGTTCCTGATCGCGGTCGGCCTACGGTTCCTGACGGTTACGGACTGCCGAGCTCGGCGGATGGCCTGCTTAGCTGGGAGGCAGTTGAACACCGCCTGCGCGCATCGCTGTACTACTGGCTCGCCACTGTTCGTCCCGATGGCACTCCCCACTCGGTGCCACGCTGGGGCGTGTGGTTGGACGGCCGCTTCTATTACGACGGAGCGCCCACGACCCGCCATGTCCGCAACCTCGAGCGCAACCCGGCCTGCACGCTGACGCTCGAAAGCGGCACTGAAGTGGTGATCATCGAGGGATTGTCAACCTCGACCAGTGCTGAGCCAGCCGACCTCGGCGCTCGGCTTGCGAACGCATTCAAGAAATACCATCCGGACTACGCGCCGGGTCCGAATTCCTGGTCCGGCGAGCAGGGCGGCGGGCTACGCGTGATCACCCCGAAGCGCGCGCTGGCCTGGTTCGCGTTCCCGACGGACTGCACCCGCTTTACCTTCTAAACCCGGGTGCCGAACCTAGGCACGACGGTGTCGCTGGCCGACCAGGTCAGCGATCACGTGCGGACAGCGCCCGGTGATGGGCGGCTTACGGGAGGACCTTGATCACCGAACGATTCGCCGGGGTCACCGAAGACGACCATCCTGTCGGCGTTCCCCTTCCGGGGACGAGGTGTGCGGCGCGAGGGCCCGGTCGCCTGAGCGGCCGCAGTCAGCGGCTCGAGGGCAACCGACGATCAGCGGCGTCCACATCGACTTACTCGGTCGGTCGGGGTTGCGTCAGCAAGCGCCACCAGCAACGCCCGCAACTGGGCCCGGAACTGTGTGCGCAACTGGACCGGCGGTGCCGTCGCCCCCCGCGAATGCGGAGTCCCTACCCACAGCAGTGCCCTCACGCATACTGGCGCCCTCCCAGCCCCTGCCCGCGGTAAGCCATCATCGCCGCGCGCGCAAGTAACCATTGGATCCCCCCGCCGGGCCCTGACCATAACCGGCCGGGCACCGTCGATTCTCCCCGACTCGGCAGCGCTTCGCCTGATGAAATCCGGTCAGATCGCGCCACGTATGGGCTGGACAATCGTCGCGGTGCACGCAAACCGGCACTTACCCCGCGTAGATCGACCGCCACCGCCACCGCCACCGCCACCGCTAACCGCCGAGCGGCCAGCACGCCTTCACGAACCGGTAGGTCGCACAACCGGATCCCGTCCCGCAGCCGCCCGCAAAGGCACCTCATACGAGACGGTCTGAATCGTCCAATACTGACCTGTGGTCGGTGGGGGGTCATCTGAATGAAGCGAAGGTGCTCATCGACTCGCTAATCGTGGTCGACAGTGAATCCGACCTGGTCGGCGTAGAACGATTTGGCCCGGTTCACGTCGGACACCGGCAGGATGGTGAGTTCAATCTTGTAATCCATGACGGGAAGCTACCGATCGGCACCGACAAGGAACCCGAGATCCTGAGAGGGCGACGCGCGACCACGCCAACCTGTCCCAGCCGCCGATCCCGAGCGGGCCGCTGCCCGGTCATGGGGCGGCTTACGGGACGACCATGATCGAGACCTCGTTCGAACCAATCGGCACGTCAGCCGGCGCCGCCGGCCGTTCCCTTAGCGCAGCTTGTCCGGCCGGAAAAGGCAGCAGCCAGGAGACGGGTGCCGGGTAGCGGGGCGCTCTACGGGACGACCTCGGCCTGCAGGCGATTCCTCTTCGATGCAAGCCCGAGACGTCCTGCAACCGTTTGTCCGTGCTCGCTCTGGTGCTCCTCCGAAGGGGGCGCACGCTCGAAGCGGAAGTCGAGGCGGTCGTGGTTCGGCTGGACGTGCTCGCGCCAGAAGGCCGCTGTTGGATGCAGACAGCCCGTGCTGAGTCTCGACCACGACCTAGCCCTAGGGCATCCGTCGACCTCGGCCGAGTTGTGCGTATCTGTGGGACGTTCCGGCACGAAAGCGGGAGAAGTGCATGCGTCGTTGGACTAACGTCGTCTCTACACGCGTGACGCCGCTCACAGCGGGCGGCGACGAACGAGGGGAAACATCATGCCAACCGTTGACCTGAACGGCGCACCCATCGCTTACGCCGAGGTGGGTCCGAGCGACGGCACCCCAGTACTGCTGAGCCACTCGCTCTTCTTCGACCACACGATGTTCGACGACCTCGCGGCCATCCTCGCCGAACGGGGCTACCGCGTCGTGTCCTACGACCAGCGTGGGCAGGGCGCCAACCCGCCAGCCACGCGCGACGAGGTCTCGGTCGACGCCCTTACCGAGGACGCCGCGGCCCTTATCGGTGCCCTCGGGCTCGGCCGGGTGCACGTCGCCGGCAACTCACTGGGCGGATTCGTCGCGCTGCGTCTCGCGGCCCGCCACCCGCACCTGCTGATCTCCGCCGCAGCCATCGGCTCCTCAGCCGAGGAGGAGCACAGCCTGGCCGCGTTCGCGCCGCTCGTTGACCACCTCACCGAGCACGGCGCCGCGGACATCGTCGGCAGCCTCATGCACATCATGTACGGCGACACGTCCCTCGCATCGCCCACCGCTGCGACGAAGCGGTGGGAGGGGTTCATGGCCGACCTCGGCCCGTCCATCGGTCCGTGCGCCTGGCAGGTGATCCACCGCGACAGCATCGTCGCCGAGCTCGCCGGCTGCACCGTGCCGGTGCTGGCCATCGCCGGGGTGGAGGACCACGCGTACCCGCCGCCAACGTCGAGCGACAACATCGCGGCCGCAACCGGGGGTCGCGCGGTGACAATCAAGGCCGCCGGACACTCAGTGTCGCTCGAACAGCCAGCGACCGTGGCCCACCACCTGCTCACGCACTTCGCGGCCGCCGAGGGTTAGTGACCGCCGGCGGCCGTCCCGGCCTTTGCGTCGCGCCACACCCGCTCAACCTCGCTGCGCACCAGCGTGCCGATCGTCGCTGCATCACGACTGCGCCCACGAGCGGATCTCCAGTGACACAGCGGGCGACGGCCGTTCGGCAGAGGTGCGTCATACGAGACGGTCAAGATTGTCAACCGCTCATCGGTCCGGTTGTGCCCGACTGCCACATCGCGACCACCGAAGGTTCGGCTTGAGAGACGCGGTGCAATCGTGTGCGAAGAGACGTACGGTCGAACCGTGGCAGCAACAATCGGCAATGCCCTGGCTTTCGATTGCCGCAACGTGTTGGAAAATGGCTGAGTTCTGGGCGGCGGTCCTCGGACGGCCTGTCGACGACGGAAGCAGCACTGAGTTCGCCACGATCGGCGGCGCAGATGGCAAGCGGGCACAGCCTGCGTGGTACTTCAACAAAGTCGCTGAGCCGAAACGCGCGAAGAACCGCGCTCACCTTGACCTAGTCGATCCTGACCCGTTGGCTGTGGACCGGCTCATCGCGCTGGGTGCCACGGTCGGTGGCGAGCATGAGCTTGGTAGTCACGGCTGGACCGTGCTGCAGGATCTTGAGGGCAAAGAGTTCTGCATCGCGAGCAAGAGTTTCACCCGCTGACGACTACGTGCCCAGAGCGCGGCGTGCAGCAGTGTCCGGTCAGCGATCGCCGGTGGCACAGCATTCGGTAGTCCTGCAGAGGTGCGCCGTAGGAGACGGGCAAGATCGTCGACTCCGCACCAGTACCGGTCGTGTCTGAACGCCGCATCGGGAACGAGGGAGCCCAAGGTTCGGCTAACGGGCAAGTCCCCCCGCTTACCGTGTTGTCTGTGGGGTCTGCTGTCGGTTCGGTTGACATCTCTTACGAGGATCAAAGGTCCTCGGGAAGGATGTTGCTATGCCGAGGAGGTATCCGCCGGAGTTCAAGCGTGACGTGGTTGCTGTCGTTCGCTGTGGTGATTTGAGCGTCGCCGAGATCGCTGTCGATTTCGACATCGCGCAGGAGTCGGTGCGCCGCTGGGTGTGCCAGGCCGATGTCAATGACGGCGTCGTGGCCGGGCAGACCAGCAGCGAGCAGACCGAGCTGGTTCAGCTGCGTCGGCGGATGCGCCGGCTGGAGATGGAGAACGAAATCCTGCGCCGGGCGGCGGCCTACTTCGCGCAGGGGTCGCTCCCAAAATGACTTACCCGCTGGTCCGTGACCTGGCCGCCGAGAAGATACCGGTGCGGCTGACCTGTGGGGTGCTCGGCTTCAGCGCCCGGGCCGGCTCTGTTGCGTTATCGGTTCGGCTCGGATGCTGAAGCTCGGGGTGACCGCTCGGGCTCTGTTAGATGCAGTTGGCGAGTTCGTCGAACGCGACTCGGACTCGATCATGGACGTGCAGTTCGGTGGTGATGGCGTAGTGGCCGCGGCGCAGGTTCTGCACGAAGGCGTGTCCAGCAGAAACTGTGCGCGCAGAGGCGAGTTGTTTCAGTCCGCGCATCGGCCGCAGCCTGGCCTTCAGCTGGCCGTGATCAGCCTCGACCCTGTTGTTCGCGTACTGATCAGTGACATGCCGGGCGGCGGGTTCGAGGCTCTCGACCAGGCGTGGGTAGACCGGTGCCCGGTCAGTCGTCACCTCCACCGGCGTCGGTCCGAACCGCAATGCGCCCTGGAAGAACCGGCGTGCAGCTGCGGCGTCGCGGCGGGTCGAGAGGTACACGTCGATGACCTGACTGTGCTGATCGACCGCCCGATACAGATAGGTCCAGACTCCGGCGACCTTCACATACGTCTCATCCACGAACTACCGATCACCGGTCGAATGCCGAGCCGGTCGTGCGGCGTCGATGAACTCAGGTGTGAACGTCTGCACCCACCGATACACCGTGACGTGATCGACGTCGATGCCACGCTCGGCAAGCAACCCCTCCACGTCGCGGTAGGACAGGCCGTAGCGCAGGTACCAGCGCACCGCGACGGCGATCACCTCGCGCGGAAACCGGTAACCGGCTGGTGCAGACGACAGAACTGAACCCGAGTTGATCATCGTTCTAGTGTCCAGTGCGTCGGACGAACGACTAACGCAGTGCCGCTGAACGCGCTACCCACACCCCAGACCTGAACCAACGAGCGGTCACCTCGCGCTTCATCCCGCGAGCTGAACAGCTAACGCAACAGAGCCGATCCGATACGACTCATCCGGGCGCACCTA
>JBDTFN010000245.1:0-5352 GCA_039937915.1 Jatrophihabitans sp. | reverse complement strand
AGGGCCTGGGCGTGCTCGAGGGCCGCAGCCTGGGTGAAGTGGACGACGTAGATCGGTGCCTGCCCACTGGACAACAGATCGCTGACCGTCTCGTGCAGGGGCGTCGTCTCGTAGTAGTGATGCAGGGGTACCGGGCGCTCCGCGCCGGCCACGACGGTCGTCGCCCGACCGGTTCGGCGGGCCAGGTCGGCTGCGAGTTCGGTGGTGTCCCCGAGCGTGGCGGACATCAGCAGGAACTGTGCCCGCGTCAGCTCGAGCAACGGCACCTGCCAGGCCCAGCCGCGGTCCGGATCGGCGTAAAAGTGGAACTCATCGATGATGACGACCCGCAGATCACTGTCGGGCCCGGTGCGCAACGCGACGTTGGCGAGCACCTCGGCGGTGCAGCAGAGAATCGGAGCGTCCGGGTTCACCGCCGCGTCCCCGGTCATCATCCCGACGTTGGCCGACCCGAAGATTGCGCAGAGCGCGAAGAACTTCTCACTCACCAGCGCCTTGATCGGCGCTGTGTACACCGAGCGCAGACCGCCGGCCAGGGCGAAGTAGTGCGCCGCCACTGCAACCAGGGACTTGCCGGAACCCGTCGGGGTGGAAAGGACGACGTTGTCCCCAGTGACGAGTTCAAGGATCGCCTCGTCCTGCGCCGGGTAGAGCGTGAGGCCCTGCTCGGAGACCCAGGAGTTGAAGGCCGCGTAAAGCGTGTCGGGGTCGATACGGTCCGCGCCGGCGAAGGCGGGAAGCCGGATGGCTGTGGTGTCCATATGCAGCTCAGCCTAATCCGGGTGAAGAGCCGCCCGCATGCCTATGGGGGACGCGCATGCGGGCGGCTCGAGTGCTGAAATGGCCGCGGGGGACGACGCACTACAGCGTCAAGAGGCTACCCATCAGGACGAGACCCAGACACGATTCGCGTGTTAGGTCGCTACCGACAGACTGGACGGCGATGGCCGAGAGCAACGACGTGTACAAGACACTGAATCTGGCCCTGCGGATCGGCGAGGTGCTGCTGTCCTCAGGCGCCGGTGCTGCTGACGTCAGCGCGCAGATGGACAACGTCGCCAGGTCCTGTGGTCTGCGCCGCTTCTCCGCCGATGTGACGTTCACCGAACTCGCGATGAGCCACCAGTCCAGTCCCGACGAACCCGCCTTGATCCAACTGCGTCAGGTTAGGCGGCGCGAGGTCGACTACGAGGACCTCACTCGGGTCGATCATCTCGTGCGTGATCTGGTCGCGGGCAAGATCGACCGCGACGAGGCCACCACGCGACTCAACCGAATCGTGTCCTCGGGTCATGCGCGACCGCGCTGGAGCGTGACGCTCGGACTCGGCGCGATGGGCGCCGGAGTGGGCATGATTCTCGGCGGGAATGCGGCCATGGTGGCGATCGCCTTCGTCGCCGCCTGCAGCATCGACGGCATTGCCGTATTGATGGCCAAGGCCCAGTTGCCGGCGTTCTACGTCCAGGCCGCCGGTGGGCTGTTCGCGACGCTGCTCGCTGCCGGCGTTGCCAGGACCGGGCTCGAGATCAGCCCGAGCCGGGTGATCACGGCCAGCATCATTGCGCTGCTGGCCGGCGTGAGTTTCCTCGGGGCTATCCAGGACGCACTGTCCGGATTTCCGCTCACCGGCGGCGCCCGCATCCTGGAGGCGATCATCGCCACTGCCGGCCTGATCGCCGGAGTAAGCGGGGGACTCACGATGGCCCGCGAATTCGGGATCGGTCTCGGCAAGGTCGCCGCCGGGCCGATCATCTTCGCCAACCTGCCGATCGTGGCCGCCGGGGGCGCGATCTCGGCGGTCGCTTACGCATTCGCCGCGTACGCCCCGCTGCGCTCGCTGATCCCGATCGCAATCATTGCCGGCGGGGCGTTGTCGGTGTACCTGGTCATCTACGAGCGCCACCTCGGCATCGCCTGGGCCTCGGCGATCGCCGCCCTGCTGGTCGGGCTGGTCAGCTACACCGCTTCTGGGCGATTCCGGGTTCCGGCGCTGGTCATCGTGACGGCCGCGATCGTGCCGATGCTGCCGGGATTGTCGATCTACCGCGGTCTCGCGCAGCTCAGCGAGGGCAACAGCAACGGGCTGCTGGGCATGGTCACCGCTGCGACGATCGCCATCGCGCTGGCCGCGGGCGTGATCCTCGGCGAGTACGTCGCGCAGCCGCTCAAGCGCGAGGCCGGAAAGCTGGAGCGGCGGTTGTCCGGTCCTCGGCTCGTCGGGCCAGCCACTATCCGATCGGTGCGGCGACACCATCACAAACGACGCCGGCCGGACGAGCACGACACAACTCGCGACATGTGAATCTTTGGCACCACCTACGAAGCGCTGAGTGCTGTCGCCAGTTGTCTTTCGAGCAGACTCGCCATGGGCCGAGCCCCGAGGAGCGCGGGTGCGCGGGATCGATAGTGGTGCCCGGTTGGGGTGATCGTCGTAACGGTGATCGGATCTAAGGTGTGCTGTCGCCAACCGGGTGCCTGTTTGGCGTGATTGCAGGCGACGCAGAGTCCCTGACCGTTCGACACCTGCGTGGGTCCGCCGTGTTCGGCCGGGCGGATGTGGTCGATGTGCCGAATCGGCGCCTCGCACCACGGAGTCCTGCAGCGTTCATCGCGCAGGGTGATGAAACGGCGCTGATTGCCGGTGAAGGTGCGCCGCCGTGAGTCCATCGCGGCCAGTTCGCCACTCGTGGGGCGCGGAAGAGGCGCCGCAGCCAGACCGGAGTGGTTTCGGCGGCCCCGAGCACGAGCTCACGCACCCAGGCGGCCGGGACGGTGCCGTAACCGTCGAGGCGGGCCGCCCCTTCCGAGTCGGCGGCGCCGCTGATCCCACCGTCATCGGCGGCGTTGCTGCTGCGTGGATCGAGTAAGGAGGAGCTGGTCATGACGAGGTTCACCTCGAGTGGAACGTCGCTGGCCGTGGCCTGACCGGTGAGGCGCGCGACGAGGGTGTCGGCCATGATCTGCCCGCGACCGCGACGATCGCCGACGCCGATCAGGGTGTCCGCCTCGCGGTACAGAGCGGGGCGGTAAGCCGCCTTCTTGGTTTCGTGTTCTACCCGCTTGTCGCCCAGCGACTCGAGGCGACCCGCGAACTCACGATCCACCAACGCGCGATGCTCCCGGGACAGCCAGGCTGTTTCGCGAGCCACCAGCATCGCCCGCCACTCGGTCGTCGCGCCGCAGACGAGCGCGGCGAACGTCGCCGACAGTTCGGTGGTCAGGATCGTTGACCATCCCACGTAGCGCTGCGCCGAATGCGGCGAGATCCGGCGAGCCAGAGCGACCTGCGCAGCGATCCCACGACTCGCACGCTCTGCCGGCACACCGACGTCCAACTGCTCTTGGCGTTGCGAAGCCGCAAACGCCGCTGTCTCGCGGGCCTGCGCTGCCGCCGCCGCGGACTTCAGCTCATCCAGCAACCGAATGCGATCAATGCGCTCCGAATCGGTGGCGCAGTCGCTGGTACCGGCCAGCATCGCGAGCACCGCCGACAGCAGTTTGCCCGCTGACCCAGGGCACCTGTCGACCATGTGTTTGATTGTAGGGACGACGTCCGACAAGAATCGTCGTGTCTTGGGACCGTGCTGACGAATCAGGCGATGACGTAGCCGACGATGAGCAAGACTCCGGTGATTGCGTGCAGCCCGATATTTGCGGCCATCGCAGTGCTGAGTTCATATGGCTGTTCGTAGTGCGCCCGAGCGCCCCGGTAGGTAATGACAGCCAAGGGAACGCCGAGTAGCGCCAGCAACGTCCACCCGGGCATCAGACCACCGAGCACCCCGCCCACGATCATCGCCTCCGCGACCGCAACCGCGGCGGCGTAGGCGTACAGGACCGTGGTGTGGGACCAGCGGACGACGACAGTGCGCTTGCCGATCGCGGCGTCACCGCGCTGGTCGGGGATCTGGTTGATGTACAGCACCAGCGCGATGAGGATGCCCACGGGCAGGGAGACGTAGAGGATGTCCCAACTCCAGCGCATCGTCACGGCGACGTAGGCACCGACCGCCATGATGGGACCGAACCCGATGGCGACGACCGGCTCGCCGAGTCCGCGGTGCACCAAGCGTAGCGGCGGGGCGGTGTACTCCACCGACAGCACCACCGCGACCGCGCCGATCACGAGCAGCCACCACGAGCGGGTGATGGCAAGGATGATCCCGGAGGCTGCGGACACGGCGTAGAGCCCGAGGCACAACGCGATCATGCCGCGGCGAGTGATGAGCCGGTACTGGATGACCCGGGATCCACCGCTGAACATCGTGGGTGTCATGTTCGCGGCGTCCGCGCCGCTCGCGTCGTCGGCGAGGTCGTTGACCACGTTGAGGCCGAGGTGCGCGGTCACGGCCGACAGCAGCGCCAGCAGCCACCAACCCCAGTGCATCCGGCCGTCGTAGGCCGCCACCGCAGCAGCCAGCCCCAGCGGTACGAGCGTCGCGGTCAGGAACGGCACGCGGGTGGCGAGAAAGAATCGCTGGGCCGCGGTGACCCGCGGCTTCGCGTCATGCGCGTCGAGGTAGGACAGCCCACGCCCGACGCTGCGCTCGGCGTACTCGACGAACGGCGTGTCGTGTTCGTCCCATCCCGCGGCAGAGCTAGGGGCAAGTGTGACTGTGCCGTCTTCGATAGTCCCGGCAGCGCCCCACAGCGTTACATAGCGCCGCTCGTCGTAGCCCACTCCCGGACGCGGTCGGATGTGACTGACGATCACGCACATGTCGCTTCCGGACGGTGGATTCACACCCAGCGGTCCGACGTCCAGGCTGCCGACGCTCTCCTGCGCAACGAACGGGCCGGCGACACTCATCGGATAGCCGTCGTCGTCCACCCAGGACACCACCGCGTGCTCATAACCCTGGGTACGGGCTCGACGTAGGCCGTCGGCGACCTCAAGCTTGGACATCAGCGCTCCGCCGCGAGGCATGTTAGGACCCGGGGCGCGGCGGCGGTGTCGCCGCCGGGCCAGAAGAATTCACGGGTCGGAGCCACTTCGATGATGTGCCGCTCGAAAAACAGCGGTAGGCCGAACCGCTGTTTGACCAGCTTGGCGATGGCGGGCTCTTTCGCCGTCCACATCGGCAGCAGCCGTTCCCAGGCCGAGTGCGGGTCCTCGGTGTCGAGCACCGTGGCATCCCCCTGGATACACGCCCGGCCCAGCGGAACCCCGGTCATCGCTGCCGGATCGGACAGGCTCACCGACACCTTCGGGTTGGCCTTGATGTGCTCGAACTTCTTCGAGAACAGCACCGCGGACGTGAAGTAGATCCGCCGTCCGTCATACAACGGGATCAGCGGGTAGGACACCGGTCTGCCTGCCGGGTTGATCGCCGTCAACTCGGCCACCAGAGC
>JBDTFN010000244.1:0-11204 GCA_039937915.1 Jatrophihabitans sp. | reverse complement strand
GCCGTGCCCGGCGGTTCGTCCGGGAAGGACGATCGACGAGGGTTACTTTCATGGGTTCTGTCATCAAGAAGCGGCGCAAGCGGATGGCCAAGAAGAAGCACCGCAAGCTGCTGAAGAAGACCCGCGTTCAGCGTCGTAACAAGAAGTAGTTCCGCCCCGCCCGCGCGCCGCGTCACGGCGGCGGGCCCCCGCCTCGCGATGCGGCCGAGGGAAAGATCCGATCGTCTGTGCCCAACGTTGTCCTGATCACCGGAGTGAGCCGGTTCCTCGGGGGACGGCTGGCCGCTCAGCTCACCGCCGACCCCGCGATCGAGCGGATCATCGGCGTCGACACCACCCCGCCGCGGGCGGCTGACCTGCCCCGGCTCGGGCGAACCGAATTCGTCCGGGCCGACATCCGCAACCCGCTCATCGCCAAAGTCATGGCCCAGGCCGGCGTCAGCACGGTCGTGCACTCCGGCCTGATGTCCTCGGCACGCACCATCGGTGGCCGGGCAGCGATGCAGGAAATGAACGTCATCGGCACCATGCAACTGCTTGCGGCGTGCCAGAAGTCCGACACCGTCAGCCGGTTCGTCCTGCGCTCCACTGACGCCGTCTACGGCTGCGGGCCCGCCGACCCCGCCGTGTTCGTCGAGGGCATGCATCCAGGCGGCGGTGCGCGAACCGGGTACGCCAAGGACGCGGTCGAGGTCGAGGCGTACCTGCGGGGGTTTGCCCGCCGGCGTCCGGACGTCGACGTGACCGTCCTTCGGCTCACCAACGTCATCGGACCGACCATCGATTCCGCGTTCACCCGCTACCTCGGGACGCCAGTCGTCCCCACCGTGCTCGGCTTCGATCCGCGAGTGCAGTTGCTGCACGAGACCGATGCCGTCGAGGTCTTGCGCCTGGCCACGGTTTCGCGTCGACCGGGCACCTTCAATGTCGCCGGCGACGGCATAGTGACCCTGTCACAACTGCTCCGTCTCGCGGGCCGGGTACGTGTACCCGTCCCGATCCGCGCGATCGAGGTCGCGGCCGGTCTCCTCCGCAGCCCCGGAGCGGTTGAGTTCACCGCCGAGCAGTACCGCTACCTCACCTACGGCAGGAGCATCGACACCTCCGCGCTGGTCGACGTCTTCGGCTTCACACCGCAGTACTCGACCGCCGCCGCGGTCGACTCCTTCGGGACGCTCGCGCGCTCACGACCCCGGCCCGTCGCACTGGTTCTCGGCGTAGGGTCTCGGCTGCTGGCGTCGCGAGGCAACGCACGCCCCGGCGCGACCGCGCGGACCGCGGTCATCGGCTCCGAGGGGGCGTGACAATGGACGAAGCCCGCATCATCGCGCTACCCACCAACTCCACCGGGCGGCTCGCTCGCGCGCGCCGCCTGGCCTATCGCCCAAGCCCCGGTCCGAAGCGTGGTGGGGCCGAGGTCCTGCCGATGACCGCGCGAGAAGGATCAGCGATCGCGCCGGTGGCATCGGCACAGATCGAACCGATGCCTACGGCGACGTCGCGGCTCGGAGCGCTCCTGTCCTTCGCGAGCCGACGCATCGCCGGAGAGTACGAGCTGGACGAGTTCGGCTTCGACCAGGACCTGACCGAGAACGCCCTGGTTCCGCTGTTCGCCCCGCTTTACCAGCGGTGGTTCCGGGTCGAGGTCAATGGCATCGAGAACATTCCGGATACCGGCCCCGCGCTGCTGGTCGCCAATCACGCGGGCGGAGTGTGGGCGCTGGACGCGGCGATGACCGCGATGGCCGTTCATGTCGAGCACCCGGGCCACCGGTTCCTGCGGTTGCTGGCGGCCGATCTCGTGTTCCGGGTCCCGGGTCTCGGTCCGATCGCGCGTAAGGCAGGCAGCACGATGGCCTGCGCGGCCGACGCAGACCGGTTGCTGGCGGCCGGGGAACTCGTCGGGGTGTGGCCGGAGGGGTTCAAGGGAATCGGCAAGCCCTTCGCCGAGCGCTACAAACTCCAACGCTTCGGTCGCGGTGGTTTCGTACAGTCGGCCATCCGCGCCGGCGTGCCGATTATCCCCGTGTCGATCATCGGGTCCGAGGAGATCCACCCCGTCCTGGGCAATGCCAAGACGCTGGCCCGCATCCTGGACCTCCCCTACTTCCCGATCACGCCGACCTTCCCGTGGCTGGGTCCGCTCGGACTCGTCCCACTGCCCAGCAAGTGGTACATCGAGTTCGGCGACCCTATCCACACCGAGAGCCTGCCCCCTGATGCGGCCGAGGACATGGTGACCGTGTTCGAGACCGCGGATCGGGTCCGCGAGACCATCCAGAGCACGCTGTACCGCCTGCTCGTCCAGCGCCGCTCGATCTGGCGCTGACCGGCACGCCTCAGCGGCGGGGTAGCGAGCAGGGCAGCGCGCCCACCGAACGGCTGACCGTTGCCGGTGGCTGGCGACGGCGTCTGCGATGCATGACCCCGGCGGCGATTCCGCCGGCGGCCGCACCGAGTCCGAGCGCGGTCGGGATCCCGATCAGGGCGGCCTTGCGCCCGGTGCGGAAGTCACGCACGTCCCAGCCCCGCCGCTTCGCCTCGGCCCGGAGCGCCGGGTCAGGGTTCACGGCCACGGCGCGCCCCACGAGGCTGAGCATCGGCAGGTCGTTGATCGAGTCCGAGTACGCCGAGCAGTGCGCGAGGTCGAGCCCCTCGCGCGCGGCGAGGGCACGGACGGCCGCCGCCTTGGCCTCGCCGTGCAGCACCTCGCCGACCAGATGGCCGGTGTACAACCCGTCGCGTGTCTCGGAGACGGTGCCGAGCGCACCGGTGAGCCCGAGCCGGGTGGCGATGATGTTGGCCAGTTCGACCGGCGTGGCGGTGACCAACCAGACTCGCTGACCGGAGTCCAGATGCAGCCGAGCCAGTGCCTCGGTGCCGCGCCAGATCTTGTCCGCCATCTCCTCGTCGTAGATCTCCGCACTGAGGGCGATGATGTCGGCGACCGCCTTGCCGGCCACGAAGGCCAGCGCAGACTCCCTGGACGAATGCATGTCCCCGGAGGTCTCCCCGCGCAGCCGAAGCCTCGCCTGCCGGGCGGTGAACCGAACGAGATCCCGCCAGGAGAAGAAGTCGCGGGACGCCAGCCCCTTGGCGAAGTGGAAGATCGAGGCCCCGACCATCATGGTGTTGTCGACGTCGAAGAATGCGGCCGCCGTCGGGTCGGGCTCCTGCGGGCCGAGGACGGGCGCTCCGGTCACGGGTTCTTCGTTCGGTTCGACCCCCACCCGGGTCAGCCTAGCGACCGCCGATCAGGACTTCAGTAGTACAGATGTGGCGTGGATTTCGGTCGGTCCTCGTTCGGGTTCTGGAACGAGCTGATCCGGTCCTCGACGGCGATGACGCCGGTTACCGCTCGGACCGCACTCAGCAGATCGGCCCGTGTCGCGGGATTCTCCAACTGCCCGAGCAGGGTGACGATGCCGTCGCGGACGGTGACCTCGACGGTGGCCGGCTCGAGGCTGAACTCGTCCTTGAGGACGTCGTTCTCGACCGCGGCCCGAATCTCGGGGTCCGGCCGGAGGAAGGTCCGCAGCAGGTCGCCACGGCTGACGATCCCGATCACCTGCCCGTCGCTGTCGACCACAGGAAGCTGCCGCACGCCGGCGTGCACCACCTTGACGGCCGCCTGGTGGACCGAGTCGGTGGCGGACGCCGTGATGACCGGATTGGTCATCAACTGGGCGGCGGTCAACGGCAGGTCCGGGTGAGTCCTGTGCCGCTCGCTGATCGCGGCCAGACCGTGGTGGCGCTCCTCCTCGACGGTGCGGGCGAGCAGGTCGGACTCGGACACCATGCCGAGTACCCGACCGTCGACACCGATCACGGGGACCGCGCGCACCTGCCGCCCGGCCAGTATCTCGACCAACTGTTTGTACGTCGTACCTTCGCCGACGACGACTACATCCCGTCGCATGACGTCCTCGACCCGACTCTCGCTCATGGTGTCACCCTGCCGCTCGTTTGGTGAGGTCGGCCAAGGCCTGAGCCATCGCGCCGACGAACACGTCCGAGTCTGGCACCGCGGCCCAGTCGCAGGTCACCCCGAAATGCAGCTGATCGTCGTATGACGTCACGGCGACCCCGATCCGGATGCCTTCGGCGATCGGGACCCACGGATACAGCGCCAATAGCGGGCGCCCGAGCAGCGTCTGGGATGTTCGGGGTCCGGGCACGTTGGTCGCGACCGTGGTGATCACCCGCTGCGGGACCCGCCGGAGCAGGCTGATCGCGCCTGCGACCAGCGCCGGAGGGAGCAGATCGGCCGCGGCGAGCCCGTGACCGCCGGCGCTCGCCTCGCCGGATCCCTTGAGTTCGGCGGTCTGCGTGCGGATCAAACGGTGGGTGGTGGCCGGGTCGCTGGATTCGACCGGCAGGTCGACGAGCAGCAGGCTGACCCGGTTCGCGCCGGTGTTCGCCTCGGCGGCGGTTCGGACGGACACCGGGACGAGGCAGCGGACCGCGTCCCGGCGTGGCTGCTCGCCGCGTGCGAGCAGCAGGTCGTGAAAACCTCGGGTAACCAGGGTGAGTACGACGTCGTTGATCGTGCCGCCGAACTTGGCGCGTACGCAGCGGACATCCTCGAGCGCAACGCTCAGCGTCCGGTAGCGGCGCGGTGTCCCCAACGGGCCGGTGAGCGAGGTGACCGAGGTAGGGCGCAGGCTGCGGACGAGTCGCACGCCGCCGCCGACCGCGTGGAGCACCGTGCCTGCAGTCAGGTGCGGGATTCGGACCGCGCCCCGCAGACGACCCAGCAGTGCGGGTCGGTCCCCCGTGGTGGTCGGCGGGTCCAGCTCGCCGTGGCCGTCGAGCAGCTCGGTGAACAGAGCCATCCCGCCGAGACCGTCCACCACGCTGTGGTGGACCTTCGTCAGCAGCGCCCAGCGGTCACCATCGAGTCCTTCGATCACCCATGCCTCCCAGAGCGGACGCTCCTGGTCCAGCGCCTGGGACATCAGCCGTCCGGTCACCTGTTCGAGCTGGTCCGAGAGGCCAGGCGCGGGGAGCGCGGTCCGGCGCAAGTGGTAGTCGAGGTCCACCTCGCCGGCGTCGACCCAGCGCGGCCGGCCGATCTCGAGAGGAAGGTGACGCAGCACCCGCCGATAGTGGGGATTCGTCGCCAGGATCCGGACGTACCGAGCGTGGACCTCGGCCGTCGACGGCGCCGGACCCTCGAACACGGCGACCGCGCCGATGTGCAGCGCTACATGGCGGTCCTCGAGTTGCAGGAAGAGCGCGTCGAGCGCGTGCATCGTCGGCATCACAAACGCTCCCTGATGTGCTCGGTCGTGCCGGAGGTTCCTTGCTCCTGTCTGCTGATGGTCGCCCATCCGGTCGGCCGAGGACACCGACCTTCGGCCGGTCCGACCTAGGTCCATCGGCACTGCCCAGAGGGGCCCGCGAACGGCAGGCTTGGCCTGGTGAGGGCCCCCAACGTCACCGATGGCTACGTCGACAGCCTCACCCGCGATGGCCGGATCGTCCAGATCCGTCAGCTCGCCCAGGACGATCTCGCCGCGGTGCAGGCTCTGCATGATCGCGCGTCGGACCAGGCGATCTATCTGCGGTACTTCGCCCTGAACCGGGCCAGCGCGCAGAACTACGCGGTAACCCTCGTCGCCCCGGACCCCGGACGCCTCGCGCTCGGTGCCTTCGTCGACGCCGAACTCGTCGGCGTCGGCGTGTGCGACCGGACCGATGGGGATGCGGCCGAGTTTGCGCTGCTCGTCGTCGACACTGCCCACCACGGGGGCATCGGCACCTTGTTGCTCGAACATCTCATCGCCGGCGCGCGTCGCCGAGGCATAGGCCGGTTCACCGCCGAGATTCTCGCGAGCAACAGCGCGATGTTGCAGGTCATGCGGGACCTCGGCTTCGCCGCCAGCCGTCGGGTCGCCTACGGCGAGACGCATGTCGAATTCTCCCTCGACGTGGCCGAGAGCGTGATCGCGGCAATCTCCTCGCGCGAGCGGTCCGCCGGTGTGGCCAGCTTGGTTCCCCTGCTCGCACCGCGTTCGGTGGTGGTGATCGGGGCGGGTCAGCGACCCGGCTCGGTCGGGCACGAGGTGCTGCGCAACCTCCTCGCCGCCGGCTACACCGGCACCGTCCAGGTCGTGAACCCGAGACGGCGGGAGGTGCTCGGGTTGCGCTCCTACGAAACCGTCCAGGATCTCCCCGAGCTACCCGATCTGGCGATCATCGCGCTGCCTGCACCGCAGGTCCCCGATGCCGTCCGCCGCTGCGGTGAGCTTGGCGTGCGCGCCGCCGTCCTGCTCGGCGCCGGCTTCGGGGAGGCGGGAGCCGAGGGGGCCCGGTTGCAGGACGAGGTTTTGGCCGTCGCCCGGGTCCACGGCATGCGACTGGTGGGCCCCAACTGCATCGGGGTGATCAACACCGATCCCGCCGTCGCGCTGGACGCGACCTTCGGCAAGGTCAACCCGATGCCGGGCCCATTGGCCGTGCTGTCGCAGTCCGGCGCGTTCGGCGTGGCCCTGCTGGCCGCAGCCGATGCCGCCGGCCTCGGTACGTCGCAGTTCGTGTCCGTCGGAAACAAGATCGACGTCGGTGGCAATGACCTGCTGCTGGCCTGGGAGGCCGACCCGCGCACTCGGGTGATCGCCGGTTACCTGGAATCGGTCGGCGACCCACGCCGCTTCGCCCGTATTGCCCGCCAGGTTTCGCGCCGCAAGCCGATCCTGCTGGTCAAGTCCGGCCGCACCGAAGCCGGTCAGGCCGCCGGTCGCTCACACACCGCGGCGGCTGCGTCCTCGGACATTGCGATCGACGCGCTGCTGCGGGGCAGTGGAGTCCTTCGCTTGCCGACCATGCGTGAGCTGCTCGACGCGGCTCGGGTGTTGTGCGACCAGCCGTTGCCGGCGGGACCCCGAATTGCGATCGTCGGCAACTCCGGTGGGCCGGAGATCATGGCCGCCGACGCCGCGTCCGAGGCCGGTCTCGAGATTGCCGAGCTGGACGACGCAACGCGTACGGCGCTGCTCGGTCTGAATGTGTCGACGCAGAACCCGCTCGACCTCGGCGCCGCTGTCACGCCGGACACTGCCGCCGCCGCGCTACGGATCGTGCTCGCAAGCCCGGCCGTGGACGCGGTGATCACCGTTTTCACGGCCATCGCGATCACCGATTCGAGCGCCATGGGGAGTGCGATCACCGCCGCGGTGGCCGCGGCCGACAAGCCGGTGGTGGCTGTGTCTGTCGGGGAGCCGCCGCGCACGAGCGTGCTGCCTGGCAGCGCATGGCGGTTGCCGGTCTTCACCTTCCCCGAGGAGGCGGCTGCGGCACTCGGCGTGGCCCACCGGTACGCGCAGCTGCGCGAACAATCGTTCGCGCTACCGCTGCGGCCGGCCGATGTCGATGTCGCGTCGGCGCGCGGCTTGGTCGATCGTGCGCTGCGCTCGGGCCAGCCCTGGCTCGCCCTGGACGACGCCTTCGCGCTGCTGGCTTCCTACGGCGTGCCAGTCTGCCCGCACGCTGTCGTCACCGACCCCGACGCGGCGCTCGCCGCGGCGGCCGGCCTCGGGTACCCACTCGTAGCCAAGCTGGCCGCGCCCGGAGTGCACAAGAGCGAGCTCGGGGGAGTACGTCTCGGCCTGGCCGACGAGGACGCGCTGCGCGCCGCGGTTGCGGACCTGTGCACCCTCGCCGACGGCCGGGTGCTGCTGCAGCCCATGATCGGTGGCGGCACCGAACTCATCCTCGGCGCGGTGCACGACCCGCAGTGCGGCCCGCTGGTGATGGTCGGGGCCGGCGGCATCCTGACCGACGTCCTCGGCGACCGTGCGTTCGGACTCGCGCCGCTGACTGAGGATGAGGCCGATGCGCTGATCGGGAGCCTGCGCGCTGCGCGGCTGCTCGATGGCTACCGCGGCGCTCCGGTCGTGGACCGCACCGCCGTCCGAGACGCCCTCGTGCGCATCGCCGCCCTCGTGGATGACGTCCCCGAGATCGCCGAGCTGGACCTCAACCCGATCATCGCCGGCCCGGACGGTCTGATCGCGGTAGACGCGCGGGTCCGGGTCGCCGAGCCGCCGCACCATCCCGATCCACTTCTGCGACAGCTGCGCGGCCCGCGCGGCGGTGAATAAGAGCTGGAAGGAGCAGGTCATGTCGAAAGAGCCAACATCTAAGAAGGTGCGCGGTCGCGCGCTGGTGGCCGCCGAGGACGATCGTGCCTCCGCTACCGAAGACGCCCAGATGGAGTACAGCGAAACGGTCCACAAGGCGCGCGACCACTTCGAGGCCGAGCTCGCCGAGGCCACTGCGCACCTCATCGAACGGGTGACCCCCGCCCATCGCGCGTACAACGCAACGGTCATCTCCGTCGAACACGAAGCCGAAGGCAAGGAGGTCTAGCGCCGTGCTGCACTCCGGATCGGTCGTCGTCGGACTGGGCGAGGAAGGCGAACTCGACCCCGCCATCGACTGGGCGGCCGGTACGGCGCAGCAGAGCGGTCAGCCGCTGCACCTCGTCCGGGCTTATCACCTCGCCGATCCGATGCTGCCCTGGCAGACCGCGCTCGACCGGACGTTGAACGATCGTCTGCACGCCGTCGCGCAGCAGGTCCTGGACCGTGCCCGGGACCGCGTGGCGATCGAGTATCCGCAGGTCAAGGTCGAATCATTCGCGGTCGACGGCCCCGCAGCGCGGGTTCTGCGCGAAGCGTCCGAGGACGCCGACATCACCGTGGTCGGTAGTCGACGGCGCGGAGCCCTCGGTACGGCCGTTCTCGGCTCGGTCAGTTCGGTCGTCGCCGCCGCCGGATTCGGCCCGGTCGTCGTGGTCCGGAGCCCTATCGACCCGGACGGCGACCAGGACGCCGGCGATCGCTGCGTCGTGGTCGGGGTGGACGGGGCGTCCTCGATGTTCGATGTCCTGATGTTCGCCTTCGGCCACGCGAGCCGGCACGGGTACGCGGTTCGCGCTGTGTTCTGCTGGCAGCCGGGTCTTTTCTCCACGCCGTCCGAGAGCGGAGTTGAGCTCGAGCGGGGTGACCACTGGCTCGCCGCGATGCTTGCCGACGCGCACGAACGGTACCCGGGCGTGCAGGTGCACCGCGCCGTCATCTGCGCGCACCCGGTCACCGGGTTGGTTGCCGAATCGTCGGGCCAGGAACTGCTCGTCGTCGGCGCGCGCTCTCGACGAGCGCGATTCGGCGCGCTGCTCGGCTCCGTCAGCCAAGGCACGCTGCACCACGCGTCCTGCCCGGTCGCGGTGATCCACCCCCGATGATCGACCCGGTTCAGTTGCCCGATCCCGCTGTCCCGGTCCTTGGAACGAACTCCGAAAAGGAGGATTGGTGTCGGTAACCGATCACGCAGCGCTGCTGCGGTACGCCGCCGAGCGTGCCGTGCGAGCGCCGTCCATCCATAACACGCAGCCGTGGCGCTTCGTCCTCACCGGCGATGCGCTGGAGATCCACGCCGACCGCACTCGCGGACTCGAGGTCCTCGATCCGCGAGGTCGGCAGCTGACGATCAGTTGTGGTTGTGCCCTGTACAACGCCCGGGTAGCGATCGCCGCCGCCGGCTACGAACCGATCGTGCACCGACTGCCGGACGAGGAGCGTCCGGATCTCATGGCCCGGGTGTCGATCGGCGACCCGCAGGACCGGCCCGGCAGTGCAGACCTCGATCGCGCCATCGACCACCGCCGCACCAATCGCCGGCCGTTCGCCGGTGAGCCGGTACCCGACTGGCTGATCACCGAACTGGTGAGCGCGGCCCGCGCAGAGCAGACCGTGCTGCTCCCAATCACCGAGCCGGCGCACCGCAGCGCCGTGGCCCGGCTGAACACCGAGGCCGACCAGGTCGAACGTGCCGACCCGAAGTACCTCGACGAACTCGCCGTGTGGACCACCGATGATCCCCGCCGCCTCGACGGCGTACACGCCGCGAGCGTCCCGTACGCCGGTCCCCATCCCGAAGCGCTGGACCCACTGCCCGTGCGGAACTTCGACGTGCGCGGGATGGGCTGGTTACCGCCGAGCAGTGAATCGGGTCCGGACCAGTGCCTGCTCCTGCTCTGTTCGGACCAGGACGACCCCCGCGGCTGGTTGCGGGCGGGTGAGGCCCTCGAGCACGTCTGGCTGACCCTCACCGAGCACAGTTTCTGGGCGAGTCCGTTGAGTCAGCTCATCGAGGTCCGCGGGACGCACGATCAACTCCAACTAGAAATGGGTTTGACGGCGATACCGCAGACCCTGCTGCGGGTCGGCCGCGCGCCCGAGACCGTCGCCACTCCACGGCGGCCGATCGCGGACGTCGTCACTGACCTGCACTGACCTGCCAGCGAGCAGTCAGGGGGTCTGGCAACCGATCTTGAGCAGATCGAGCACGTTGATGCAGGACGGGGTGACCGTGATCGGCGCCGTGGGCTTTCCCGTGGGCAGCTTGATCGGTAGTGGCAGGATCGGCTTGCCCGGTGTGCCGGACGTACCGCCTGGCTTGACTGGCGTGGGCGCGAGCGAACGCTGCGGCGGGACGACGACCGGCTTGTTTGGCGTGCGCGTCGACGAGGGAGGAATGACGGCCGAACGGTTCGATGTCGGCGTGGGCTGCGGAGAAGCCGGGCGGGTCGGGACGGCTGATTCGCACCGGGTACACGGCACGGGCCCGAACTTGTCCTGGCGGGCCTTGCCGGTGCAGGCGCAGTCGACCTTCTTCTCCAGAGCGCTCGCGCGGGTGGCCGCTTGCCGGACCACGTTCGTCGACGTCGTCGACTGCTGGGTCAGCCGCGGCTCGTCTGTCGGTAGAGCGGCGCGCAACTTCTCCAGCCGGCCGAGTTGTTGTGGCGCCCAGGTGGTCATGGTCATCAATGGTGTGCCCGAGGATGAGGAGACGGCTTCGTCACCGAGCAGGCGGGACGCGGACTGCGTGTCGGCGTCCGCCGAGCGCATTGCCGTCACGATCTGTCCGACGGTCTCGTCGGACAGGCCGCCGGCGGCGAGGATGCCGCTACCCGAGGCCGACGTCGAGCGCCGCTCTAGCAGGGTTTGAGACTCGTCGAGCCTGCGTCCGGCGAACTCGAGGTAATCCTGCGCCTTCGCCACGTTGCCGGAGTCGGTGTAGAGCTGGAACTGCTCGCTGGCCCGTTTGAGTCCGTAGAGCGAATCACCGGGCACGGAGCCTTGGCTCATCCACACCGCGCCGCCGAGCAGCATGGTGAACACGGTCAACACGGCGGC
>JBDTFN010000243.1:0-3291 GCA_039937915.1 Jatrophihabitans sp. | reverse complement strand
AGTTCGGTCTTCCAGTCCAGCTTGACGGCGCCGTCGAGGTGGCCCCCGTCGTAGGCGGAGGTGTCTTCATCGACCTCGACGAGAACGACCCCGTCGGTGTTCAGATTCTGCTCGGCCCAGTCGGCCGAGACGAGCACGTCTTCGCGGCTCATGCTGTGTTGTCTCCTTGGGATGGATGGAACGTGCGATGCGTGGATGGTGCGGTGTCGGCACCGGGATGCCGTGCAGCACGGCGCTGAGCCAGCGGCTCGACTGATCGGAGTTGACGTCGAACGGACGTCAGCGGTGCCGTCGCCGGCGGGTCAGGCGGGACGACAAACGGAGCTGCTCACGCGGCACAGATCCACCGTGCGGCGGGAGGTGAGGAGCAGCCTCACCGGAGTCTGCCCTGCCGAAGCAGAGCGGAGCGCGATGCCCATGCGGTGAGGATAGCCGCTCTCGGCGGGCCGACGCCACATGGGCCTGATCACCCTTCGGGACGAACGTCCCACATCTCGGGATTCAAGGAGTGGGCAGAGGCGGCAGCGGGATCGGGACCCGCAGCGCGACGCTCACCCCTGCCGGGGCGGGCAGCTCAGGCGCGAATGGCCAGGCACAGCAGAAATCCTGCGGGCGACAGGACGCACAGCGGGAGGACGACGGCGAACACCGGTGGGAGCAACCGTGCTCGGCCGGCGCCTGACGTCGTCGTGTGCTGGACGAAGGCCGTGGCCACGGCGAGCAGCCCGGCAAGCGCGCCGACCGCGGCGCCGAGGAACACGCCGCGCCCCTCGGTAAAGGCAGAGTCATCCCGGAGGAGGAGGTGTGCGACCGCGGCGCCGATGCCGATCGAGGCGACCAGACCGAGAATGCCGCGGGCGACCGCGGGATCGAATCGGGGCCCGACGAACGTCGAATCGACGAGCGCGCCGACGAGCAGCGCGGCGGCAGCCGCACCGGCTAGTGCCGCGGCTACGCGGCCGCCGAGGTCGGTGCCGAACTCATGCCGCACCTGCAGCAGGGCGGCGAGCGAGACCTCGGACAGGACAAGCAGTGCGACGGCCGACAGCGAGGAAACGAGTTGGACCCGGGCCGCGCCCCGCGCGAGTTGGTGGACGAACATCACCGGAACGGCGAGGCCCAGTACGGCCAGCAGGGTGCCGAGTCGACCCTGCGGCCAGATCGAGACCGTGGTGTCCGCGGCTCCGGACGCGAGGGCGGCGATGACCAGCGCGCCGATCCGGCCGGGCATTCCGGTGCCGTACACCCAGCAGAGCGCCAAGCCGGCCTGGACCACGCCGATCACGATGAGCAGGGTGAGGGCGCCGTGCAGGGCAGCGAGGACGAGCGCCGCACCGACGACGAGCGCGGTTGCGGCGGCGGTCGGCAGTCCCAGGTCGGCCGCCGAGGAAGCCTGTTCGGGTCGGGCGACCGTGTCGACCTGTGGTGCGGGCCCGGTCTCAGTCACGCGGGCCATCGTCGCAGACTGTCGGGTTTTCCTCACATGCGGCGATCACCCAGTCGGCGATGCGCGCCAGCAGGTCATCGGTGGTGGCGACCTCTGCGTGCCCCATCCCGCTCTCGATCCACACCGTCGCGCCGGGCGCCGCGGTGGACAACGCCTCGACATGGCGCAGCGGGAAGTAGCGGTCCTGTTCGCCGTGCACGAGCAGGAACGGGGTCGGTGCGATGCCCCCGGCGACCTCGGCCGGGGCAGCGGGGACCTGCTCCCAGCCCTGCGGGGAGATCCGGGTCCGGCGCAGCAGTCGCGTCGCGGTGCGTCCAGTGCGCTTCTCGAACATCCAGTGAACGACGCGCATGGACCGCGTACCGCGTTCGAACCAGGTGCCGGGCGCGCTCACGCTGACCACCGCGTCGGCGTCCCCGCCCAGGCCGGCGTGCCGAATCACCGCCGATCCGCCCATCGACCAGCCGAGCACAGCCACCCTGCGGTAACCCGCGCTGCGCAGCCATCCCACCGCGGCGGCGACGTCGTGGACCTCCAGGTCGCCGGCGGTCCCGAGGCCGCCCGAACGTCCGTGCCCCCGAAAATCCGGGGCAAGCACGGCCAGGCCGTGTCCGACGAGGGCGTCGCAGATGTGCTGGACGGCAGCATTGCGGCTCGATCCGGTGAACCCGTGGGCGACCACGCAGGCCAGTTCGTGCCCGCCCAGATCCCAATAGATCGCAGCCAGTCGGACGTCGTCGGACGTGCGGAGCGTGACGTCGGACGGATGGGGCACGTCTGTCATTGTCGCCTCATGTGGGCGATCCGACGCGCCGACCAAGGTAATCTGTGAATCGTTCTACCGAGCAGCGCGGCTCAAGCGGACAGGCCGACCACGACCGTCTCGGAGGCTTGCATGGAACTCATCCTGCTCACCAACGCCCAACAACCGACTGCGGAAGTTCTGCCTGCGCTCGGACTGCTTTCCCATCACGTGACTGTCCTGCCGCAGGACGCCAGCGCGCTCGTCGACCGCACCCTGGGCGACGCTGTGCTGGTCGATGCGCGACGTGATCTCATGGGAGCTCGCGCCTTCGTCCGGCTGCTCACCGCGATGGGCAGTGTCGTCCCCGTCCTGGCCGTCCTCACCGAGGGTGGGTTGATCGCCATCTCCGGCGAATGGGCGGTGGACGATTTCGTCCTTGACACCGCCGGGCCGGCCGAACTGGACGCGCGCTTGCGGCTGTGCCTGGAGCGGCGCGTGGCGTCCGGTGGTGAGGTCGACGGCCGCCTGGAGATCGGCGAGCTGTCCGTCGATGACGCCACCTACACCGCGCGGCTCTCCGGTGAGGTTCTCGACCTCACCTACAAGGAGTTCGAGCTGCTGAAATTCCTGGCCCAGCACCCGGGCCGCGTCTTCACGCGGTCGCACCTCGTGCAGGAGGTCTGGGGTTATGACTACTTCGGTGGCACCCGGACCGTCGACGTGCACGTGCGACGCCTGCGCGCCAAGCTCGGCGGCGAGTTCGAGGCGATGATCGGGACGGTGCGCAACGTCGGCTACAAGTTCGTCCGACCCAGCGAGGGCGGATCCAGCCGCTCCGCAGTTGACGAGGAGTCCGACCACGCGGACCGCCGTTTTCCGGCACCTCGCTGATGCACCCGGCGACAAGCCGCTAGCGTCGCGGTCGTGTCCTACTCCGTCGACCGTGCCGTGCCCGACGCCGAGACGGCGCTCGCGCTGCGATCGCTGGCCGACGCCATCGAACGGGCCGACGGCGCTCCGCCGCTGTCCGACCGCGCGCGCGCCCGGCTGACCTCGCCGGACGTAACCCACCTCGTCGTGCGCGACGGTGGACAAGTAG
>JBDTFN010000242.1:0-2828 GCA_039937915.1 Jatrophihabitans sp. | reverse complement strand
CAGGCCTCGCGCACCGGCGCGAGAGTGGTCGTGCTCGAGCGCGGCACGATCGGCGATCCGACGACGGCGTCCTTCGGCCGGACCCGCTCGTATCGCAAGGACTACCTCGATCCCGTCTACGTCCGGTTCGCCGACGAGGCGATGACCCTGTGGGGCGAGTTCGAGCGCGAGACCGGGACCGACCTGCTCGTGCGCTGCGGTTGCATGAACATCGCCGCGGCGGCCGTCACGCCCGACCTCGCCGGCACCTACGCGCGGCAGTCCACCGAGACGATGGCGCAACTCGGCGTCGCCCCCGAGATCATCGCGGCCGACGAGATTGCTTCGCGCTATCCGTACCTGCGCGTCGACGAAGCCCACCTCGACGCGAGCGCGGGGCTGGTGGACCTGACCGCAGTCACCGGGGCGCTCATCCGCGAGTTGGGCGAGGGCAAGGTCGCGGTGCACGAAATGGTCACCACGTCGGCGCTGCGTCGCGACGGGGAGCTCGTGCGCATCAGCACCGACGTCGGCGAGTTGGTGGCCCGAGCGCTCGTCATTACCGCCGGCCACGGGACGAATGACGTCCTCTCCGCGCTCGAGGGTTGTGAGCTTCAGGTTCCCATCACGAAGGACCGCCCCAGCGAGGCGAAGTACTTCATCCCGCCGGCCGCGACCCGACACCAGTTCACCTCCGAGACCATGCCGGTCATCGCCTACCTCGACACCGGGGTCTACGTGCATCCCATCGTCGAGGGCGTGATCGATGCGGTGAAGGTCGGCTACTACAACCCGCCGGACATTCCGCGCGATCGCACCGGGGTGCGCGACATCGCCGACTTCGTCGCCCAGGTGATGCCCGGCCTGGCCGAGGCGACGTTCACCGACGTGACCGACGTCGATCAGTGCGACTACGACCTCGTCGCCGACGACGACTTCGTGCTCGGCGCCGTGCCGGGGTTCGACAACGTCTTCGTCGGTGTCGGCTGGCGCGGTACCGGATACAAGTTCGCGCCGTGGGTCGGCCGCACGCTGTTCCAGCTCGCCCTGCAGGACGGGACGCTCTACGACATCGCTCGTTTCGACCCGTCCCGATTCTCGTCACCCACCGGAGGTGCCGGCACATGAGCAGACCATCGCAACGGACCTTTGCTCAGCGTCTCGACGACGGCGTCGTGGTCGGCGCGGAGGGCTACGTCTTCGAGCTCGAACGGCGCGGCTACATCAAGGCCGGCCCGTATGTCCCTGAGGTCATCCTCGATGCCCCGGACGCGCTGCGACAGCTACACCGCGAATTCCTGCGCGCGGGCGCGGACGTGATGGTGGCGCTGACCTACTACGCCCACCGTGCAAAGTTGCGCGACGTCGGTCGCGGCGACGACCTCGAGCAGATGAACCGCGAGGCGGTCCGCATCGCCAACGAGATCGCCGCCGAGGGTGGGGCACTCGTGGCCGGCAACATCTGCAACACCTGGTGCTTCGACCCGGAGAACCCGGTGACCTCGGGCGAGGTCGTGCGCGCGCAGTACCGCGAACAACTCGGCTGGGCGGCCGAGGAGGGCGTCGACTTCGTCATCAGCGAGACGAACGACTTCCTCGGCGAGGCGCTCATCGGCCTCGAGGTCTGCCACGAGCTCGGACTGCCGGCGATGGTCACGCTGGCCAGCGTCCAGCCCGAGCAGACCTACGACGGCCACGACTACGTCGAGGCCTGCCGGATCCTGGCCGACCATGGCGCGGCGGTTGTCGGACTCAACTGCTCGCGCGGTCCGGCGACGATGATGCCGTTGCTCGCCCGTATCCGGGAGGCCGTGGACGTCCCGGTCGCGGCGCAGCCGGTGCCCTATCGGACCGACGCCGCCACCCCGGCGTTCGAGTCGCTGGTCGGTGCCGACGGGAAGCGATTGTTCCCGATCCAGTTGGAATCGATGAGCCACACCCGGTTCGAGATGGCCGAGTTCGCGCGCGACGCGGCAGATCTCGGGCTCGACTACATCGGAATCTGCTGCGGTGCGGGTCCGCACCACGTCCGGGCCATGGCCGAGGCGCTCGGCCGCGAGACGCCGGCCAGTCGCAATTCTCCCGCCCTGGAACTGCACCCCGTGCTCGGCGACTCGCAGCGCGATGTCGTGCAGCGGGAGATGGGGGACTGGACTGCGGTGAGCTGACCGTCGCGTCAGTCGCGGCAGTCGCGTCAGTCGCGACTGCCGGAGAAGATGCCGCCGAGGGCCCCGGGTCCGGTGCCATCCCTGCGAGCGTCGTTCTTCTCCAGCGCGCGGGCGAGCGCGTTGATCGTCATCGACTGCAGGATGACCGTGCCGTTGCCGGTGAGCGTGGCCAGCGACATCCCCTCACCGCCGAACATCGCGTTCATCACGCCCTGTTTGTTGAGGGCACCGACCCGTTCGATGCCGTACTGGACGTTGTGGTCCCACGCGACGACGCAGCCGGTATCGACCTTGATCTTGCCGCCGTAGTCGGCCGGATTGATGTCGATGAAATTGCCGGCGCCGGCGATGAGCAGGCTGCCCCGACCGGTGAACTTCTCCAGGACGAAGCCTTCGCCACCGGAGATGCCCTGCCGGAGCCCGGAGAACGCGATGTCGAAGATGACCCCCGCCTCGGCGGCGACGAACGCGTCCTTCTCGGCGAACCACGTGGTCTGCCCGTCGAGTTCCAGGACCCGCATCTCGCCCGGCAAAACGCCGGCCAGCGCCAGCAGGCCATCCCCGCCGGGGGTGTGGAAGTGGCAGAAGGCGAACGACTCGCCGGCGAGCATGCGCTTTCCGGCGTCCATCGCGCCGCGCAGGAGCCCGCCGAACCCGCCGGGTGCACCGCCTCCACCGCCC
>JBDTFN010000241.1:0-4136 GCA_039937915.1 Jatrophihabitans sp. | reverse complement strand
GTTCACCCGGACGTCGGGCCAGGTGTCCAGGACGTCGGCAAGCAGCGGGACCTGCTCGCCGCCGGCCAGCCGGGCGGCACGGACCTCCGTCCACGGCAGTCGGTCGATCCGTCCGTTGCGGTCGGTGACCCGGTCCAACGTCGCATCGTGGAACGCGAGCGCAACGCCATCGGCGGTGACCCGGACGTCGGTCTCGAGATAGCCGTAGCCGAGCTGCACGGCACGCCCGAACGCCGCCATCGTGTTCTCCCCGCCTTCCGGGGCGAAACCGCGGTGGGCGAAGGCGACGGGTCCGTCGGTGTTCAGGAATCGTGGCTGTGCCATCGACACGCTTTCAACTGGCGGTCGCGTCGACGACGTAGTACTTGCCGTCGGACTGCTTCTCGACCGTGACCTTCAAGATGGTGGCACCCGTGACCGATTTGAACGTGAAGACCGGGCCTTCGTCGCCGGTGTTGATGAACGGGCTGTAGACGTTACCCGAGCTCGTGAGCGCCTGGAGCTGCGATTGGCTCACCCGGTTCTGGTAGATGCACCCCTCGGCGAGGCTGATCGACTTGATGGTGATCCCACTGACGAACAGCCGAGCGGTGGCCGACGCGCTGACCGAACTGGCGCAGAAGCTGCTCGGGATCGACGGGACGTTGATCGGGGGAACCGTGATCGACGGGAAGGTCGGGAGGGATGGGACCGAGAAGGACGGGCGCGGGACGCTGAACGACGGCCTCGGAACAATGCCTGAGGACGAATTGGTACCGGCGCGCGCGCTGAAGCAGACCTTCCAGGAACCGTTCTCCTTGATCACCGGGAGCTCCGCGTCATCGGTCTTGGTCTTGGTCGTGATCCTCGCCTTGACGACTGCTTGGTCGGTGCCTGTCTGCTCCACGCTATTGATCGTGTAGGCGGTGGCTCGCTCGTCGCCGACGATCTCGATGACCTGTGGATCATTGCGGTCCTGCTGGCACAGGCCGGCTTTGACCCCGTTCAGGTCCGAGTTCTTGCTGGCAAGCAGGACCTTCTCTGCGGCGCTCCGCGGCGAATCCGTGGTCGTGGAGTCGTTGCTGGAGAACACGCCGGTCAGCGCGAGGACGAGCACGACCGCCCCGATTGCCGCAACCGCGGCGAGCCCGATGAAGATGCCCTTCTGGCTCTTTCCGGAGTTCGCCGGCGCCGCGCCGCTGTATGGGTTGAATTGCTGTTCATACTGGCCGGTGGCGTACTGCCCGGGGTATTGCGGTTCGCCGTAGGGCTGGCCGGGGAACTGCTGGGTCGGGTACTGCTGGGCGCCGTAGGGCTGGCCGGGGAACTGCTCGGTCGGGTACTGCTGACCGCCGGGACCGGGCTGGGCGCCG
This sequence comes from Jatrophihabitans sp., assembly GCA_039937915.1. GTDB lineage: Bacteria > Actinomycetota > Actinomycetes > Mycobacteriales > Jatrophihabitantaceae > Jatrophihabitans. The sequence goes on along the minus strand of JBDTFN010000241.1, from coordinate 2,784 downwards.
TAGTTGGGTTGGTTCCACTCCGGCGGTCCGTCCTGACCGTTGCCGCCGTGACCCTGGTCGCTCATCCTGAACGCTCCTCCTGAACCTGCGCCTGGGGGTCGGCGCGAACGCTCATGGTCGCAGGATCAGTTGTGGAGTCATACCGGGGCTCCGGTCAGCTCAGTTGGCCGCGCAACAACTTTCCGGTGGCGTTGCGGGGGAGTGTGTCCAGAAACTCGACGTCCCGAGGAACCTTGTGTCTGGCGAGGTTCTCCTTCACGTGCGCCCGGACGGCGTCCGCGTCGAGGTCATGGCCGTCGCGTACGACGACAAAGGCCTTCAGTCGTTGGCCGAACTCCGGGTCCGGCACGCCGATCACCGCAGCGTCTGTGACCCCCGAATGCTCGACGAGCAGGTTCTCGACCTCGGCCGGGAAGACGTTCTCCCCGCCCGAGACGATCATGTCGTCATCGCGGCCGTCGATGAACAACAGCCCGTCGAGGTTGACGTGGCCGACGTCGCCGGAGGAGAGCAGACCGTCGATCTCCTCCTTGCTCCCGCCGCCGGTGTAGCCGGTGAACCGCAGGCCGCTGCCGACGAAGACGCGCGCGACCACGTCCGGTTGGGTGACGCGACGTCCGTTGTCGTCGTAGAGCCGCACGGTGCAGCCGACGGGGGTCCGCCCGACGGTGCCGGGTGCCGCAGCCCAGTCCTGCGGCGTCGCGACGGTCGCGACGGCGACCTCGGTCGATCCGTACAGGTTGTAGACGACCGGGCCGAACAGCTCTATCGCGCGCGTGCCGACGTCGGGAGGGAGCGCCGACCCCGCGCAGAACAGGATCCGCAGCGCGGAGGTGTCGTACTTCGCGATCTCGTCGGCGCCGAGGTCCAGAATTCTTTGCAGCATCGTGGGGACGACGACCAGTTCCTCCACGCGGTATTTGGCCAGCAGCCCGAGGGTCGCGCGGGGATCGAAGCGGCGCCGCACGATCGTGGTCGACCCCATCGACAGCGTCAGCAGGAATTGTGAGAGCCCGGTGCCGTGGAACAGCGGGGCACCGAGGAAGGTGCGCTCGCCGGGTCGAAGCGGGATCCGGTCGATGAACTGAGCGGCGGCGAACGGAGAGCTGACGTGTCTCGGCGCGCCCTTCGGCGTGCCTGTCGTGCCGCTGGTCAGCAGGACCAGCCCGCCGGGGCTGCTCGGCGCCGGCACCGACGTGCGGTCACCAGTCAGCACGAGGGTCTCGATCGTCTCGTGATCGGCCTGGTCGTCGTCGTCGACCCACGCGAGGTAGCGCGGGATCCCGGAGGGGACGTCACCGAGGATGTCAGCGAACTCGGCGTCATAGACGAGGGTGTCGACCTCCTCGCGCTCGCAGACCGCGGCGAACTGCGGCCGCGCGAAGCCGGTATTCATCAGCAGTACCTTGGCGCCGATCTTCCCGGCGGCGAACATCGACTCGACCAGGCCACGGTGATCACGACACAGCAGCGCGATCACCGAGGCCGAGCCCAGTCCGCGGGCTCGCCAGGCATTGGCCAGGGCGTCCGAGCGCTGATCGAGTTCGCCGAAGGTCAACTCGCCGAGTTCGTCGACCAGACCGAGCTTGCTCGCGTCGCGCTGGGTGGCGATCTTGACCGATGCGGCGAGGATGCCGTACCGACGCAGGGCATAGAGCGCATACGCGGAGTGATCCGGCCTCGTGAGCGGGATCATCCCGGTCCGCATCAGGACGCTCGCCTCGCGGGCGGTCGTGGGCAGCCGTCGGATCTGCTCGGCGCTGCGCTCCAGCGACGCGCGGCTGGGCAGTCCGATCACCGCGCCGCCGTCGACAGTCGCTCGAGCCGGATCGGCAGGCCGTCGCGGGGGCGCGGCAGCGAGGACCAGTCGATCGGCATCGTGTAGCCGTCCGGGACGCTGAGCCGGAATCTGCGCAGCAGCTGGTGCATCGCCGCCTTGACCTCCATACCGCCGAAGTGCATGCCGATGCACTTGTGGATGCCGTTTCCGAACGGCATGTAGGCGTAGCGATGCACCTTGTCCTCGCGGCGCTCGGCGGAGAAACGCTCGGGATCGAAGCGCTCCGGTTCTGGCCACACGTCGGGCAGGTGATGCAGCCCCCAGAGGTGCACCGCAACGTAGTTGCCTTTCGCAATCCGGTACCCGAGCAGTTCGGTGTCCTTGTTGGCACGCCTGAGCAGCCCCGGCACCGGCGAAACGAGCCGCATCGACTCCTTCATCACCAGATCGAGCGACGCGAGGTCGTCGATCTCGTCGTAGGCGACCTGATCGCCCAGGGCCAGCGATTCCTCGCGACAGCGGTTCTGCCACTCCGGGTGCTTGGCCAGGAAGTAGGCCATCGACGTCAGCACGATCGTGGAGGTGTCGTGTGCGGCCATCAGCAGGAAGATCATGTGGTTGACGACCTCGTCGTCGGTGAAGCCCACGCCGTCCTCGTCCCGGGCGTGACACAGCGCGCTGAACAGGTCCGTTCCGGAGCCTGTTCGTTTGGCCGCGATCCGCGGGCGGAGGTAGTTCTCGAGCACCTTTCGTCCGGCGAGGCCCTTGGCCCAGCGCAGGCCCGGGACAGGACGGCGTACGAGTGCGGTGCCGGCCCGCACGGCGTCCACGAACGCGGTGTTGAGCCGGTCGGCCTGTGTGCCGGCGTCGGCGTCCATGAACGTGTGGGTCGCGATGTCGAGCGTGAGTTGTTTGACCGCCGGGTAGAACTCGCGTTCGCCCGGCGCCCAGGCGTCCAGACCAGCGCTGATCGTGTCGTTCATCGGCGTCAGATAGCCGGCGAG
>JBDTFN010000240.1:0-14711 GCA_039937915.1 Jatrophihabitans sp. | reverse complement strand
CGGCCAGCCCCAGCGGGCCGGGATCGGCAAGGTGTGCGCCGAATCCGCCCACTGAAGCCTGCTGTGGGGCGGGACTAGGTGCCGTGGGATCGTGGCGCGCCATTGCTGCTCCTGTCGACGTGGTGTGCGCGGGTGACGCGCGTAGGACGACCGTGACAGTGACAAGGGTCTCTATGGAACAGGGCGCACCAACGGTTCGGCGGAGGGTGCCTCGCGGTCGGCGTGCGGTGCGTCACATTCCGACGAGCGGTCGGTTCAATACGACGAACGGTCGACCGCCGCGAGGTCCGCGACGAGGCTTTCCGGTGCGTGCAGACGCACCATCACCCGTCCCGTCGTGGTCGGTACCCGGCGTGGACTGGCCAGCGAGACCCCGACGATCACGACGAAGGTCGAGGGCACCGCCCACGCCGCCGGCTGCGCCAGCAGGGCGCCGAACCAGCCGCCGACGTTCATCGTGATCGTCACCAGAACCGCAGCGGTCGCCAGCACCCCACCCCACACCAGACCGGCGATGGCGCCGAGATCGGTGAGCCTGGGCCACCAGATCCCCAGGACGAGCAGGGGGCAGAACGTCGCCGCAGCGACCGCGAACGCCAGTCCGACGGTGGCGGCCAGGCCGAGATGCGCGCTGGGCAGGCTGAGCAGGTACGGAACAGCGATGGCAACGATCGCGGCCAACCGGAACATCCGGATGCGCCCCGCTCGAGGGTCGGTGGCGTTCTTCGACCGGTGCGGCCGCCGTCGCCGCCGCAAAAGCGGATCGAACAGGTCCTGGGAGAGCACGCCGGCCACCGACACGGTCAGCCCGGACGCCGTGGAGAGGAAGGCGGCGAAGGCCCCCGCCGTGACGAGCGCGCCGAGCACGACGCCGGCCTGCCCCTCGATCATGCGCCCGGGCAGGGTGAGCACGGTGGCGTCGGTGTTGCCGGTGAGCAGCAGGTCGGGAACGTAGTGCCGACCGAGTACACCGAGCACGGTCGGCAGAAGATAGAACAGCGAGAGCAGGACCAGCACGCCCAGCGTCGTGCGCCGGGCATCCCGGCCGTCGGGGTTGGTGTAGAAGCGGACCAACACGTGCGGCAGCCCCATGGTGCCCAGACAGATGGCGAGGATCAGCGAGAGGGTCGCGTACAGCGGATGGTCCACGCCCGAACCGAGCGGTTGCAGCCAGCTCCCGGTCCGCTGGGCGGGCAGCGACGCCGCGACGGGGACGACGTCTCCGCGCTGCAGGGTCACCTGGGTCCCGCCGACGAACGTGTGCTCGCCGGTACTCAGCCGGACGCGGCCGTCGACCCGCTGACCGTCCACCCGTCCGGACACGACCAGGGTTTCGGCGACCGGGACCCGCACCGTCGTGGTCGACGCGATGGTGACCGTGCTGGTCACCGCCGCCCGGGGGTGCCCGTCCCCGAGTGTGTCCCCGCGGTGATGCCAGACCCCCACGAGCACGAGGACCGGGATGAGCAAGGCCAGCAACTTCAACCAGAACTGCAGCGCCTGGGCGAAGGTGATCGAGCGCATCCCACCGACGGCCACCGCCACGAGGACCACGCCCGCCACCACGAGCCCACCCGTCCAACCCGGTGCACCGGTCTGGGTGCGGAAGGCGAGCGCCGCTCCCTGTAGTTGCGGGACGAGGTAGAGCCAGCCGATCAACACCACCAGCCCGCTCGCGAGTCGGCGCACCGTCGGCGAGCCAAGCCGGATCTGCGCGAAGTCCGGCAGCGTGTAAGCGCCGCTGCGCCGCAGCGGCGCCGCCACCAGCGCGAGCAGGACGAGGTAGCCGGCGGTGTAGCAGACGGGGTACCAGAGCATGTCGACGCCGAAGGCGAGCACCAGGCCCGCGACGCCGAGGAACGATGCCGCGGACAGGTACTCGCCGCCGATGGCCGCCGCGTTCCAGCGCGGTGACACCGAGCGGGACGCGACGTAGAAATCACCGGTGGTCCGGGCCCGCCGCACACCCAGCGTCCCGGCGAGAAGCGTGACCACGACGACGAACGCCACCGCGAGCACGTTGAGCAGGTGCATCACCGCTCGCGGACGAGGTCGATGAAGGTGCGCTCGTTGTGCTCGGCGCTGCGGACGGCGTACCAGCCGAGCGCGATCATCACCGGGTAGACGAGCGCGCCGAGTACGACCCACGGCAGGGCCAGCCCGAAGATGCGGAGGTCCCCGAGCCGCGGAGCGAGGGCGAAGGCGAGCGCGGTCCCGATGAGCAGTACCGCGACGGCCGCGCACAAACCGAGAGCCAGCCGCCGCTGACCACGGATCAACGAACTCATGTACAGGTCGCCGAGTTCGGTCTGCTCATCGATCTCGCGGGCGGCGGGCCGAGCAGGCACGCGCCGCGCGGCGTCCGTGCGCGGATGGGTCACCCGCACGCGCTCGTGCGCCGGGATCCGCTCGCTGGTGCTCACCGGTGCAGGAGTCGGTCACGCAGCGCGCGAGTGTGCCGACGGCTCACCGGAAGTTCGACGTGCCCGATCCGCACGGTGTAGTGACCGTCAGACGAACACACCTCGTCGATCCGGTCCAGCGCGACCAACGTGCTGCGGTGGATCCGGACGAAGCCCGCCGTGGCCCAGCGCTCTTCCAGGTCGGCCAGGGTGGCGCGCACCAGGTGCTGGACGCTGCCGGTGTGCAGCCGCACGTAATCTCCTTGCGCTTCGACCCAGAGCACCTGCGAACGTCGCACGAACCGAGTGACGCCAGCAAGCTCGACGGGGATCGTCTCGTCGTCCTCGACCGGCTCCGCCCCGGCCGACGCGACGCGACGCACGGTCTCGGCCAGCCGCTCGGCGCTGACCGGCTTCATCACGTAGTCGACCGCGCCCAGGTCGAAGGCGTCGACAGCCCGGTCGTCGTAGGCGGTGACGAAGACGATGTGCGGACGCTCGGCGAACCGGCTGATCACCCGGGCGAGTTCGACCCCGTCCAGGCCCGGCATCTTGAGGTCGCAGAAGATCACGTCGACCGGGTCCTCGGTCAGCAGCCGGAGCGCATGTCCGGCGCTCTCGGCCGAGCGCACCGTGGCGATGCGCGGATCCTCCCGCAGCAGGTAGGCAACCTCTTCGCGCGCCGGCGTCTCGTCGTCGACCACGAGCGCACGCAACAGAGGCGTCGTCGACGAGGCGTCGGGCCGGTCGATCATGGCGGCGACGTTACCCGTGTCACAGTCACGGGTCGATCAACGCGCGGCGCCGTCGCCGCGGGCCGGCTCGGCCCGTACGCCCGGAGCGAATTTCGGAACCCGGAAGCTGACTTTCGTACCGGCGCCGGGTGCGGTCTCGACGACGAGCCCGTAGGCGTCGCCGTAGACGTGGCGCAGCCGCGCGTCGACGTTGCCCAGCCCCACCGATTGCCCGCTCACCCCGCCGTGCTCCAGCGCAGCGCGGATCGCGTCCGGGTCGGCACCGGCCCCGTCGTCCTCCACGGTGATCGATGCGTCCGGGCCGTCGTCGACCGCGACGATGCTCACCAAGACCGGTTCGGCGTGCCCCTCCAGACCGTGCCGCACAGCGTTCTCGACCAAGGGCTGCACGACGAGGAACGGGACGGCGATCGGCAGCACCTCGGGGACGACCCGCAAGGACACCTTCAGCCGCGGGCCGAAGCGTGCCTGTTCCAGGACGAGGTACCGCTCGGTATTGCGCAGCTCCTCTGACAGCGTGGTGAACTCACCGCCGCGGCGCAGCGCGTACCGGGTGAAGTCGGCGAACTCCAGCAACAACTCCCGCGCCCTTTCGGGGTCGGTCCGGGTGAACGACGCGACTGCAGTCAGGGCGTTGTAGATGAAATGTGGGCTGATCTGCGCGCGCAGGGCTCGCAGTTCGGCCTCGATGAGCCGATTGCGTTGCGCGTCGGCACTGGCCAGTTCGACCTGCCCGGACACCCAGCGGGCGACCTCCTCCACCGCTCGGACCAGAACCGCCGACGACTCACGGGCGTAGGCGACCACCGCGCCGACCACGGTCTCGCCGTCGACCACCGGACCGACGACCGCCACGTGCACCGGACACGCCGGTGCGCCACAGGAGACCTCGGCTGCCGGAATCACTTCGGTACGCCCGCTGGCCAACACTGAATGCGCGTGCCGGATCGCATCATCGGCGTGATGGTGGGAGTCGCCGTCGGTGGCCAGCGTGCGCGACAGGTCGGTGAGGGCGACCGCAGCGGTGCCGAGCAGCGTGCGAAGCGGTCGTACCGCACGCTGCGCGCCCTGCTCGGTGAGCCCTTCGCGCAGGCTTGCGGCCGCGAGGTTCGCGGTGTGCAGCGTGTCGAGCGTGACGCGGTCAGCGGATACGCCGGCGTCGCGTCGGCGGTACGCCGCGTAGGCGATGGCCCCTGCGCCGGCCACGAGCGCCGCGACGATGAGAGCCGGAAGCACCTGCACGCCTGGGACGCTACGGACCTCGGCCCCGGCACGCCACGGTGGCGACCGGTCCGGAGGTCAGTCCTGGGGGTGGGTGGCGGCGAACAGCGCGCGCAGCTGGCCCATGGCCGCCACCGCGTAGGGACCGTCCATGCGCTGGATGGCGTAGATGGCCAGCGTCTCCTCGCCCGGCAGTCGCAGCCGCGCGAAACGCACCGACTTGGGGAACTCGACCGCGACCACGGCCTCCCATGGGATCTTCCGGTAGTCGCCGAGGTAGCTGCGGGTGTACACCGCGTTGGCGTCGGCATGCATGCGCGGACGGGCCGGCAGCCGGAGCCCACCGGCCACGATCAGGCCCACCACGACGGTGAAGATCTGGTCGGTGTCACCGAAGTAGGCGCCCGCGTTCTCCTTCTTCATGACGAGCGCGACGACGATGAAGACGAGCAGAGCAAATGCGGCGCTGGCGTTCGCGATGCGGGCGGTCTTGATCGGACGCGCCTGCATGGTGAGCTCCGTTGCCGCGCGGGCACCAGCATCATGGACGGGCACGGACCCCGCCGGAGCGGGATCGGTCGCTGGGTCGGTCACCGAACCATTGTCCCCCTAGAGTCGACAGGCAGCGATCGCGGTGACGAGGATCCCTCTGGCTCCGAGCTCCCACAGTTGGTCCATCACGACGTTGGTGTCGCGCCGAAGCACCATCGAGCGCACCGCGAACCAGTCCTTCTCGTGCAGCGGGGACACCGTGGGCGACTCGATGCCCGGCGTGATGGCCACGGCCTGCTCGACGAGCGACTCGTGGATGTCGTAGTCCATCAGTACGTACTGGCGGGCGATGATGACGCCCTGGAGTCGGCGTACGAGCTGTTCGACCTTGGCCGGCGTCTCGACGCCGTGACGCTGGATGAGCACAGCCTGGCTGCTGAGCAGGGGCTCGCCGAAGATCTCCAGGCCGGCGTTGCGCAGCGTCGTCCCGGTGGACACGACGTCGGCGATCACGTCGGCGACCCCGAGGCGCACGGAAGTCTCGACGGCCCCGTCGAGACGGATCACCTCGGCGGAGATCCCGTGCTCGGACAGGTACGCGGTCACCACACCGGGATAGGCGGTGGCAATGCGTTTCCCGCCGAGGTCGGCGGTCGAGGTGACGGTGCCCGCCATCGACGCCCACCGGAACGTGGAGCCGCCGAAGCCGAGTTCGAGGATGGGGTCGGCGTTGCCGCCGGAGTCCAGCAGCAGGTCCTCGCCGGTTATCCCCACGTCCAACTTGCCGGACCCGACGTAGACGGCGATGTCACGGGGTCGAAGGAAGAAGAACTCGGTGTCGTTGTCGGCGTCGAGCAGAACGAGTTCGCGGCTGTCAGAACGCTGCCGGTAGCCGGCCTCGACCAGCATCTGGCTGGCGGGCTCGGACAGCGACCCCTTGTTCGGGACGGCGATGCGGAGCATGGGAGAACCCTGTCTGTGCGGATGGCTAAGGGCCGGGGCGGCGGAATCGCGAGTACCGGTGGCGCCTACAGATGTCGGTAGACGTCCTCGAGCGAGACACCCTTGCCCAGCATGATCACCTGGATGCGGTAGAGCAGCTGGCTGATCTCCTCGGCCGTCCGGTCGATCGACTCGTGCTCGGCGGCCATCCAGACCTCGGCGGCCTCCTCGACGACCTTCTTGCCCTGCGCGTGTACGCCGGCGTCGAGGGCCGCGACCGTGCCGGCACCGTCGGGACGGTCGCGCTGGCGATCGCTGAGTTCGGCGAAAAGCTGATCGAAGGTCTTCATCTCGAGGACAGAGCCTACCGACGCGGCCGGCGGGACCGGATCAGGCGTCCGCGCGGCGCAGTCGCCAGGGGCGCAAGTGGTGGTAGCCACGCACCGATTCCGGCTTACGGGCTTTGATCCGGAACCGCGGGTCGTCGGCCAGCGCGTCGTACATCGTCCGGTCGATCAGCACCCACCCGGGACGACTGAGTGAGGTCAACCGACTGGCGATGTTGACCGTCGAGCCGTAGACGTCGCCGAGCCGGCTCACGACCGGGCCCAACGCCAGCCCGGCACGCAGGTCGGGCAGGCGCGCATCCGCCTCGGCGGCCTCGATCATCTCGAGCGCGATCTGGGCCGCGGCGGCGGCATCGTCGGCCTGGAACAGCACCTCATCGCCGATGGTCTTGACGATGCGGCCACCGTGCGTGCCGACGATGGTGGTGGCGAAGGACTCGAAGGCGTCGAGCAACTCACGCAGCTCGATCTCCGACGCCCGCCTGGTGAGCGAGGTGAACCCGGACATGTCCACGAAGCCGATAGCGAGCTCGCCGGCCCGTTGTTGCGCCAGGGTCTGCTCGCCCGCACGCTCGGCCACCCGCGCGAAGTACGCCACGAGCTGGCGTCGCCAGGCGTAGGACTGCAGGCGCTCCATCGCCGGCACGACATGCTCGAACACATCGACGATCGAGTCCTCCGACGCGGTGAGGTCGGGGCGTTCGGAGAGCATCTCCAGCAGCAGCTGCCCCTGCCACGAGGCCAGCCGGGAGAATGTCTGGCCGAACAGCCGGGTCATGGCCGCGACGAGGTCCGGGTCGTCGAACCCGCACGACTGCAGCTCTCCTACGAGGGCAAGCGCCTCGAGGTCGCTGTCGGCGTACACCTCGTCCTCCTCGCCCACGATGGGGAAGCCGAGCGCCCGCCACAGGCCCTGCGTCTCCTCGCGGACGGCACCGCCGAGCGACGCGACCTGACCGGGCGTGTACTTGCGAGGTCCCCCGAGCAGCACGTTCTCGACCCGGGTGAACAGCCGGGCGACGTCGAGGCTGCCGGCCTCGACGACCTCGGTCATCTCAGTCGGCGGGCGGTCCTCGGTGGCGGTCATCGCAGGGTCGGTACGAAGCTCAGGTGGTGTGGACGACGAGCACGTCGATCGACATGTGCCGGACGATGTCGAGCGGAACCGAGCCGATTATTCGTCCCGCGATGGTGTTCAGCCCGCGGTTACCGACCACGACGAGATCGGCCGAGCGATCCTTGACGACCTTCTGCAGCGTGGCCGACGGCTTGCCCTCGACCGCGACCGTCTCCACCTTGGTGGCGCCCGCCTTCACGGCCCGGTCCTGCGCGCGGCGGACGGTGTCGTCGGCCGGAGCCGACCCAACGACCTGGTAGGCGTCCGCGCCGAGTGCGTCCTGGTCCGCCGCGTCGGCTTTGGCCGGCTCGTAGGCGCAGGCGATCACGAGCTGCGCGTCAGCGTCCCGGGCCAATTCGGCGGCACGATCCACGGCCTTCAATGACGTTTCGGAGCCGTCGGTGCCGACGACCACGATGTTGTATCCGCCCATGGGGATTCCTCTCCGATACATCCGACACTGGCAACTACATCGAGCGCTGGCAACGCCAGCGTCGCGACGACCCTAGCGGCCGACGCGCAGAAGTTCGCGCTCAGCGCGGATAACCGGTGAGCGCGAGCGCGGTGACAAGCGCAGCGGTCGCCGCCTCGTGGCCCTTGTCCTCGATCGAACCCGGCAGACCCGCGCGCGCGAGCGCCTGCTCCTCGTCGTCGCAGGTGAGCACGCCGAAACCGACCGGCACACCGGTGCGGACGGTGACCGTCGTGAGCCCGCTGGTCGCCGCATCGCACACGTACTCGAAGTGTGGTGTGCCACCGCGGATCACGACGCCCAGGGTGATGATCGCGTCCACGCCGCCCTTCGCCACCCGTGCCGCCGCGACGGGCAGTTCGAAGACCCCAGGGACGCGCAGTTCGGTCACGTCCGCGACCCCGGCCTCGGCCAGCGCGCGACGGGCACCTGCGAGCAGGCCGTCCATCACCGTCGTGTGCCACTGGCTGGCGATCACGACCACGTGAAGATCCTGCGCGCCCTCGACGACCAGGGTGGGTGCGCCCTCACCGCTCACGGGCTACCTGGTTCCGGGTCCTCGAAGAAATCCGGGTCGTGCCCCATCCGATCGCGTTTGGTCTGCAGGTAGCGCAGGTTCTCGGGATTGGCGTGCACCGGCAGGGCGACCCGGCCGGTGACTCGCAGGCCGTAGCCCTCGAGCCCAGCCCGTTTGGCCGGGTTGTTGGTGAGCAGCCGCATGGAATGGATGCCCAGGTCGACCAGGATCTGCGCGCCGGTGCCGTAGTCGCGAGCGTCCGCGGGCAGCCCGAGTTCGAGGTTCGCGTCCAGCGTGTCCGAACCGGCGTCCTGCAGTTGGTAGGCCTGCAGCTTGTGCAACAGGCCGATGCCGCGTCCCTCGTGCCCGCGCACGTAGAGCACGACCCCACGCCCCTCGTCGGCGATCGCGGCGAGCGCGGCGTCCAACTGCGGACCGCAGTCGCAGCGCAGTGACCCGAACACGTCGCCGGTCAGGCATTCGCTGTGCACCCGGACCAGGACGTCCTCACCGTCGCCGATGTCGCCGTAGACGAACGCAAGGTGCTCGCGGTTGTCGTAGCTGGAGGAGTAGCCGTACGCGGTGTACTCGCCGTAGCGCAGTGGTACCCGCGCCTGGGCGACCCGTTCGACCAGCTTCTCGAAACGCCGCCGGTAGGAGATGAGGTCGGCGATCGAGATCAGGGCGAGATCGTGCGTATCGGCGAACACCCGCAGTTCCTCGGCCCGCGCCATGCCGGCGGGGTCCTTCTCACTGACGACCTCGCAGAGCACCCCGGCCGGGTACAGGCCGGCGAGCACGGCAAGGTCCACGGCCGCCTCGGTGTGCCCGGGACGACGCAGCACGCCACCGGCCTTGGCCCGCAGCGGGACGACGTGGCCGGGGCGGGAGAAGTCCGCCGCGGTGGACTCGGGATCGGCGAGCAGCCCGATGGTGTGCGAGCGGTCGGTGGCCGAGATACCGGTGTCGACCCCCTCGCGGGCATCGACGGTCACCGTGTACGCGGTGCCCCGCCGGTCCTGGTTCGTGTGGAACATCGGGGGCAGGTCGAGACGGTCGGCGTCGGCCTCGGTGACCGGGACGCAGATGTATCCGGAGGTGTAGCGAACCATGAAGGCGACCAGTTCCGGGGTGGTGAGCTCGGCGGCGAAGATGATGTCGCCCTCGTTCTCACGGTCCTCGTCGTCGATGACGACGACGGCCCGGCCCGACTTGATGTCGGTGATGGCTCGTTCGATGGAGTCCAGTCGGATGCTCATCGGATCTCCATCAGTCGAGCCACGTATTTCGCCAAGACGTCGACCTCAAGGTTGACCGCGTCCCCTGCAGCCTTTCCGCCCAGGGTGGTCGCCCGCAAGGTTTCTGGGATCAATCCCACGTCGAACCAGTCCGGTCCGACGGCGCTGACGGTGAGCGAAACCCCGTCCACCGCGATCGAGCCCTTCTCGGCCACGAAACGCGCCAGCTCTGCAGGCAGGCCGAACCGAATGGTCTCCCAGGCATCGCCCGGAGTGCGCGAGACCACGACGCCGGTCCCGTCCACGTGGCCCTGGACGACGTGCCCGTCGAGCCGGGCGTCGGCTCGAACGGCGCGTTCGAGGTTGACCGAGTCACCCACTGTGAGCCCTCCGATGACCGACCGTTTCAGGGTCTCCCCCATGACGTCGAAGTCGATGGCGACGCTCGCCTGCCCGGAATCCCATCCGACGACCGTCAGGCACACGCCGTTCACCGCGATCGACGCGCCGTGGGCCAGATCGTCCACGATGCGACCCGCCCGAATACGCAGCACGGCCGAGTCGCCACTTGTCTCAAGCGCCGCGACCTCGCCGACTTCCTCGATGATGCCCGTGAACACTCAGTCCTCCGTCGCCTGCTCCGACCACCGCGGCCGGGCCACCAGCTTGACGTCCCCGCCGAGCCGGCTCACCGATTCGATGTCCAACACCGCCGCATCGGTCAGTGTTTCGATACCGGCCTCGCCGAGCGCGGGCGGGCCGGATCCGAGCAGTTTCGGGGCCAGGTAGACCACGACCTCATCGACGCAGCGCGCCTCGATGAAGGCGCCGGCCAGGGTCGGTCCGCCCTCGAGCAGGACGTGCCGGACGCCCCTGTCGTGCAAGGCTTTGAGCGCGAACGCAGGGGCCGCGGTGTCGAGCACGACGGTCTCGGCGGCATGATCCAGCACGCGGGCGTCGTCCGGAACCCGGTGCCGGCGATCCAGAACGACCCGTAGCGGCTGGTGCAGCGCCGGAATGTCGTCGTCGCGGACGGTCAGATGCGGGTCGTCAGCGAGCACGGTTCCGCTGCCCACCATGATCGCGTCGACGACCGCACGGAGGGCGTGGGCGTCAGCTCGCGAGGCCGCGGAGGAGATCCAGCGGGCCGAGTAGTCGGCGGCGGCGGCTCGGCCGTCCAACGTCGCGGCGTACTTCCACGTCACGAACGGACGCCCGCTGCGTACCGAATGCAGCCACGGACGCAGCGCGCCGCTGGCCGCCGCGTGCTCCTCCACCCCACCGTGGACGGCGATCCCGGCCTCGGCGAGCCGTTCGGCGCCGCCCGCGGCCTCGGGATTCGGGTCGATGACGGCGAAGACGACGCGGGCCACCCCCGCCTGGATGAGCGCGTCCGCGCACGGCCCCGTGCGACCGTGGTGCGCGCACGGCTCCAGGGTGACGACGGCGGTGCCGCCGCGCGCCCGTTCACCGGCTGCGGCCAGTGCGGACACCTCGGCGTGCGGGCCGCCGGCGGGAGCCGTCGCGCCTTCGCCGACCAGCTGTCCGTCTACGTCCAGGATCACCGCGCCGACAGCGGGGTTGGGGCTGGTGTGCCCGCGTACCGTCTCGGCGAGCGCGAGCGCACGGTGCATGGCCGCCTGCTCCTGCTCAGTGGGTTCCATCGCCGACCTCAGACGTTCATCGCGCCGCGGGCGGTGGCCCGCAACGCCTCGATGGCCCGGGCCGGGTCGTCGGCGCCGAAGACCGCGGACCCGGCTACAAATACGTCGGCGCCCGCTTCGGCCGCTGCCTCGATGGTGTCCTGCGCGATGCCGCCATCGACCTCGATGAACAGTCGCAGATGACCGGAGCGGACATGCTCACGGGCCAGGCTGACCTTGGGCAGGACCTCGGGCATGAAGCTTTGTCCGCCGAAACCGGGTTCGACGGTCATCACCAGCAGCGTGTCGAACTCGGTGAGGATGTCGAGGTAGGGCTCCAGTGGCGTTCCGGGCTTCACTGCCAGGCCGGCCAGCGCGCCCGCAGCGCGGATCGCCCGCGCGGTCCGTACCGCGTCGGCAGCCGCCTCGACGTGGAAGGTGACGTTGCTGGCGCCCGCCTCCGCGTAACCGGGCGCCCACCGGTCGGGGTCTTCGATCATGAGGTGACAGTCCAGCGGGACGTCGCTGGCCCGGTACAGGCTTTTGACGACCGGCAGCCCGATGGTCAGGTTCGGGACGAAGTGGTTGTCCATCACGTCGACATGTAGCCAGTCGGCCCCGGATACGTCTTCTGCCGCCTCGGCGAGCCGGGCGAAGTCGGCCGAGAGGATGCTCGGCGCGATCATCGGCTCGGCACCGCCCGCAATCACCATGACCTCGAGTCTAGGGGGGCGCTCCCCGGCGCCCGGGTGCAGTCAGCGCCTGATGAGAGCGCAGAACATCGCGTCGGTGCCGTGCCGGTGCGGCCAGAGCTGCACGGTCGGGCCGTCCCCGAGCTCGGGGACGCCGGGAAACAGGGGCCGGGCGTCGATCAGGTTCTGTCCGGCCACGACGTCGCGCGTCTCGGCCAGGTGTGGCGAGCAGGTCACGTAGGCCACGACCCCGCCGGGCCGGGTGAGTCGCAGGGCGGCAGCGAGCAGATCGCGTTGGATCTCGACGAGGTCGGCGACGTCCCCGGGACTACGCCGCCACCGCGCCTCGGGACGGCGGCGCAGCGCGCCGAGACCGCTGCAGGGCGCGTCGACGAGCACGCGGTCGTACCCACCCCCGGGGCGGGGCAGCTCGCGGGCGTCGGACACCGTCACCTCGACGCCCCAGGCCGAGGTGACGCGTCGAACGAGATCGGCGCGGTGCGCACGACGCTCGTTCGCGCTCAGTACCGCCCCACGCTCCGCGGCGAGGGCCGCGAGCAGAGCGGCCTTCCCACCCGGACCCGCGCAGGCGTCCAGCCAGAGTTCGTCGCGCCCCTCGATCGGCGCGGCGGCGAAAGCCAACGCGCACAGTTGGCTGCCTTCGTCCTGCACGCCGGCGCGGCGCTCGCGCACCGCGGCCAGGGCTGCGGGTTCGCCCGCGGCGAGCCGGACGGCAAACGGTGAGTACGGGCCGGCCGCGCCGTCGCCCTCTGCCAGCAGTTCCTCGCGGGTACTGCGGCCGGGCCACGCGACGAGGTGAGTGAGTGGCCGCTCGTCGTCGGCCTGCAACGCCCGGCCGGCCTCGACGAGATCGCCGTCGAGCGCGTCGACGAAGGCCTCGACGATCCACTCCGGATGCGAGGTGCGCACGGCCAGTGCGGCGATCGGAGTGGCCTCGGACGCGAGTTCGTCGGTCCAGCCCTGCCAGTCGTGTGCGGTGACCTTGCGCAGGACGGCGTTGACGAAACCGCCGGCGCGTCCGTTCTGCGTGGCGTGCGCGAGGTCGACGCTGGTCGCCACGGCCGCATGGGCCGGGATGCGGGTGCGCAGGACCTGGTACGCGCCGAGGCGCAGGACGTCGCGGACGCCGGGCTGGACGGTGTCCATGGACCGGTCGACGCACCGGGCCAGGACTGCGTCCAAGGTGCCCTGGGCGCGCAGCGTCCCGTAACCGATCTCGGTGGCCAGACCGGCATCACGTCCGGACAGTCCCCGATCGGCGAGCAGTCCGGGCATCACAAGGTTGGCGTAGGCGTCCTTCTCCTGCACCGCACGAAGCAGTTGCCAGGCCACGAAGCGGGCGGGATCGACCGGCGTGCGCCGCGGCTGGGTACCGCGCGGCGCGGCGGTCCCGGTGCGGCTGGTCTTCGCTTTGCCGGGTCGGGGCGGACGTCGATCAGCCAAGGAATTCACCGTTCTCGATCCGCGCGCCGCGGGCCCAATCGGCTGCGGGCATCGGGCGTTTGCCAGGCGGCTGGACGAGGTCAAGGGCAACCTCGACGCTGCCGGTGCCGACGATGACACTGTCGCGGGCTACCCGAAGTTCGCCGGGACGAAGGTCGGCGCCGGAGCGCAGCGACACGGCGCCGAGCTTGAGCCGGTCGTCCCGGAAGGTCGTCCACGGTCCCGGGGCGGGCGTGCAGGCACGACTGAGGCGTTCGACGTGCCGGCCGGGCTGGGTCCAGTCGATCTGCGCGTCGGCGACGGTGAGTTTCGGCGCGAACGAGACGCCGTCGGTCGACTGCGGCACGGCGACCAGGCTGCCGTCGGCGATGCCGTCCATGGTCGCGAGCATCAGCCCGGCTCCACTGGAAGCGAGCCGTTCGAGCAGATCGCCGGAGGTGTCGCCGGCACGGATCACCTCGGTGACGACGCCATAGACCGGCCCGGTGTCCAGGCCTTCTTCGATGCGAAACGTCGTAGCGCCGGTCACGTCGTCGCCGCGTAGCACCGCGTGCTGGACCGGCGCGGCGCCGCGCCAGGACGGCAACAGGGAGAAGTGCAGGTTCACCCAGCCCTGCACAGGCACCGCGAGAGCGGTTTTCGGCAGCAGCGATCCGTAGGCCACGACGGGGCAGCAGTCCGGAGCGAGCTCGGCCAGTCGGGCGAGGAAGTCCGGTTCGGACGGACGAATCGGCGTCAGGACCGGGATCCCGGCCTCGGCGGCGAGTTGGCCGACCGCCGACTGCGAGGTCGTGCGACCGCGTCCGGAGCGGGCGGGCGGGCGGGTGATGACGCCGACCACTTCGTGGCGCGGCGAGTCGAGCAGCGCGCGCAGCGTGGGGACGGCCGGAGCGGGGGTCCCGGCGAAGACGAGCCGCATCTAGCGGGGGCCGAAGGCGGTGTGCGGACTGACCTTGACGGTCGGAACGGTGTCGCCGGCCCACTTCGCCTCGCGGATCGCCCGCATCGCTTCCTTACGGGTCTCGGTGTCGAGTCGATCGATGAACAGCACGCCGTCGAGGTGATCGGTCTCGTGCTGCACGCACCGGGCGAGCATCGCGCTGCCGTCGATGGTGATCGGGTCGCCGTACATATTTTGGCCGTGCGCGATCACGTTCGCCTTGCGCTTGCAGTCGAAGGTGAGGCCCGGGATGGACAGACACCCCTCGGGGCCGTCCTGCTCCTCGTCGTCGGGGAAGTGCAGCACCGGGTTGACCAGGTGACCGGTGCCCCCGTCGTCCTTGATGTGGTAGGTGAACACCCGCAGGCCGACGCCGATCTGCGGGGCAGCCAGACCGGCACCGGGTGCGTCCAACATGGTCTCGGTGAGGTCCTCGACGAGCCGGCGCAACTCCTTGTCGAACACCGTC
>JBDTFN010000239.1:0-7517 GCA_039937915.1 Jatrophihabitans sp. | reverse complement strand
GCGTGCCACGCTTCGTCGACCCCACCGACCAGGTCGCCGCCGGTTCGTTGGTCGCCCCCATGCCGGGCTCCGTGGTCCGCATCGCCGTCGCGGTCGGCGACACCGTGCAGGCCGGCCAGCCGATCCTTTGGCTCGAGGCCATGAAGATGCAACATCGGATCAACGCACCGGCGGACGGCATCGTCGCCGAACTGCCGGTCTCCGAAGGACAACAGATCGACGTCGGCGCCGTGCTCGCCGTCGTCACCGAATGATTCTCCGACGAATGGACTGCTATGAACTTCAGTGAAACCGAGGAGCAGATCGCGCTGCGCAAGGCGGCCGGTGAACTCGGTCGTCGCTACGGCCACGACTACACCGCGCCCCGCGCGCGGGCCCGTGAGCCGCTGACCGAGCTGTGGAACGAGGCCGGCAAGAGTGGCTTCATCGGGTTGAACCTGCCCGAGGAGTACGGCGGCGGCGGGGCCGGCATGTACGAGTTGTCCATCGTCGGCGAGGAACTCAACGCGGCCGGCTGCGGGCTGCTCATGATGGTGGTCTCCCCCGCCATTAACGGCACCATCATCGCCAAGTACGGCACCGAGGAGCAGAAGCAGCGCTGGCTGCCCGGTCTCGCGTCCGGCGAGATCATCATGGCCTTCGGGATCACCGAGCCCGACGCCGGATCCAACACGCACAAGATCACGACGACGGCCCGCCGGGACGGCAGTGACTGGCTGCTCACCGGCCGCAAGTACTACGTCTCCGGCGTCGACCACGCCGACGCGATCCTCATCGTCGCGCGCACCGAGGACTCGAAGACCGGCAAGCTCAAACCGGCCTTGTTCGTCTTCTCCACCGACACGCCGGGCTTCGAGTACACCGCGATCGACATGGACGTCGAGATGCCGGACAAGCAGTTCATGCTCTACCTCGACGACGTTCGGCTGCCCGCCGACGCCCTCATCGGCGATGAGGACGCGGCCCTGGCCCAGCTGTTCGCCGGACTCAATCCCGAGCGCATCATGGCCGCGTCCGGGTCGATCGGCATGGGCCGCTACGCGATGGACAAGGCGGTCTCCTACGCCAACACCCGCGCCGTCTGGGGCGGCAAGCCGATCGGAACCCACCAGGGCATCTCGCACCCGCTGGCCAAGGCGAAGGTCGAGCTCGAGCTGGCGAAGTTGATGATGCAGAAGGCGGCCTCGCTCTACGACGCCGGCGACGACATGGGCGCAGCGGAGGCGGCCAACATGGCCAAGTACGCCGCGGCCGAGGCCTCCATCGCGTGCGTCGACCAGGCGGTGCAGACTCACGGTGGCAACGGCCTGGCCCACGAGTACGGGCTCGGCTCGCTGTTGATCGCCGCGCGGGTGGCCCGGATCGCGCCGGTGAGCCGGGAGATGGTCCTGAACTTCGTGGCCCAGTTCTCACTCGGCCTGCCGAAGTCGTACTAGGCCGCCGCCATGACCGAACTCGTCCATTACGAACTCGAGCGCAAGATCGCCACGATCACGCTCGATTCGCCGGCTAACCGCAACGCGCTATCGACGCAGCTGGTCACCGAACTCCGCGCGCACCTCGAAGCGGCCGGTGCCGACGATGGTGTGCGCGCGGTCGTCCTCACCCACTCGGGGACGGTGTTCTGTGCGGGCGCGGACCTGAAGGAGCAGTCCGGCGAGGGCGGTCCGCAGGCCGGGACGCAGCGGATGCTCGGGTTGATGCGAGCCATCGTGGAGTTGCCCAAACCAGTGGTGACGCGCATCGACGGTGCGGTGCGGGCCGGCGGGCTCGGCATCATCGGGGCGAGCGACATCGCGGTGGCCGCGTCGAGGTCCACCTTCGCGTTCACCGAGGTCCGGCTCGGTCTCGCCCCGGCGATCATCTCGCTGACGACGCTGGGCCGGATGACCGAAAGGGCCGCGTCGCGGTACTACCTGACCGGCGAGAAGTTCGACGCCGACGCGGCAGCGAGGTGCGGCCTGCTGAGTTCGGTGGTCGAAGATCTGGACGCCGAGATCACCGCGATCACCGACGCGTTGCGGCTGTGCTCGCCGCAGGGGCTGGCCGAGACCAAGCCCGTGACCACGGCGCGCATCCGCGAGAGCTTCGAGGCCGGGGCGCAGGACATGCAGTCCATGTCGGCCCGGCTGTTCAGCTCGGAGGAGGCTCGTGAGGGCATGATGTCGTTCCTGCAGAAGCGCGCTCCTCGCTGGGCCGAGGCGTAGGCGACATGGTCGAGGCCGGCCTCGAACAGCGCGCGCCGCAGCAGGACCGCTCGCGGGCCACCCGGTCGCGGCTGCTCAAGTCGGCCATCACCTGTCTGGCGGAGCTCGGCTGGTCGGCCAGCACCGTGGCCGTGGTCGCCGAGCACGCCGGGGTGTCCCGGGGCGCCGCGCAGCATCACTTCCCCACCCGCGAGGACCTCTTCGTCGCTGCGCTCGAGCACGTCACGAACGAACGCGGCGAGCAGATGCGCCGCCAACTCGCGCTGGGGCGTCAGGAACTCGATACCGCGGCGGTCGTCGAGCTCGTCCTGGACCTCTACAGCGGGACCAACTTCAAGGCCGCGCTGATCCTGTGGGTGGCCGCCGCGTCCGAGCCGCAGTTGCGCGAGCACGTCGTGCCGCTGGAGGCCCGGATCGGTCGCGAGGTCCACCGGATGGTCGTCGAACTGCTCGGCGTGGACGAACGGGTGGACGGGGTGCGGGAAAGCGTTCAGGCGACGCTGGACCTCGCCCGCGGACTGGGGCTGGCGAACCTGCTCACCGACGACAGCGCGCGACGCTCGGGCATCGCCCGACGCTGGGCACAGACCCTGGATCAGACCCTGCTGTCAGCGTCCTGAATGACTCGTGGACGGCGCCACTTCGCGTTCGGCTGTCTCCCGCGCCAATAACGTAGCCAGCAGTTCCCCGCCCGCGTCGCGCTCGTCCGCACGTCGCCGCCGTCCGCGCTCGGAGGACGGCGCGCCCTCGACACTGCCGCCGTGGCGACCCGATCCACTGACGTCGCTGGACGGGCGTCCCTCGTCGGAATCGCCCTCGTCGACAACTTCTGCCCCGTTGCCACGACGACGACGCCCGGTGTAGCTCGCCGGCAAGGTCGACGGCGTCGGGTCGAGCGGGAAATCGGTGAAGGGCCGGAGCCGTGGAAGCGACGCAAAAGGGTCCTCCGCGGCAGCCGCGACATGCTCGGCTTCGACACGCTCGGCGTCAGCACGCTTCGCAGCCTGCCGTTCGGCCTCCGCGCGTTGCGCGGCCACTCGCTCAGCCTGGGCACGCTGAGCCGCGGCACGCTTCTCCGCACGCTCAGCCTCTTGACGCTCAGCCTCTTGACGCTCAGCCTCTAGACGCACACCCTCGGCGCGCTTCGCCGCGGCAGTCTCGGCCGCCGCATGCTCGGCTTCTACCCGCTCGGCTTCGGCACGCTCAGCCTCAACCCGTTCCGTGTCCGCGCGCTCAGCCTCTTGACGCTCCGCCTCCACCCGCTCAGCGTCTACCCGCTCAGCCTCAACCCGCTCGGTCTCCGCGCGCTGCGCGGCTTCGGCCTTGCGGGCGGCCGCTTTGTGGTCGGCTGGGCGCGGCGGGGCGGGCTCCACAACCTGATGTACCGAGGTGAGGCGCTGTCCGGTGGCGCCGCTCAACAGTTCGGCCATGCTCCCGGACTCGTTGGCAACCTTGAGCTGCCGCACCTCGTGGTGCAGCGCCTCGAGGTCGGAGCCGATGAGTCTCGTCGTCTCGATCCGCTCCAGTCGCAACTGGCCACCGACCTTGTCGAGCAGGTCCTGGCGGAGTTGGGCGATCTCACCGCGTAGGCCTGAGACCTCGCGAGTGAACGTCGCACTGACCTCACGCTGGATCAGGGCCTCGAGCCGGGCCTCGAACTCCCCGCGTGCGGCCGCATCCTCTGCGCGCACGAGGTCGGCGTTCCCACGAATGGCGAGCCCGCTGCCCGAATCGTGGTCGCCAGAGGGCTCATCGAACAGGGTGGTGCGTCGCGCGCCGAACATCGAGAACGCCCCGATCAAGACTCCCCACAGCCCTGTCACGATGCCTAAGTGGTTGCTTCTCACGGTGGTGCTCGTCGCGATCAGCCACACGGCCACCGCGCTGAGGATCACTGCTACGGCAAATCCGATTCCGCGAAGGACGACACCTCGGGTGAGCGGGGGGGCGTCTGGGCGTGGCACCGGGCCAGTTTAGCCACGACCGACTCCATCGCCCGATCCGCTGGCGAAGCTCTCAGAGACCTCACGCGTTCACGCGCGCGGACGGGGCGAATCATCGTTGCCAGGGTCCACGCCGGCTCGTTCGAGGAGCAACCCGGCCCCGACGATGAGGCCCGCGGACCCGAGCACGAATGCCGCGACGATCGCGTCGTGGCCGGCGACGTCGACCTGCCCCAGGTCTGGGACGAGCCGAATCAGCAGCGCCGCTGCGGCCCCGGCCACACCCGCACCGACCAGCGACGAGGCCTTGCCCAGCGCCACACAGCGGGCGATGACGATCGCCGCCATCACCTTGGCGTTCGGGTCGTGACGAACGGCGGCCCGCACTCGGCGCGCGGCTACGAACTCGGCCGCGGCCAGCGCGGCCAGCGGGGCCGCGATAAGCACCTTGAGCGGCGGCAACGAACTGTAGGAGAACCGCAGCAGCACGTACACCGCACCGCCGACCAGGGCGAAGGGCACCGCGAGGTCGTTGACGGTCGTGCGGCGCAGACCCGGCGACCCGTTCACGTCAGCACGGCCGGATAGGGCTGGACCCCCGCGACGTCGGCCGCGGGCAGCGCGGCAAGCCAGTCGCGCACCGCGCGCTCGCGCAGCAAGGCCAACGGGTCGAGCGCCGACCAGGGCACCAGGACGAACGCTCGATCCTGAGCCCGCGGATGGGGCAGGGTGAGGTCGGGGTCGGCACTGACAATCTCGGCTCCGCCCCCGTCGCCGTAGACGGTCACCACATCGACATCCAGGGTTCGCGGACCCCAGCGGACCGCTCTGGTCCGTCCGGCCACCTGCTCGGCCGCCTGCGCGCGCTGCAACCACAATCCGGGATCGGCGCCCGGATCCTCGGCCAGCAGCACCGCATTGAGGTAGGGGCCCTGTGCAATCGGGCCCCACGGAGGCGTCTCGTACACCGCAGACACGGCGCGCAGCCAGGGACGGAACGCGTCCACCGCCCCCTGTAACCGGCTCCGCCGATCGCCCAGGTTGGCACCGATGGACAGAACTGCTCGGGTCACGCCAGGACTGCCCGGTTCACGATGCCCGCTCGCGACGAATCGTGACCGCGACGTCGGCGAAGGTCAACGGGATCGGGGCCTGTGGTTTATGGACCGTGACGGTAGCTGCACTCACCCGTCGGTCGGCCAGGCACACCGCGGCCAGGCGCTGCGCCAGGGTCTCGAGCAGGTTCACCGGTTCACCGGCCAGGACGGCGGCGAGGCCCTGCGCCAGTTCGCCGTAGTGGATCGTGTCGGTCAGTTCGTCGGATCGGGCCGCAGCTACGGTGGAGACCTCGAGAACCACATCGACGACGAAATCCTGACCGTCGCGACGCTCGAAGTCGAACACACCGTGATGGCCGCGCACGGTGAGCCCGGACAGCGCAATGAGGTCGCCCGAGCCTTCAGCGCCGAGTTCGCTCATGGGCGCGCGTCCCGGATCGCCGCAGCCACCAGCGCCGCATCGACCGACGGTCGGACGTCGTGCACTCGCACCCCCCACACCCCGGCGGCCGCGCAGTGAACGGTGATCGCGGTCGTGGCGTCCTCGAGGTCGTCCACGGGACGCGGATCGCCCTCGGAGTCGACCAGCAGGCGACCCAGGAAGGATTTGCGGGACGCCGCGATCAGCACCGGCAGGCCCAGTTCGACCAGCGCGGACAGCTGCGCCAGCAGGGCCCAGTTGTGCGTGGCCGTCTTGGCGAAGCCCAGGCCGGGGTCGATCACCAGCTGCGACTGCGCCACCCCAGCGGCCAGCACCGCGTCCACCCGGGTCAGGAGTTCGGCCCGGACGTCGGCCACGACATCGTCGTACACCGCGTGCTCGGCCATCCGATCGGCGTGCCCACGCCAGTGCATCAATATCCACGGGCAGCCCGCGGCTCGGACAACCGGCAGCATCGCCGGATCGGCGAGGCCGCCCGAGACGTCATTGACGATGCTCGCACCTGCGGCGAGGGCCGCCTCGGCCACCGCAGCGCGATAGGTATCGACGGACACGACGACGCCCTCGGCTGCGAGCCCTGCGATGACGGGGAGCACCCGACGCCGCTCCTCGTCCTCGTCCACGCGCTGGGCGCCCGGACGGGTGGATTCCCCACCGACATCGACGATGTCGGCCCCCTCGCGCCAGAGCCGCAGCCCGTGCTCTACCGCCGCGTCCACCCCGGCGTGCAGACCGCCGTCGGAGAAGGAGTCGGGCGTGGTGTTCAGCACACCGAGCACCGTGATGCGGTCGCGCCGCGTCGGGAGCGCGGTCACCGCTTATCGGCCGACGATGAGGCTGAGCGCCTCGGCACGCGTCCGCGGGTCGTCCTTGAACCGCCCGCGGACAGCCGAGGTGATCGTGCGCGCACCGGGCTTACGGATTCCGCGCATGGACATGCACAGGTGTTCGGCCTCGATGACGACGATGACGCCGCGCGGCTCCAGCACCCGGACCATGGCGTCGGCGACCTGGCTGGTGAGCCGCTCCTGGACCTGCGGGCGTCGCGCATAGAGGTCGACGAGGCGCGCCAGCTTCGACAGCCCGGTGATCCGGCCGTCCTCGCCCGGGATGTAGCCGACCGCGGCGGTCCCGTGCCATGGGACGAGGTGGTGCTCGCAGGTCGAGAACATCGGGATGTCCTTGATCAGGACCAACTCGTCGTGGTTCTCGTCGAAGGTCGTCTCGAGCACGTCGTCAGGATTGATGTGCAGGCCGCCGAACACCTCGGCGTAGGCCTTCGCGACCCGTTCCGGAGTGCGACGCAGGCCGTCGCGGTCAGGATCCTCGCCGACCGCGATCAGCAGTTCACGGACGGCGGCTTCGGCACGCGGCAGGTCCATGCCGACCGCAGACGACTGGCTCAATTACCGCTCCCTGTCGGGTTGTCGTATGACTGCCCGCTTAGGGGCGGATAGCCGCCGTAAGGTTGTGACGGCTGCGAATCGCCGTCTGACGGACCGAAATAGCCGCTCTGACGGGAGCTGGGCGGCTGCGGGGCGGTCGCGTCCGGGGTCACGCCCGGGATGGCCTTCCCGTCCGAGCCGTTCGCACCGTTGCCGTTGCTCGAGCCGTTGTTCGCCGCGCTGTGTGTCCCGTTCGGCGACGGCTTGCGCAGCGACGGCGGGATGTCGATCGGCGGGCGATCACTGGGCGTCCGCTTGCCGAAAGCACTGAAGGTGCTGTGCGGCGGACGCTTGTGGACCGATTCGAGAATGCGTTCGAGGTCAACCTTGGTGAGCGTCTCCTTCTCCACGAGCTCGAGCACCATGGCGTCCAGCGCATCGCGGTACTGCTGCAGGATCTCCCACGCCTCGTCGTGCGCGCC
>JBDTFN010000238.1:0-7457 GCA_039937915.1 Jatrophihabitans sp. | reverse complement strand
GCGTAGCCCTGCAGGCCGACCTCGGTCCCGGTGAAGAAGCACAGGAAGCCGATGACGCCGACGGTGCCGCCGATGATGGCCAGCGAACCGCTGCCGAAGACAACCTCGGCGAGCAGTCGCAGCGTCTCCTTCTTGTAGCGCCGGATCGTTCGGGGCGTCCACGCCAGAGCGCGGCCGTAGAAGGAAAGCTGATCGCCGAGTTGGTCCAGCACGCCCAGCGGTGCGGTGACCGCCTTGCGGGCCGAGGCGATGAGGTCGGTGGCCATCTCAGGTGCCCTTGGCCGGGACGACCTGGAAGTACACGGCCGTAATCACGAAGTTGACCGCGAACAGCAGCATGAAGGTGATGACCACCGACTGGTTCACTGCGTCCCCGACGCCCTTCGGGCCGCCACCGGCATTGAGTCCCTTGTACGAGGCGACCACGCCCGACAACAGACCGAAGATGAGCGCCTTGATCTCGCCCGCCCAGAGGTCGGGCAGTTGGGCGAGCGCAGAGAAGCTGGCCAGATAGGCACCGGGCGTACCGCCTTGCAGCACCACGTTGAAGAAGTAGCCGCCTGCTGTACCGACGACCGACACGACACCGTTCAGGGCCAAGGCGACAAGCATGCAGCCCAGGACCCGTGGGACGACGAGACGCTGGACCGGCGAGATGCCCAGGACCTCCATGGCGTCGATCTCGTCACGGATCTTGCGCGAGCCGAGGTCGGCGCAGATGGCCGATCCGCCGGCGCCGGCGATCAGCAGCGCGACCACGATGGGACTGGCCTCGCGAATGATCGCCAGGACGCTCGCCGCGCCGGTAAACGACTGGGCGCCGATCTGACGAGCGAGCGTGCCCAGTTCCAAAGCGATGACCGCACCGAAGGGGATCGTCACGAGGATCGTCGGCATGATGGTGACACTGGCGATGAACCAGGTCTGCTGGATGAACTCGCGGAACTGGAACGGACGTTTGAACGTCATCCGCCCGACGTCGAGGAACAGCGCGAACAGCCGCCCGGCCTGTTTGACGCCCCCGACAGGAGATAGGGACGGCATCAGCCGCGCCCGGCCGGCGTCGGTTGGGGATGGGGCGCACGGGGCGCCGTGTCTGCGTTGTTCTTGTTATTGCTGTCGGTCTGCCGGCCGCGGGCGAGTTCGTCCTCTTCGGCCATCAACTTCTTGATCGCTTCCTGAGCGGGTTGCGGCAGGGTGTGCATGAGGTCCAGCACCCGCTGGCGCCGTCGGCCCAAGGCCTTGCGCTCGGGCATGCCTGGGCTGCACGACATCTGCGTCGGAACGCCCGAGACGTCGTCGCCGCCGGCGTTGAGCCCTGCGGCGAACAAGGCCTGCTCCGCAGCCATCTGGCTGGCGTCCTTCTCCTCGGACATGCCGATGGGGCCATTCATGGTGCCGTTCATGAACTGCTTGATCACCGGTTCCTCGCTGGTGAGCAGTACCTCGCGCGGACCGAACATCACCAGCTCGCGACGGAACAGCATGCCCAGGTTGTCGGGCACCGTCCGCGCCATGTTGATGTTGTGGGTGACGATGAGGAACGTCGAGTCGGTCGCGGCGTTGATGTCCAGGAACAGCTGGCTGATGTAGGTCGTGCGCACCGGGTCCAGTCCGGAGTCAGGCTCGTCCACCAGGATGATCTCGGGGTTGAGCACCAGCGCACGGGCCAAGCCGGCGCGCTTGCGCATACCGCCGGAGATCTCTCCCGGGAGCTTGCCCTCGGCGCCGTTCAGGCCGACCATGTCCATCTTTTCGAGGACGATGTCCTTGATCTCCCGCTCGCCCTTTCGGGTGTGCTCGCGCAGAGGGAAGGCCACGTTGTCGAACAGGTTCATTGAACCGAACAGTGCGCCGTCCTGGAACAGCACGCCGAACAGCTTGCGCGTCTCGTACAGCTTGGACTCGCTGCACCGCGCGATGTCGACGTCGCGGATGACGATAGAACCCTTGTCGGGCTTCAGCAGCCCGATCAGCGACTTCAGGAACACTGACTTGCCGGTACCCGATGGCCCGAGCAGCGCCGACACCTCGCCCGGAGGCAGGGTCAGCGTGACGTCACCCCAGATCGTCTGCCGTCCGAAGGACTTCGTCAGATCGTGGACCGCAACCTCCACACCCACGAGCAGTTCCTTCCTCACGTTCGCACCGCGGTGCCGAAGAGCACACGGTGACCGGCGTTACCGAGATTCAACGAGTCCGCTACTCATTGGTAACGCGCGGGGCGACTTAGAGTCGCACACTTCCGCTTGGTTCGCGCTGCCAGATGACCCGAGCTTTGCGCCTGATTGCTCAGCCGGGGGACGGGCGGTGTCCGCAGGCGGATTATCGTCGGTTCCATGACCCGAAACGACGGTCCCATCGCCCTGGAGGTGACCCGCGGCGACCTGGTCGAATCGACCCATCGCGCCACGGTCGTGCTGCTCGGGGCGGACGGGACGACGGCCGCCGCGCTCGGAGATCCCGAGCAGACGGTCTTCGCCCGATCCTCGTGGAAGCCCCTGCAGGCCGTCGCCCTGCTGCGCGCCGGGTTCAGCGGTGACTCTGCCGAGGTGGCGCTGGCCTGCGCCAGTCACGACGGCGAACGGGTGCACCTCGACACCGTCCGGGCAGTGCTGGAAGCGGCGGGACTCGACGAGTCGGCCCTGCGATGCCCGGCCGCGCTACCCAGTGGTGCCGACGCGCTCGCGGCCTACTTGGTCAGTGGCGGCCGACCGGCCGCGGTGTGCCACAACTGCTCGGGCAAACACGCGGCGATGGTGGCGACGTCGGTTCGCAACGGCTGGGACCTCGCCTCCTACCTCGCACCGGAGCATCCGATCCAGCGAGCCATCGCCATCGAACTGGAATCACGATGCGGGGCACCGATCACGTTCACGGCCGTGGACGGGTGCGGCGCTCCCGCGCACGCGCTGCCCCTGCGATCGCTCGCCCAGGGGTTCTCGGCCCTGACGACAGCGCGCGATCCGTTCGCAACTCGCGTCGTGACCGCGATGAGGAGCCATCCACGCTTGGTGGGTGGGTCGGCGCGAGCGGTGTCGGATCTGCTGGCGGAGGTGGACGGGCTCATCGCCAAGGACGGAGCGGAGGGGGTCTGGGCCGCGGCCCTGCCCGACGGCCGGGCCTTCGCGGCGAAGGTCGCCGACGGTTCGGCGCGTGCCCTGCCGCCGTTACTGGCTGCGGCCCTGACCTACTGGGGCTTTGATGGGCCGGCGGTCCGTAGCTGGTCGGCGCCCGCGATCATCGGCGGCGGGGAGGTGGTCGGCGCGGTCCGGTGGGCGCCATCCCTGCGCGAAAGCCTCGGGATGCCCCGCTGAACGCGGACGCAGCGAAGGGGCGACCCGCCGATGGCGGGCCGCCCCTTCGAGTCGCACATGCGCGGTGAGGCTGGGCGCGGTGCTGCGAACTACTTGACGGTGACCGTCGCGCCGGCGGCCTCGAGGGCAGCCTTGGCCTTCTCGGCGGTCTCCTTGTTGGCCTTCTCCAGGACCGGCTTCGGCGCGCCGTCGACGAGGTCCTTGGCCTCCTTCAGACCGAGACTCGTGAGCGTGCGCACCTCCTTGATGACCTGGATCTTCTTCTCGCCGGCAGCCTCGAGGATGACGTCGAACTCATCCTGCTCGGCGGCTTCCTCGGCCGGAGCAGCGCCGCCACCGGCCGCGGCAACCGCGACGGGTGCAGCGGCGGTGACGTCGAACGTCTCCTCGAACTGCTTCACGAACTCGCTGAGCTCAAGGAGAGTCATCTCCTTGAACGCGTCGAGCAGGTCATCGGTGCTGAGCTTCGCCATGATTGGCGTCCTTTCCTTCGTTGCCGGGTGAGCCGGCTACATCGGTGCACGTCCGCGAGAGCGGAGTAGCGAGTGCCTGTCCGCGACAGCGGATAAGCGGTGGGGTTACTCCGCCGGCTCGGCGGGGGTGTCGGCGACCTCGGTGGGTGCGTCGACGGCGGCCGGTTCCTCGGCCGCGGGTACCTCGGCAGCGGACTCGGCGGGCTCGGCATCCTCGGCCGCAGGAGCGGCGTCGGCGGGCTCGGCCGCAGGAGCGGCATCCTCGGCGGGCTTCTTCTCCAGCAGAGCAGCAGCCAGGCGCGCCATCTGCGACAGCGGAGCCTGGAACAGGCCCGCAGCACGCGTCGGGAGTGCCTTCAGTCCGCCGGCAACCTTCGCCAGCAGCACCTCACGCGACTCCAGGTCGGCGATCTGGTTGATCTCGGCGGCGCTGAGGGCCTTGCCGTCCAGCACCCCGCCCTTGATCACCAGTAGCGGGTTGGCCTTGGCGAAGTCGCGCAGGCCCTTGGCTGCCTCTACGGCATCGCCCTTGACGAACGCGATGGCCGTCGGGCCGATCAGCAGGCTGTCGTCGATCGGAACGCCTGCCTCTGCTGCCGCACGCTTGGTGAGCGTGTTCTTCACGACTGAGTACGTCGTGTCGCGGCCCAGGGCGCGGCGCAGATCGGTGATCTGCTTGACCGACAATCCTCGGTACTCGGTGACGACTGCCGCCGAGGATGAGGTGAAGTGCTCGGTGATCTCGGCAACGGCAGAGATCTTCTCGGGGTTCGGCGTCAGCCGGGAATTCGAAGTTTCCGGCATGTGCTACCTCCTCTCGTTTCTCATCTCGAGCTGGCGCCCCGAGAAACGGAAAACGCCCCGGCGCAGGGCGCACGGGGCGGCACAGATGCGGGCCGAACCGTCCATCCTGCGCGGGTCGCTCCGGCGCTCCGGGGCTCTCATCGCGTGTGCGCACGCGACGACCAGCGGTCTTCGGTTGGATCGTTGGTCAGGCTACGCGAGCGCGTCGGTACTCGCCAACTCGGTGGCCGCGTGCTGGCGTCGGCCCGGGTCAGTTGACGCGTAGATCGACGACCGCAGGCAGGTCCGGCGTTGCCACGATCGTCGACAATGCGTGGTAGAGCGCGGCCCACCCGGCACTCGGCGACATCGCGCAGTCCGCGCCGCAGGCGACGCCGAACTGGGTGAGCGAACCGGCGAAGGTCATGCCCTTCCCGCCGGTCGCGTCGATGTTGGCCCATTGCGTGGCCTGCGCGGTGTAGTAGATCTGCGGAAGGGCCCGGATACGAGTGCCGTTGTGCGTCAGTTGGTAATACTGGGCCTGCGTCCACCCGTTGTTGCACACAGCGCCCACCGTGCCGTAGACGGTGGAGCAGCCGTCGGCGGAGCCGTTGTAGATCAGCCCGGCCGGGGTGTTCTTCAGGTACGCGGTCTCCCAGCCCTGCGCGTCGGATTCCTTGTTCGTACCGAAACCGGCCTCGATGTCGGCCGCGCCCGCGATCGTGATGTTCGCAGGGGCGTTGAGTGCATCGACGACCTTGTTCGCCCAGTCCGCTCCGCGGGCCGCCGCCGGATAGCCAGTCCAGTCCTGGGCGTCGTTGTTCGTCCCCACCGCGATCGTCGCCGGCGCGGTCTTGCACGCCGCGAACCCGTTCAGATAGCCCTGCACGGCCGTGACGAGGTCGGCGTAGGACACCTTGGTGTCCGTCACGGTCAGCACAACTCCGGACTTGTCGTTGGCCTGCGCGCCGATGTCCAGCAGCACCAATTTCGATCCGGCTTGCGCATCGGCGCACGCGTAGCCGCTGAGCTTGGACAGGTCACGGACGTAATGGGCGGCCGACGTACTCGGGACAGCAAGGTTCGTGTTGAGCACATAGCCCGAGACGTCCGCGATCAGGTCGATCGGACGGTTCGATCCGTTGTAGAGCTGGACCTTGCCGTCAGCTCCGACCGGGGCGAGCACCAGGTTCGCGGAGTTCTGGTGAGGCACGATGTTCAGGTTGGACACCGAGGGCTGCGGGTTGCCGTCGCCGAACGCCGTCACGTAACCAGGCCCGCTCGTCGTGGCCGCGGTGACCTCCAGCACGACCGCCGAAACGTTGGTGAGCGGCACTCCACCCCGCCCGGTCACCGTGAGCGACACCGACTGGCCCGAGGGCACCAGCTTCTCGGCCGCACCGACGCCGGCGCGGGTGTCGAGCAGTCGGGTCGGGGCAAGCGAGCCGAGAGTTCCGAAGGAGAGTGGATCGCCGCCCATGACGTACCCGGCGAGGTCGGCGATCAGCCCCAGCCGTCCGACCGCCCCGTTCTTCAGATCGACCGTGCCGTCGGCCCCGACGGGCGCTACCACGAGATTCGCGACGGTCTGCTTGGGTGCGAAGTTGATGCTCGAGGTGGCCGGTTGCGCGCCACCGTCGGCATACGCCGACACGTAGCCGTAGTTCGTCGGACCGTCCACGGTCAGGTTGAGCACGACCGCCGACACGCCGGCCGGGACCCCGTGGCTGGTCACCGGCAACGCGGTGACGCTGCCGCCCGCGACGCCGGCCGGTCGGGTGTCCAGGATGCGACTCGGTGCCAGCGGCACGAATGCGCCCTGAGCAGTGGTCCCGCTCGGCACGAAGTACCCCGAGACGTCGGCCAGCGCATCGACCGGGCTCGCCGAACCGTTGGCGATATCGATCGCACCGTTGGCGCCGATCTTCACCACCGCAAGGTTGGCGACGGTCTCGCCGGAGACGAAGTTGACGGTCGACACCGTCGGGACGCTCCCCCCTGCCGGGTAGGCCGACAGGTAACCCACTCCGGTCGCCTGTACCGCAGTCAGGTTCAGGGCGACCGCCGTCGCGTTCGCGGGAATCGGCGTGACTCCCGCAAGGGGCAAGACAATGGTCGAGTTCCCGGCGATCGGGCCGGACGTCGGCTGCCCGGTTCCATCGCGGGTGTCCAGCACCCGCGTGGGCGCAACCGCCGTGTAGGTCGTGGCATCCGGCGTCGCCGCGGATGCCGCCCCTGGCGCACTGATGACCACCGAGGTGGCGAGCAGAACCAGGGTTGCGGCCAGACCGACACGCTTGCGCAACACGGGCACCGGCTCCTCACCACCTCGACCGCGGTGGCGAGGCGTCGTGGACGGTACCTGATCTTGGCACCGTGCCGGTGGGCCTTCTCAGGCCTGCGGTGCGGCGTCCTCGAGCAGGTTTCGGAAGCGGTTGGAGTCGACCGGCACGCCGGGCCCCATGGTGGTCGAGAAGGTGACCTTCTTGACGTACTTCCCCTTGGCCGCGGACGGCTTGGCCCGCAGGATCTCCTCGAGCGCAGCCGCATAGTTCTCGACGAGTGCCTCAGTGGAGAACGACGCCTTGCCGATGATCAGGTGCAGGTTGGCCTGCTTGTCAACCCGGAAGCTGATCTTGCCGCCCTTGATGTCGGCGACGGCCTTGCTGACGTCCGGCGTGACGGTGCCGGTCTTCGGGTTCGGCATCAGTCCACGCGGGCCGAGCACGCGGGCGATCCGGCCGACCTTGGCCATCTGATCCGGCGTCGCGATGGCGGCGTCGAAGTCGAGGAATCCGTCGGTGATCTCCTGGATGAGGTCGTCACTGCCGACCTTGTCGGCCCCGGCGGCGCGGGCCTCTTCGGCCTTGTCGCCGGTCGCGAA
>JBDTFN010000237.1:0-5546 GCA_039937915.1 Jatrophihabitans sp. | reverse complement strand
CTGCCTCGACGTCCGGCGGCAGGGAGACGTTCTCGATCACGAAGCGCGGGACGCTGATGCCCATGTCGGCGAGGTTCTGCGTCAGGGTGCCGGCCAGCCCGGTGGCGATCTGCTGCTGGTTCGCGGCAAGGTCGAGCATCGGGATCTTAGCCGAGGCCAGGGCGGTGGCGACCTGCCCGACGATGGTCTGGCGCAGGAACTCCGCGACCTCCTCGGTGCGGAACTGCGGGTCGGTGCCGACCAGTTGGCGCAGGAACTTCGTCGCGTCCACGACCTGGATGGCGTAGGCCCCGAACGCGCGCAGGCGCACCATGCCGAACTCGGCATCCCGAAGCGTGATCGGATTCTGCGTCCCCCACTTGAAGTCGGTATACAGGCGCGTCCCGACGAAGTAGACCTCGGCCTTGAACGGTGAGTTGAAGCCGTACTTCCAGCCCTTCAGCGTGCTCAGGATAGGCAGGTTCTTCGTCTCGAGCGTGTACGTCCCGGGCGTGAAGACGTCCGCGATCTGGCCTTCGTTCTCGAAGACCGCGACCTGTCCTTCGCGCACGACGAGCTTCGCGTTCATCTTGATCTCGTTGCCCTGACGCGGGAATCGCCAGACGAGCGTGTCCCGGCTGTCGTCCAGGAACTCGACGATGTCGATGAACTGGCCGCGCACCTTGTCGATGAAGCCCATGACCCGCTCCTCCTGCCGCCGCGACGTCCGCCGCGTGAGGATCGCAGATTACAAGGTCGGGGCCGATCGTCTACGGCAGACTGTGTGCCATGCAGACGTGGGTGGCTCCCCGGGCGAGCCGGGCGGTCTCGGCGACGATCGTCGTCCCGGGGTCGAAGTCGCTGACCAACCGTCTGCTACTGCTCGCCGCGGTCGCCGAGGGCCCGTCCCGGCTCGAGGGTGCGCTGCAGGCCCGCGACACGCTGCTGATGGCCCAGGCCCTGCGCACGCTCGGGGTCGGCATCACCGATGACGGTTCCGACTGGATCGTCACCCCCGGCGCGCTGCACGGCGGTGACGTCGACACCGGCCTGGCCGGCACGGTCATGCGCTTCGTCCCGCCGCTGGCTGCCCTCGCTGACGGGGCGGTCCGGTTCGACGGTGACGCCTACGCCCGGGAGCGGCCGATGGCCACCCTGCTGGACGGGCTGCGCCAGGCCGGCGTACAGGTCGAGGACGACGGACGCGACCGGATGCCGTTCACCATCCGGGGAACGGGCAACGCACCGGGTGGCAGCGTCCACATCGACGCATCGGCGTCCTCGCAGTTCGTGTCCGGACTCCTGCTGGCCGCCGCGCGCTACGACAAGGGCATCGAGGTCACGCACCGCGGCCCGGGAGCCGTTCCGTCCCTGCCACATATCGAGATGACCCTCGAGGTCCTGCGGCGTGCGGGCGTGGACGCCGGACAGTCCGCGGACGGTGTGTGGCAGGTGCGGCCCGGCCCGGTCGCTGCCGGGCACCGCGTCATCGAGCCGGATCTGTCCAATGCCGCCCCGTTCCTGGCCGCTGCTCTCGTCACCCGCGGCACGGTCACGGTCTCGCACTGGCCGACCCGGACGACCCAGGCCGGGGACGCGCTGCGTCACCTGCTCGTCCGGATGGGTGCCGAGGTCAGCCTCGACGACGCCGGTCTGACCGTGCGTGGCGGGGACCAGTTCACCGGGCTGGACGTCGATCTGCACGAGGTCGGCGAGTTGACCCCCGTGCTGGCCGCCCTCGCCGCCCTCGCCGATACGCCGTCGGCGCTGCGCGGAATCGGTCATCTGCGCGGCCACGAAACCGACCGGCTCGCCGCACTGTCCACCGAGCTGACCGCAGCCGGTGGCGAGGTGACCGAGCTGTCCGATGGTCTGGTGATCGTCCCGCGGCCGTTGCACGCCACCACCTGGCATGCCTACGCCGATCATCGGATGGCCACTGCCGGCGCGGTGCTGGGTCTGGCCGTCGACGGTATCGAGGTCGACGACATCGGCTGCACGTCCAAGACCCTGCCGGACTTCCCCGGCATGTGGACCTCACTGCTGGGCGGCTGATGGCACGGCGCGACACGGACCGGATGGACGAGGACGACGTCCGGTCGCGCGCGAACCCCCGCGGCACCCGGCCACGTTCCAAGCAGCGTCCGTCGCACGACAACGCCGAGACCGGCATGGTCTTCGCCGTCGACCGGGGCCGGTACGGAGTCCTGGTCAACGGTCTGGAACTGAACACCATGCGCGCGCGTGAACTCGGCCGGACGTCGATGGTCGTCGGCGACCGGGTCGGCGTGGTCGGCGACCTGTCCGGCGAACCGGACACGCTGGCCCGCATCGTGCGCCGCGACGAGCGGGAGACCGTCCTGCGTCGCACCGCCGACGACAACGACCCGACCGAGCGGGTCATCGTCGCCAACGCCGACCAATTGCTCATCGTGTCCGCGCTCGCCGACCCCGAACCCTCCTTCGGCTTCATCGACCGCTGCCTCATCGCGGCCCTGACCGAGGGCATCGAGCCGATCCTCTGTCTGACCAAGTCCGACCTCGCGACTCCGGAGGCCGTCCAAGAGCGTTATGCCGCCCTCGACGTCCCGGCCTTCGTCACCCGGCAGGGTGGGTCCATCGACGCGCTGACCGCGCAACTCGTCGGGCACCAGACGGTGTTCGTGGGTCACTCCGGGGTCGGCAAGTCGACGTTGATCAACGCGCTCGTCCCGACGGCGGACCGCGCGACCGGCACGGTCAGCGCCATCGGCAAGGGCCGGCACACGTCGTCATCGGTGGTGTCGTTGCGGCTGCCCGGTGGGTCCGGCTGGGTCATCGACACCCCGGGGGTGCGCTCCTTCGGCTTGGCGCACGTGACCCCGGACGACCTGCTGTGGGCGTTCCCCGATCTCGAGGACGGCGCGAACCAATGCATGCCCGGCTGCGAGCACGGCCCCACCGCCGACGGGTGCCACCTCGACGACTGGGTGGCGAAGGGGAACTCCACGCCGGCCCGGCTGGCCGCGTTCCGGCAGTTGCTCGTCAGCCGCTGAGCTGCAGACGTCCGATCACGCGCTTTCCGGTCGTACGCGCGGCGTTCGGTGCTCGTAGCGCGGTGGAGGTGCGTTGACGCCGGTGGTGTGGACCGGGCCGGGACGGTCCCGCAGGTTCCCGCCGGCGGATTCGGAGCGGACGGCCAGGATCTCGGCGACGATCGACACCGCGATCTCGCTCGGTGTGTGGGCGTCGATGTCGAGCCCGGCCGGCCCGTGGACGCGATCGATGTCGGTGTGCGCGACGTCGTGTTCGAGCAGCCAATCCCGGCGC
This sequence comes from Jatrophihabitans sp., assembly GCA_039937915.1. Lineage (GTDB taxonomy): Bacteria > Actinomycetota > Actinomycetes > Mycobacteriales > Jatrophihabitantaceae > Jatrophihabitans. The sequence goes on along the minus strand of JBDTFN010000237.1, from coordinate 2,258 downwards.
GCTGCCTGTGTCCGGCGAGCGCCGAGGGCGCCGACGTAGCCCGCGCGCGAGCGCAGAGCCGCAGCGAGAGACGGCCCGTCGACGACCCGGTCATGGCTCAGCACGACCACCGCGTCACTACGTCGCAGCGAGGCGATGGCCGCCTCCGCGGCGTCCGCCTCGCCGACGACCTGCGCGGTCCAGCCCAGGAAGCTCGCGGCGCCGACGAGTGCATCGGCGATGAGCCCGTCCCCGACGACCAGCATGGTCGGCACCGGCCACAACGACACGACGGCGTGTCGCACGCCCTCGCCCTCGAGCAGCACCGTCGTGCTCGTGCCCCGGGCGAACAGTCGGGGTACGTCGCCGTCGTACTCGTCGGTCTGCCGAATCGTGTCCGGCGTGAACGCTCGGGTCTCGACCGCGCCGGCGTCGGGTACCGAGGTCACCAGGCACAGGGGTTCGCGCGCGATGAGCCGGTCCCACACGTCGACCGGGTAGCTGCTCGCGGTCAGCACGAGCACCGTCGCCTGCCCGCCGCAGGACAGTCCGCGGACGCCGGCGTCCGAGTCGGTGATGGTGACCTCGACCAGCCCGCTCCCCTCGACGGGGACGCGCAGCAATCCGTCCAGCAACGAGCCGACGGGTTCGGCGCCCTCGGTCCAGGCCAGGGTGGCCCCATGGTCGCGGGAACTGAACCCCCGGCTGGCCACGATCTGCGCCAGGCGCACCTCACGCCCCGCGGACGACCACTCGCGCACCTGTTCGGCGATCTCGTACATAGGCCCGTTGTAGCCCGAGGGAGGGAGATCCCGCAAGGTCATCCCGACGCCGCAGTTGACCGCGACGCGTCCCGGGACAGACTCCTCGGTAGGCGAAGGCGCATACCCTGACCGCGTGCGTCTGAGCGAGATCAACCGCTTCCCCGTCAAGTCCTGCCGGGGGCAGTCGCTACGCGATGCTCTCGTCGAGCCTTGGGGGCTCGCGGGCGACCGCCGCTGGATGATCGTGGACGAGGACGGTGTGCTGATCACCGCGCGTGAGCATCCCCGGCTGCTGCTGGTGATGCCGACGCTCCGACCCGACGGCGGACTCTCGTTCGTCAGCCCCGACGCGAACGCGCTCGAGGTCGACGTGCCCGGATCATCGGCCGGTCTCGTTCCGGTCAGCGTCTGGAAGACCACCCTGGACGCCACTCCGGCGGCCGACGCGGCCCACGATTTCTTCAGCACCGTGCTCGGGTTGCCCGCCCGGCTGGTGTACCTCGACGACCCGACCCGGCGGCGTCCGAGCCAGGACTTCGCCGGCCCGGATGATCGCGTCTCCTTCGCCGACGGCTATCCGCTGCACCTCATCCCGACCGCGTCCTTGGACGCGTTGAACGACTTCATCGCGGCGGGGCCGCGCGCCGACGAGGGCCCGCTACCGATAATCCGGTTCCGCCCCAGCGTGGTGGTCTCCGGCAGCGCGGCGTGGGAGGAGGACGGCTGGCGCCAGATCCGCATCGGCGAGGCGCAGTTCCGGGTCGTCAAGGGCTGCCCCCGCTGCGTCATGACGATGGTCGATCCGGTTAGCGCGGAGACGAGCAAGGAACCCATCGCGTCGTTGGCGAAGCACCGGCGCTGGGACGGCGCAACCTGGTTCGGGATGGACCTCATCCCCGACAACCCGGGCGCAACGATCCGGGTCGGCGACGAGGTCGAGGTCCTTCACGCCGTACCGGCTACGAACGGCCCACCCCGCTGAGGATGGGCGCTCAGTTGCGAGCGAGCCAGCCTCCCATGAGTTCCACTGCGCGCACGATGTCGTCCCCGTCGCCGGCGAAGCACATCCGGATGAACTTGTGCCCTTCGACCGGGTCGAAGTCCAGGCCCGGAACGACCGCGACCCCGGTGTCGGCGAGCAACCGGGACGCGAAGCCCATCGAATCCTCCGTCCACCGCGACACGTCGGCGTAGACGTAGAAGGCACCGTCGGCGGGGGCGAGGCGGTCCAGCCCGATTCCCGGCAGCGCGTCGAGCAGGCGCTGCCGGTTCTGCCCGTACCGGGCCACGTTGGCGTCCAGTTCGTCGTAGGCGTCGAACGCCCCTACCGCTCCCAGCTGGGACAGCGTCGGCGGGCAGATGGTGAAGTTGCCGGTCAGCCGCTCGACGGCGTCGAGCAGGTCGTCTGGGACGAGCAGCCACCCGATCCGCCAGCCGGTCATCGAGAAGTACTTGCTGAACGAGTTGACGACGACGGCGGAGCGGTCGGTGGCCCAGGCGCAGCCGGCGACCTCG
>JBDTFN010000236.1:0-4967 GCA_039937915.1 Jatrophihabitans sp. | reverse complement strand
GCTTCGGCGCGATAGCCGCGGGCGGTCAGGGTCTCGCCAAGGGTGTCGACCTCGTCGCGGGTCTTGCAGAACACGACGGCCGCGGTGGGGGCCTCGAGATCGAGCAGCCGGCCCAGCGCGGACGCTTTGTGCTGGCGCGGGACGAGATAGGCGACCTGGCGCACCTTGGCGGTCTCCGCGGAGCTGGCGTCGCGCTGGATACGGACCTTCACCGGATCGTTGAGGTACTTGCTCACCAGCCCGTTGATGCGCGCGGGCAGGGTCGCGGAGAACAGGACGGTCTGTCGCTTCGCGGGGACGGAGTCCATGATCGACTCGATGTCCTCGGCGAAACCCATGTCGAGCATCTCGTCGGCCTCGTCCAGGACGACGGTCTGTAGTTCGTCGAAGTTGACGGTCTTGCGGCTGAGGTGGTCGATGGCGCGGCCGGGGGTGGCGACAACGACGTCGATGCCCTGGCTCAGCGCCCGCATCTGGCGCTGGATCGGCGTGCCGCCGTACACGGCCAGTACCCGCACGCCGAGTTCCTTGCCGTAGCGATGGGTCGCCTCGGCCACCTGGATCGCGAGCTCACGGGTGGGGACGAGCACCAGCGCCTGCGGCTTCGTCCCGCCGGGCGTGATGTGCTGCAGCAGCGGCAGCGCGAAGGCCGCGGTCTTGCCGGTGCCGGTAGCCGCCTGGCCGACGACGTCCTTGCCCGCAAGCAGTGCGGGAATGGTTTCCCGCTGGATCGGCGTGGGTTCCTCGTAGCCAAGGGCATCAAGCGCGCGCTGGAGCTCAGGCCGTAGATCGAGCTCAGCAAAAGTAGTCATAGGTGAATTCTATTCGCCGGTACGTCGCTGGTCCGACCCGCTCGCTGCGCTCGCGCGCCGACGTGCTCGGACCGAAGCCCGTCGTCGCTGTCGCTGCTCGGGGCTTGATCCTCGCGTGGTGGGTTGCCTCTACAAATTCCCGCGGGCGTCCTGTTCGCGCTCGATGGCTTCGAACAGCGCCTTGAAGTTGCCTTTGCCGAAGCCGAGCGAGCCGTGCCGCTCGATGAGCTCGAAAAAGACGGTCGGCCGGTCACCCACGTTCCGGGTGAAGATCTGTAGCAGGTAGCCATCCTCGTCGCGGTCGACCAGGATGCCGCGGGACTTCAGCTCCTCGACCGGGACCCGGACCTCGCCGATGCGCGCACGCAGTTCCGGGTCGTCGTAGTAGGAGTCCGGGGTGGCGAGGAATTCGACGCCGCGGGCGCGCATCTCGTCGACGGTGCGCAGGATGTTGTTGGTGGCCAGCGCGATGTGCTGGCAGCCGGCGGCGCCGTAGAACTCCAGGTACTCGTCGATCTGGGACTTCTTCTTGGCCGGGGCCGGCTCGTTGAGCGGGAACTTCACCCGGTGGTTGCCGTTGGCCACGACCTTGCTCATCAGCGCGGAGTAGTCGGTGGCGATGTCGTCGCCGACGAACTCGGCCAGGTTCACGAAGCCCATGACCCGGTTGTAGAAGCCGACCCATTCGTCCATGCGGCCGAGTTCGACGTTGCCGACACAGTGATCGACGGCCTGGAACAGCCGCTTACCCTGCTCCATCGTCGAGGTCTTGGCCACGTAGCCGGGCAGGTAGACGCCGGTGTAGCGGGAGCGATCGATCAGGGTGTGCCGGGTCTCGCCGTAGATGGCGATGGCCGCTCGACGGACGGTGCCGTGCTCGTCGGAGACGTCGTTCGGCTCCTCCAGGATGGTGGCCCCCTGCGTGCGGGCGTGAGCGATGCACCGATCGACATCGGGGACCTCGAGGGCCAGGTCCACCACGCCGTCGCCGTGGCGGCGGTGGTGGTCGGCGTAGGCGCTGGCCGGGTCGACGGCGCCGATGATCACGAAGCGCGCCGACCCGCTGCGCAGGACGAACGACTTGTGGTCGCGGTTGCCCGTCTCCGGGCCGCTGTAACCGACCAGGGTCATCCCGTACGCGTGCTGGTAGTAGTGCGCGCTCTGCGTCGCGTTGCCCGACACCAGAACGATCGCGTCCATCGCGGTCACCGGGAAGGGATCGGTCGTCTCGTCGTACTCGACCAGCCCGACCAGCTGCTTCAGACGCTCGATGGTCAGGTCGGCGTCTCGTTCGTCCGGGGTGAGTTCGACGGTAGTCATGCATCGAGGGTGCGCCGGTCGACACCTATGGCGCAAGAGGGGCTCCGAATGCCGGTCAGCATGTACAGGTTGACCACTTGTACGACCTGTGTGCTGGACATACTGCCTTGTTCACGACTGTCGATGTCGGCGTCGACCCATATGTTTCCGGTCGTGACGACGTCCGACGCACTGTCCATAACTCGCCGGGCCTACGACGCACGCGCGCAGGACTACGCCGAGTACGTCGCCGATCCCGCGAACGAACCCGCGCTGACGCGTCCGTTCATCCTTGCGTTCGCCGACCTGGTCGCCGCGCGGCCCGGGTTCCCGTGCGTGCTGGACGCGGGCTGCGGACCGGGACATTGGACGGCACTGCTGCACGACCGCGGTCTCGCCGCCTGCGGCGTCGGCCTGGCCCCGGCGATGATCACCATCGCCCGGCGGGCGCGTCCGGACATCGACTACGCGGTCGGTTCACTGCTCGAACTCGATGCCGCTGACGACACCTTCGGTGGCGTGCTGGCGCACTACTCGCTGATCCACCTGGAGCCGGGTCTCGTGCCCGCCGCGATCGCTGATTTCGCGCGCCGATCTCGACCAGACCGGGCGACTCGTCATTCCGCCGCGCGACGGCAAACAATTCCAGGACGGATATCTGCTCGTTCGCAACACATCTGGGCCCGGACGCTCGTGTCCTGCCGGGAGTTCGGCGTCCGCGCCCATAGCCTGAGCAACGATGTCCACCTACGTCGCGGTCTTCGCGCTCGTCCTCGCCTACGTCGCCCTGGTCGCGGCGTACATCGCGCTGCGCACGCTGGCCAAACTGCGGCGGGCCACGCGGGTTCTCGCCCGAGGCGCCCGCGGCGAGGAGAGCCACTCCTCACTCATCGAGACCGCCCAACGCCATGATGAGCGCATCGACGTCGTCTCCGAGCAGGTCGAGGCACTTCGCGAGCATCTCGAGACCGGGCTCGGCACCGGCAAGGACGACGCTCCCGGCGCTCTGCGCAACGTCGCCCTCGTGCGGTACGACGCGTTCACCGCCATGTCGGGGCGGATGTCGTTCTCCCTCGCACTGCTCGACGAGAAGGGCGACGGCGTGACCATCAGTGCTATCGCCGGCAGCGGGGACACCCGCGTCTACGCCAAGGGCGTCGCGGACGGCAAGGGCGAGCACGAACTGTCGCCGGAGGAGCAGCAGGCCGTGTCGGCAGCCTTGGCCCGGCGCCGCGGCCTGCTGCACCGTAAGTCCGCCTGAGCGCGTCCCGATACGCTCCTCGCGTGGTGAGAATCGCGTTCCTGGGGCCCGAGGGCACGTTCACCCATCAGGCCCTACGCGCGCTGTCGGTCGCGCGGGATGCGGACCTGCTGCCCACCACGAACGTCACGCTGGCCATCGACGCGGTGCGCACCGGCAGCGCTGATTCGGCGCTCGTGCCGATCGAGAACTCCGTCGAGGGCTCGGTCCCGGCGACCCTGGACGAATTGGCCAACGGCGAACCGCTGATCATCGCCGAGGAGACCTACCTTTCGGTGTGTTTCGAACTCATGGGCCGCCCGGGGACATCCCGCGAGAGCATCCGGACCGTCGCGACCCATCCGCACGCCGAAGCGCAGGTGCGACGCTGGCTGATCGAGAATCTGCCCGACGCCTCCGTTGCCCTCGTGGGTTCGACTGCCGGTGCGGCGAAGGCGGTCGCCGACGGGGAGTTCGACGCCGCGGTCGGTGCGGCGGTGGCCGGGGAGTTGTACGGCCTGGACGTCATCGCGCACGACATTGCCGACAACGTCGGTGCCGTCACCCGCTTCGTGCGGCTGGTGCGACCCGGCCCACCGCCGGAGGCGACCGGGAACGACCGCACCACCTTCGTCGCCTACCTGCGCGCGAACCACTCCGGCGCGCTACTGGAGTTGCTCAGCGAACTGGCCAACCGCGGCATCAACTTGACCCGCATCGAGTCGCGCCCGACGAAGGGACGCGTCGGCCCGTACTGCTTCTCGATCGACGCCGAGGGCCATCTCGCCGACGAGCGGGTCGGCGACGCGCTCGCTGCCCTGCACCGAGTGTGTGACGAGGTCCGGTTCCTGGGCTCCTACCCGCGCCGCGACGGCGTGCAGGGCCCGGTGCTGATCGGGCGCAGCGACTCGGACTTCACCGAGGCACACGGCTGGCTGGCCCGCGTGCGGGACACCGGTTCCAGCTAGAGGTACAGCCCGGTGTTCTCGTCGACCCGCTTGGCGGCGACGGCGTGGACGTCGCGTTCGCGCAGCAGCAGGTAGTCATCGCCGGCGATCTCGACCTCGTGCCGGTCGTCCGGGCTGAACAGCACACGGTCGCCGATCTCGACGGCGCGGACGTGATTGCCGATGGCCAGCACCTCGGCCCAGACCAGCCGTTTGGACACCGCAGCGGTGGAGGGGATGAGGATGCCGCCCGAGGATCGACGGTCGCCGTCCTCCTTCGCCTCCCGAACCAGTACGCGGTCGTGCAGCATCTTGATCGGCAAGCGGTCGGTCACCAACCCGGCCTACGAGGCCGAGCCAACCGTCAGTGGAACTGCGGGATCATCAGGTACAGGCCGTAGAGAACCGCGACCGCGCATCCGGAGAACGCGACGGCGGCCAGGGCGAGTCCAGTGGTCCGCGCGGAGGAGCCGCTCAGTGCCTCGCGCGCGGCGTCGGCGCGGGACAGGCCGATGACGCCGAGAGTGAAGACGAGCACCACGCCGAGCGCGAACAGCAGACTCACCGCGGCGACTTCGCGCAGACCGTCCCACTTGATGTCGAGGGCCGCCATGACTCAGACCCCGACCATGGCCGGAGCCGTCGGCGCCGCGAGCACGTCGACCGCGG
>JBDTFN010000235.1:0-2972 GCA_039937915.1 Jatrophihabitans sp. | reverse complement strand
CGCGCGGCAGGTCAACTACGCGCCCGGCAAGGTGGCAGTCCTCGACCTCGACCTGTCCAACCTCACGGTCGGCACCGGAACAGGTGGTAGCACCGTGCTGTCCGGGATCACCGTCCGGCTCGACGCCGAGGCGGCCGGCGCGCTCAACTCCACCTTCGGCGTCGCGCTGCCGACCGATGGCAGCCTTGTCTTCGGCTCGGCGAAGGTCGTCCTGAAATAGCGTCGAGGGCGTAGCCGCTTCGCCCCTCCCGCGATCTCAGCGCGCGGGGGCATCATGGGGGAATGGTCGACAAGGAGCAGCAGCCGGTCTGGGAACAGCCGGCTGCTGCCCCGCCTCCCGGATACCCCGGCGATTATCCGCCCGGCTACTACCCGCCGCCCTATTACCCCGCGGCCCATTACCCGCCGCCGTACGGCTATCTGCCGCCGCATCTGAAGCCGTCGAGCAACATCGGTTGGGCCATCGGTGCGTTATTCACCCTGTGGCCGCTCGCGATCCCGGCCTTCATCGCCGCGCTGAAAGTCGACGACCTCTGGTTTCGCGGCGACGCCTTCGGGGCGAACAAGGCATCGGCGGACGCTCGCAAGTTCGGGATCATCGCGGTGAGCCTCTTCGGGGGTTTCTTCGTTCTCCTCATCCTCATCGGCGTGCTCCTGGTTGCCGTGGGCGGCCATTGACGCTCAGGCCAGCTCCGCAGGCAGTGGCAGGCAGTGCACGATCCGTAGCCGGGAGACCGCCCGGGTCAGGACGACGTAGAGGCGGCGCAGACCGTCCACCCGGGACGCCTCGGCCGCGACGATGGCGGCCGGTTCGACCAGGACGACCGAGTCGAACTCGAGACCCTTGGCCTCCCCGGCCGGGACGACGGTGACCCGCGGGGCGGCGTCGTCGGCCAGCATCCGCGCGTCGATGCCCGCCGTAGCCAATTCGGTCAGGGTCGGGGTGACCATCGCATCAGCAACGATCACGCCGATCGAGCCGAGTTCGTCCAGGCAGGCCCGGACCTGGTCGGCCACCGACCCGCCGGCGATGATGCGCAGAGCGTCCGAGCCGTGCCGGATCGAGGTGGCCGGCGGGACATCTGGCGCGATGTGCGGCAGCAGCCGGTTCGCGACCTCCAGCACCTCGCCGGGCACGCGATACCCGGCGGTGAGGGGCCGGACCGCGGCATCCTGGCCGAGGTGGTGCAGGGTGCTGATCCAGTCCCCCAGGGCCCACGGAGTGGTGGCCTGGGCGAGGTCACCCAGAACGGTGATCGAGCCGAGCGGACACCGCCGCGCGACCACCCGACACTGCATCGCCGACAGATCCTGCGCCTCGTCCACGACGACGTGCACAAAGGTGTCGTTCGCTTCGATCAACGAGCGAAGTTCGTCGAGCAGCACCGCGTCGGCCGGTGTCCACTTGATCGAGCGCAGATTCTTGGGCGCAGATCGCCCAAGCCGAATGTGCTCGTCCTCGCTCAATTCGTGACCCGCGCAACCACGCAGGAAGTCGGCGTCGGCGTACAGGCGGGCGAGCAGAGCCGGGGCCGATAGGGCCGGCCACACCGCGTCCAGCCAACCGGTGACCGCGGGCGACCGCGCGACCCGGGCGGTCTCGGCGTCGGTCGGCGCCCCGCCGGCGTCCTCGCGCTGTCTGCGAACGTCCTCGGCCACCTGCATGCGCAGGCGGTCCCGCGCGGCGGCCCAACGCAGGGTGGGCCCGAGGGAACGTCGCGCATCGTCGACGTAGCGGCGCAGGTTGCGCTCGTACACCCGGTAGCGCTTCGTTCCGACGGTGGCCACCACGTCCTCATCCGGCTTGCGGACGTGGGACAGCACCGCGCGACGCAGGACCTCGGCCATCCGGGCGTCGCCCTTGAGGACAGCAACGTCGACCGACTCCGTGCCTCTGGGTTCGAGAGCGAGCAGGCCGGCGACGGTGCGCTGCGTGATCCCGGCCTCGCCCAGGGACGGCAGCACCTGCTCGATGTAATGCAGGAAGGCGGTGTTCGGGCCGACGACCAGGACGCCGGAACGGCGCAGTCGGTCGGGGTAGGTGTAGAGCAGGTAGGCCGCGCGGTGCAGCCCGACCGCAGTCTTGCCCGTCCCCGGTGCCCCCTGGATGCACAGTGAGACGTCGAGGTCGGCGCGGACCAGGTCGTCCTGGTCGGGTTGGATCGTTGCGACGATGTCGCGCATAGGCCCCACGCGGGGACGTTCGATCTCGTCGCGCAGCAGGTCGGACCCGAGCCCCAGCGATTCACCGCGGTCCAGGTGCTCGTCTTCGAAGGAACTCAAGACCCCGTCCCGGAATCCGAAGCGCCGGCGCAACGCGACGCCCATCCGGTCCTCCGGGCTGGCGCGGTAGAACGCCCTCGCGATCGGCGCCCGCCAGTCGATCACCACCGGGTCGCCGACCTCGTCGCGCACGTGCCGCCGCCCGATGTGCAGGACCTCACCGTCCTCTCGGTCGGTCCGGCCGAAGAACGGCGGTGCGTCCGGCGCCTCGTTCAACGACTCGAGACGCTGGGCCCGCAGCACCCCCAAGGCGTGGGAGGCGAGCTCGTCGACGCCGTAGTCGGCGATCCGCGTGGCCGCCTCGCGCATGGCGACCAAGCATCGTCGGGCGAGGTCGAGATGGACCCGTTCGGCGAGGAGGGCGAGGTCGTTCGACACGATGCACAGACGCTACTCGTCGTATGAAAAGCGGACAAAAAGCACGTTGGGGGCTGACGAATCGCTGAGAGTGTGGTTAGGATCTCGCCGCGGGCAGGTTGATCAGTGCGTCATCGGTGATGCACGGGTGGGACGTCACGAGCGGCTCCGAAAGGATCGAAGACCCCTCCCGCGTGGGGAATGGTAATGGGTCGGAAACGGATGGGACTGCCCTCGGTCGTCGCGGCTACCGCCGCGGTGATCATGGTCGCGGGGCTCGCCAACGCCGGTAGTGCGGCAGCGGCACCAGCTGGCGAGAAGCTGGCACCGGG
>JBDTFN010000234.1:0-5953 GCA_039937915.1 Jatrophihabitans sp. | reverse complement strand
GCGGACCACCCGGCCCGCACGCTGTGCAGTCCTGGAGTCCGGAAGGTCGCACGTCACTCAACGTCCTGGGCCAGACCAAGGGCGGGCCGGACTGATGAACAAGACCTTCAAGTTGGCGTCGGTACTGCTGCAGTACCCAACGGTGTCGGTGTTCGAGGGGCTGGACGTGCTGGCGGCGTTCGCTGCGGAGATCTCACCGAAGGCGTCTCGCGAGGCGATGCGGGAGTTCCTCACGTGGCTGCGGTCCACGCCGCCGACGGAGGTCGCCCAGCACTACGTCGAGACCTTCGACCTACGTCGGCGATGCGCGTTGTACCTGACCTACTACCGCTACGGCGACACCCGCAATCGGGGCATGGCCATGATCGTGTTCAAGACCGCCTTCCGCGACGCGGGTTTCGTCCCGAACGAGGACGAGCTGCCCGACTACCTGCCGATGGTGCTCGACTTCGCCGACCTGTGTCCGCGTGGGGAACGGCTTCTGCACGCCCATCGCGCGGACCTGGAGCTGCTGCGCCGAGCCCTCGTGAAAGCCGAGACGCCGTACGCGTCGGTGGTCACCGCCGTGTGTGCCGCGCTCCCCAAGCTCGGGCGCCGGGAGATCGGGCAGGTCGCCAAGGCGTGGGAATCCGGCCCGCCGCAGGAGGACGTCGGTCTCGAGCCGTTCGCGCCACCTGACTATCTCGCCGGGTACGGGGCCGCCCCCACCGGCCCGGGCGCGCCGGGTGAGCCGCTGAAGGCCACCGAACCGAGGGCGGCGACGCGATGACCACCACCGGAGCAGAGATCTTCTGGTGGGTGGTCCTGCCCTACATCGCCATCGCGATCTTCATCGTCGGACATGTGTGGCGTTGGCGGTACGACCAGTTCGGTTGGACCAGTCGCTCCACCCAGCTGCAGGAACGGCGGCTGCTCAAGTGGGGCGCGCCGTTGTTCCACTACGGCACCTTCGCCGCGATCGGCGGGCACGTCATCGGCGTACTGATCCCAGAACGTTGGACCAGAGCCATCGGCATCCCGGAGAATGTCTACCGGTGGTTCTCCGCCGGTGCGGGCACGTTGGCCGCCGTGCTGATCATCATCGGTGTCGGCTTCCTGGCCTTCCGGCGGATGTTCGTACCCCGGGTGCGCGCGACGACCGACCCGGTGGACTACGTCGCCCTCGTCCTACTGCTGGTCATCATCATCACCGGCATCGCGCCGACGCTCGGGATCAACCTGTTCGGTCATGGCTATGACTACCGCACCACGGTCGCGCCGTGGTTCCGCGGTCTGTTCACCGGCTCACCGGATGTCGCGCCGATGGCGCACGCCCCGTTCCTCTACCAACTGCACGCCACCGCAGCCTGGCTCATCTGGGCGATGTGGCCGTTTACCCGGCTCGTCCACGCCTGGAGCTACCCGCTGTGGTACTTGTGGCGTCCGTACGTCGTCTATCGCAAGCGCAAGGCGACGCATCCGGCCGAGCCGGGCACCGGTGGGCGAAAGTGGCGCAAGATCGGGGCACCGTACTGATCCAGCCCGTTGCGTCGTTCAGTGGCGTCGTTCAGTGTTTGGGGAGCCAGCCGAACGATTCGTCACCGGGCACGCCCCAGTTCGCCATGCGAGTGACGACGATCGGCAACACGCAGGCGATCGCGAATCCCGCGAGGGCGAATGCGACCGGGCCGGCGCCGTCCACACCGGCCAAGAAGACAACCAAAGACACGACAGCGCCTGCGAACAAGGCGTATCCGAGTAAAAGCACATTCTTCATATCGCCATCGTAGCGACGAGCTCGGGTCAGACCCGCGCCTTGGTCGCGATCCACCCGAGCGGCATCTTCCCGGACTCGATGAAGGCAGCCAGGCGTACTGCGGCCTCGGCGGGCACATGCGCGTCGGCCTGGGGGTAGATGATCCGCTCCTCCTTCATGTTGTGATGCGTCAGTGCGGCGAGCAACTGGTGACACATGGTCCAGACGGCGTTCTCATCGCCTGCGTCGCCGAGCCCGCGCTCGATGTCGTCCAGGGACTGCCACATCTGGCCATGCTCTCGCAGCATGACGAAGATCGGTGCCACCATCGCCGTATCGCCTCCTCCACGCAAGGCAGGGAACAGGAATTCCTCCTCGAGGTAGATGTGACGCCGCAGGGCCGTCATGGCCCCGCGCAGCGCCTCGACCGCGTCAGCGGAGGACGGTTGCGCCGAGAAGCGTTCAAGCCCGGCGTCTATCTCGTTGTGCTCGCGCTCCAACGCCTCGGCGAGAGTCTCAGTCGTCATCAGGGTGTCCTCACTGGGTGGGCGGTGCCTCGCGGAGTAGATCACTCAACACTGCGGCCTGGCTGATCTCGATGCGCTTGGTGGCGGTCAGCAGCGTCACGGTGGTGCGCGCGGACAACTCCCGCAGATGCGCGAATGCCTCGGCTCGCTCAGCGTCGGCAAGCTCATCCCGGTATCGGCGCGTGAACTCCGCGAAGCGCTCGGGATCGTGCCCGTACCACTTCCGCAGTTCCGTGGATGGCGCGACGGACTTGCACCATTCGTCGACGTGCGCGCGTTCCTTGCTCAGCCCGCGCGGCCAGACGCGGTCGACCAGGATCCGGCTTCCGTCCTCGGCGCTCGGTGGATCGTAAACGCGGACGAGCCTGATCTCGCGCCGGCGCGTTGTCACAGGACGATCCGCAGCGGATGTTCGAGCGTGCTCACCAGGTCGCGCAGGAACGCCGCCGCGGTCGCGCCGTCGAGTACCCGATGATCGACCGACAGGGTGAGCTTCATGATGGCCGCCACGGCGAGCTGACCATCGCGTACGACCGCTTCGTCGTGCACGGCACCGACGGCCAGGATCGCCGCTTCGGGCGGATTGATCACCGCCGTGAAGTGGTCGATCCCGTACGTCCCGAGATTGCTGATCGTGAACGTTCCGCCGGAGAACTCATCAGGGGTCAACCGGCCGCTACGGGCTCGCTCGGTGAGCCGGCGCGCTTCAACACCGATCTCGGTCAAGCTCAACCGGTCGGCGCCGCGGATCACCGGAACGATGAGCCCCTCGTCCAGTGCTACGGCAACACCGACGTTGACCCGGCCGTGCCGCAGCAGGTGGTCACCGACCCAGGACGAGTTGACCTGCGGATGGGAGCGCAACGTCACGCCGCACGCCCGGATCAGTAGGTCGGTGATGGTGAACTTCGTGGCGGGGCCGTCCAGTGTCTCGTTCAGGTCGGCCCGCAGCCTCAGGAGGGCACCCGCATCGACGATCGAGGTGAGGTAGAAGTGCGGCGCCGCAGCGCTCTCGGTCAACCGCTGCGCGGTGATCCGCCGCACCGACGTCAACGCAATCCGTTCGTCGGCGACGTCGACAGGCTCGGTCGTCGCGGCACCCTCAACGTCGCTGCTGTGCGCGATGGCCGACTCCACGTCGGCTCGCACGACCCGGCCACCCGGGCCGGTACCGCGGATCCGAGCCAGTTCGAGTCCATGCGTGCGCGCCAACGCCCGCGCCAACGGCGAACTGAGCACTCGGCCTGCCGCCGGGCCTGGCAACACCGGCGCCTCAGGCGCCGATCCCTGCGCGGATCCGGGTGCGCCGTCATCTGCGGCATCATCACCGATGACGGCGATGGGTTGCCCGATCGGCACGGTGCTGCCCGGCTGCACAAGGATGCGGGTCAGCACACCGCTGGCGTAGGCCTCGATCTCCATGGTGGCCTTGTCCGTCTCGACCTCGGCGAGCACGTCGCCGCGTTGCACCAGCTCGCCCTCGCTCCTCAGCCACTGGACGAGGATTCCCTCGGTCATCGTGTCGGACAGCCGGGGCATCAGAACGTCGGGCACAGCGGGCTCCTACCGGGCGAACGAGGTCGTGTCGAGGACCTCGCCGATGACTCTGACGAGGTCGCGGGCGGCGGGCAGGGCGGCGGACTCCAGCGGTTTGGCGTAGGGCAGCGGGATCTCTGCGGCCGCAACCCTGCGCACTGGGGCGTCGAGGTAGTCGAACGCTCCCTCTTGCACGGTCGCGGCGATCTCCGCACCCACGCCGTAGGTCAGCCAATCGTCTTCGAGAACCACGGCTCGGCTGGTCCTGCGCACCGACGCGCAGACCGTCTCCCGGTCCAGCGGACGCAGGCTGCGCAGGTCGACCACCTCCACCGACACCCCGTCGCGCTCCAACTGATTGGCGACCTCGAGGGCGATCACGGTGCCGCGCGAGTAGCTGACGACGGTGAGATCCCGGCCCGGTTTGACGACGGCGGCCATCCCGATCGGGCCGGCCTCGACGACATCGGGGACCTCACCCCTGGTGTTGTACAGGGCCAGATTCTCCAGGAACAGCACGGGGTCGTCGTCGCGGATCGCGGCGATGAGCAAGGCCTTGGCGTCGGCCGGGGTAGCCGGGGCAACCACCTTCATGCCGGGGATGTGGGCGTACCAGACCTCGAGGTTCTGCGAGTGGGTAGCAGCCAACTGCTGTCCGCCGCCCCCGGGCGTGCGGATCACCATCGGCACCGACACCTGGCCGCCGAACATGGCGTGCATCTTCGCGGCGTGGTTGACGATCTGGTCGATCGCCAAGAGGCTGAAGTTGATCGTCATGATCTCCACGACCGGGCGCATGCCGAGCATGGCCGCGCCGATCGCGGCGCCGACGAAGCCCTCCTCGCAGATCGGAGTGTCGCGCACCCGGGCCGGACCGAACTCGGCCAGCAGCCCGGCGGTGATCTTGTAGGAGCCCTCGAAGACGCCGATCTCCTCGCCCAACAGGATCACCGACTCGTCGCGCAGCAACTCCGCACGCAGCGTGTCATGCAGCGTCTGCCGATACGTCTGCACCGTCATGGCAGCAGCCCCGGCTCAGACATGACCGGAACGCCCGGCAGTTGGTGTGGCGTGTTGGGTACGGCGGTCGCATAGGCGTGTTCGAACAGCGTTGCAAGGTCCGGGTCCGGGCTCTCGTCGGCGAAGGCGACGGCCGCGTCGACCTGCGCCTCGGCGTCGTCCTCGATGCGCCGCGCGGCGTCCTCGTCGAGGATCTGATCGGCGATCAAGCGTGCCCGTACCAACCGCACCGGGTCGAGTTCGCGCAGCCGTTCGGTCTCCCCCTTGGCGCGATACTTGGCCGGGTCGACGACCGAGTGTCCCCGTAGCCGATGGCTCACCGCCTCCAACAAGCCCGGCGCACGCTACGTGCGGGCGCGGGTAAGCGCCGCCCGGGCGGCCTCGCGCACCGCCACGACATCGTCGCCGTCGATCCGTTGACCCGCTATGCGGTAAGCACAGCCGCGCTTGTAGAGGTCTGGTTCGGCAGAGGCCTTGTCTACTGGCGTGCCCATCCCCAGACCGTTGTTGATGATCACGTACACGATCGGCAAGTGCCAGAGAGCTGCCAGATTCAGCGATTCGTGAAACGCGCCGATGTTCGTCGCCCCATCACCGAGCAGACACATGACGGCCTCCGCGTCCGGGCCGGGCTCGCCGCGGTAAGTCAGGGCCAGGGCAGCACCGGTGGCGGGCGGAATCTGGCCGCCCACGATCCCGTACCCACCGAGCATCCGCAGCCTCGCGTCGAACAGGTGCATCGAGCCACCTCGACCGCCGGACACCCCGGTCGATTTGCCGAACAACTCAGCCATGACCAGGCCCGGTGCCATGCCGCGAGCGAGCGCGTACCCATGATCCCGGTAGGTGGTGAACAGGTAGTCGCGCGGTGCGAGCGCGGCCATCAGGCCGACGACGGTCGCCTCTTCACCGAGGTTCAGATGGCAGTACCCGCCGATCTTGGCACGCTGGTACATCTCCGCAGCACGCAACTCGAAGGCCCGGATGAGCGCCATCTGCCGGTAGTAATCGCGCCAGGTCTGCGCCTGGGCACCGTGCGCGTCACGGTTACCCGTCTGCGTCGCAGCGACCTTCTCCGCCGCGCCTCGGACTGCCATTTCTCTCCTCTCCGACCTGACTCGGTCATCCGCATGTC
>JBDTFN010000233.1:0-12438 GCA_039937915.1 Jatrophihabitans sp. | reverse complement strand
AAGGGGGAGCTACGCCTCGACGGGGTGCGGCTGATCGACCGGGCGGTACTGGCGTGTCGGGAGGCCGGTTGCTACCCGGTCCACGCCGTGGTGCGCCCCGGGGTCGACGTCCCCGGCGCCCGGGTCGTGGTGAACCCTGAACCCGAGCGGGGCATGCGCTCCTCGCTCGAGATCGGAGTGGCCGCGGCAGGCGACGCAGCGGCGGTCGCGGTCCTGCTCGTGGACGCGCCCGGAATAGGCGCCCAGGCGGTCGCGGATACCATGCACGCCTGGACGCCGGGTCGGATCGCCGTCGCCACCTACGCGGGGCGCCGTGGGCACCCGATCGTCATGGCCCCGTCGCAGTGGCGCGCCGCCCTGGAACTGGCCGGGCCCGACGAGGGTGCGCGTCGCTACCTGCAGACCCACCCTGACCTCGTGGACGAGGTCGACGTGGACGGTGACCCGAGCGACCTCGACACCCCCGACGATCTGGCCCGCTGGCAGCAGACGCGCTGATCAGCGGCGCTCATCTGCTCCAGCGCGAGCCGAGCGAGGCGACGCGGGCGCCCTCTCGCTTGGCCTGCTCGGCGAACAGCCGCCGCAGATCCGCGGCGACCTTGAGCTGATCCCGCAGTGCCGGTCCGGCGTTGAGGGCGTTGCGCAGTAGGTAGGCCGAGCGGACGAACCCGGGCAGGAAAACGCGGGAGCGGCGCTGTTCGAAGGAGTCGGCGATCAGTCCGACGACAGCATCGAGTGGATAGGTCTTCGCGAACGGTGCTCGTAGCGATTGACGCAGGCGGGCGAACGCATCGGACTCGGTGTCGCCTTCGCGCACCATGTCGGTGTCGATCCAGGTCGGGTGGAGGCTGGCCACGGTGACGCCCTGGTGCGCGACCTCGGTCCGCAGGGAGTCGGCGAAGGCCTCCACACCGGCCTTGGACGCGGCGTAGGCGGACAGGAAGGGGGAGTGGGCGAAGCTCGCCAGCGACGCGGTGACCGCGACGTGTCCGTGACTCTCGATGACGGCGGGCAGCGCCGCACGAACGGTGTTGTAGGCGCCGATCAGGTTCACCTGGACAACGCGCGTCCATGCCTCGGGGTCCATCAGCTCGACCGGGCCGCCGGCGCCGATGCCGGCGTTCGCCCAGACCGCGTCCAGTCGCCCGTGGCGGGCCAGTACCGCCGCGACGGCGGCCTGGCAGTCGCCCAGGTCGGTGACGTCGACGTGCACGGTGAGCACGTCCCCGCCGAGTGATTCGGCGGCCGTCCGGGCCGCGTCATCGTCGATATCGGCCAGGACGGGGACCGCACCACGTCGCGAGAGTTCCGCGGCAGTGGCCGCACCGATCCCGCGGCCGCCTCCGGTGATCAGGATGACCTTGTCCTGCAGGTTCCAGCGTTCGCGTCCCATGCGCCGGTTCTACACCCCGTGCATGGGCAGGTCGAGCGGCTCAGCCCAGGCCGCGGGAGTCCTGCTTGAGGGCGGTGTCGATCGACAGCGCGGCGGCGACGACCAGCGAGCGCAGCGGCTCCTCGAGCGGGCGGTGGATCTGCACGACGTAATTGTCGGCCGTGGTGAACATGGTTTTGGCCAGGCCCTCCCACGTCTTGGTGATCCGGGCGATCTCGGTGCCGGTGTGGTCGGTGATCCCGAAGTTCCAGGCCCGCCAGTTCTCGCCCTGGATCATTCCCCACTGGTGACCACCGGACTCGAGACCGAATCGGATCTTGCCGATCGAATTCTGCTGGACGATCTGGCCGATCTCCTGCCCGGCGGGATCCTCGACGATGATGCGGGACTTCACGAACTTGGCCGGGCGGGTGAGCGCAAGGAGGGGCTGCCCCTGCATGTCGACGATTTGCAACTTGTGGGTCATGTACTGATCGAGCGAGGTCAGCAGCCGGGCGGCCTTCTTCAGGTTGCTCTGCCCGACCTGACGCACCGAGCCGATCTGCCGGGCGTGCTGGTCATAGATCGCGTACTCATTGTTGATC
Organism: Jatrophihabitans sp.; assembly: GCA_039937915.1. Classification (GTDB taxonomy): domain Bacteria; phylum Actinomycetota; class Actinomycetes; order Mycobacteriales; family Jatrophihabitantaceae; genus Jatrophihabitans. The sequence goes on along the minus strand of JBDTFN010000233.1, from coordinate 10,461 downwards.
TCGATGAGTTTGGCCTTCTGGTTCACGACCAGGACCGGTTCGGTGAACAGGGATCCGCCGCCCTGGTACTCAGCGACACCGGCCGCACCGGCGCGTTGCACGTCACGCTGCACCTTCTCCGGAGCGCGCTGAACGGTTGGGACGTGACCTGGTGCGCCGGGAGGGTCGATGCCGGCCCGGCCGTGCGAGTTGACGTGCTCGGTCCACTGCTGGCCGTCGAAGTAGCGCTTCTCGTGTTTGCCGGACGGGTCTGCGTACCACCCGGCGGGCGTGGATGGCTGATTCATGGGGCACAGCCTAGGGGTCCTGCCGAAGGACGTCCGATGAACTTCGCACCGCGTTCAGAGGTCGATGCGACGAATCCCGGCGCGGTGCTTTTTGGCGAGTTCGGGGTAGTGGACGGGGTTCATCTTGACCCAGAACTCCGCCTGCGTGCCGGCGAGGTCTTTCTTCACCTTGGCCGGTACACCGGCAGCCAGTACCCCTGATGGGATGTGTACGCCGGGCTGGACGAGGGACATCGCGGCGATCATTGACCGGGAGCCGATCCGCGCGCCGTCGAGGATGACGCAGCCGTTGCCCACCAGGGCTTCTTCCTCGATCACCGCGCCGTGGATCATGCACTGGTGCGCGATCGTCGCGCCGGGGCCGATCTCGGTGGTGACGTCCGGGGTGGTGTGGATGACCGTCCCGTCCTGGACGTTGGCCATCGACCGGACCACGATCGGCCCGTCGTCCCCGCGAAGGATGGCGCCGTACCAGATCGACGCGCCGGACTCGATCGTCACATCACCGATGATCGTGGCGGTGGGCGCGATCCAGGCGTCCGACGCGATCACCGGGGCCTTGCCCTCGTACTCGAACAGATTCATGGCCGACCTCTCGCGATCAGTGCGGCGCAGTGCCGTCGATAGCATTCATACCGAAGTCCCCATCGCAATGAAGGAGCGCCCAGTTGCCTGCAGGTCTCAGCCCGACCGAGCCCGTCCGTACCGTCCCGGTCGCGGCCGGAACGACGGCGGTGGACGCGCTGCGCGAGGCCGGCGTCGAACTGAGCGGTCCGCAGGGGGCCGTGGTGATCCGTGATCAGGACGGGCACCTGCGCGATCTCGACTGGACTCCGACCGAAGATGTCGCGGTCGAGGCCGTCTCAGCGGACTCACCGGACGGGCTGGCGGTCACTCGGCACTCGGCGGCCCACGCGATGGCACAGGCCGTGCAGGAGCTGTTTCCGGGCACGCTGCTGGGCATCGGCCCACCCATCGAGGACGGCTTCTACTACGATTTTTTGCCCGACCGACCGTTCACGCCCGACGATCTGCGCGCCATCGAGAAGAAGATGGGCGAGATCATCAAGTCCGGGCAGCGGTTCTCCCGTCGGGAGATCGACGACGACGCCGCGCGGGCCGAACTCGCCGGCGAGAGGTTCAAGCTGGAGCTGATCGGTCTGAAGTCCAGCGCGACGGGCGAGGAAGCCACCGAGGTGGGTTCCGGCGGCCTGAGCATGTACGACAACATCGACGCCAAATCCGGTGATCGGGTCTGGACCGATCTGTGCCGCGGTCCGCACCTGCCGACGACCCGGCGGATCCCCGCCTTCAAGCTGATGCGCAGCGCCGCGGCGTACTGGCGCGGGAGTGAGAAGAACGAACAGCTTCAACGCATCTACGGCACCGCGTGGGCGAGTCGCGACGATCTGAAGGCCTATTTGTACCGGCTCGAAGAGGCGGCCAAGCGAGACCACCGCAAGCTCGGCGCCGAACTCGATCTGTTCAGCTTCCCCGACGAACTCGGTTCCGGGCTGGCGGTCTTCCACCCGAAGGGCGGTGTGCTGCGGCGGGAACTCGAGGACTACGTCCGTCGGCGACACATCGAGGAGGGCTTCGATTTCGTCAGCACCCCACACATCAGCAAGGACGGGCTGTTCCACACCTCCGGGCACCTGCCCTACTACGCCGACACCATGTTCCCGCCGATGGATCTGGAGAGCTCGGAGTACCGCCTCAAGGCGATGAACTGCCCGATGCACAACCTGATCTACCGCTCGCGCGGACGCTCCTACCGGGAGCTGCCCCTTCGGCTGTTCGAGCTGGGCAGCGTCTACCGCTACGAGAAGTCCGGTGTCGTCCACGGCCTCACCCGAGTGCGCGGGCTGACCATGGACGACTCGCACAGCTATTGCACCGCCGAGCAGGCGCCGGATGAGATTCGCAAGTTGCTGAAGTTCCTGCTGGGCTTGTTGCGGGACTTCGGGCTCGACGATTTCTATCTGGAGCTGTCGACCCGTGACGACTCGGACAAGTTCATCGGCAGCCTCGAGGAGTGGGAGGCGGCCACAAGAACGCTCGAGGAAGTCGCGCTCGCGTCCGGACTCGAGCTCGTTCCCGACCCGGGTGGTGCGGCCTACTACGGTCCGAAGATCTCGGTCCAGGCCCGGGACGCAATCGGGCGGACCTGGCAAATGTCCACCGTCCAACTGGACTTCAACCAACCCGCCCGCTTCGAGCTCGAGTACCAGGCTGCGGACGGGACACGTCAGCAACCGGTCATGATCCACTCGGCCAAGTTCGGCTCGGTCGAACGCTTCATCGGCGTGCTGACCGAGCACTATGCCGGGGCTTTCCCGGCCTGGCTGTCACCAGTGCAGGTCATCGGCATCCCGATCAGTGTCGAGCAGGTCGACTACCTGTCCGAGGTCGCTGGGACCTTGCGCTCGCGCGGCATCAGGATCGAGATCGACGACTCCGATGACCGGATGCAGAAGAAGATCCGCACGGCGCAGAAGGCGAAGGTTCCGTTCATGCTGATCGCCGGTGCGACCGACGTGGAGGCCGGCGCGGTCTCGTTCCGCTACCGGGACGGCTCGCAGCGCAACGGCATCCCGATCGCGCAGGCGGTCGAGGAGATCGTCGATGTCGTTACCCGCCGGAGCAACGTGTCCCCGAACGCCGAACAGTATGACTGAGGACGCAGCCGGATTCGCCGGCGAACCGGACGCCTTCGGTCGGCTATGGACGCCGCACCGAATGGCCTACATCAAGGGCGAGAACAAACCTTCCCACGGTGAGGCGGGCGAAGATTGTCCGTTCTGCGCTGCCCCTTCGCGCAGCGACGAGGACGGCCTGATCGTCGCGCGCGGTAACCACGTCTACGCGGTGCTGAACCTGTACCCGTACAACTCCGGTCACCTCATGGCGGTCCCGTACCGCCACGTTGCCGACTACCCGGAACTCAATGCGGGCGAGACCCTCGAACTCGCCCAGTTCACCCAGCGGGCGATGACCGTGTTGCGCTCGGTCATGGCCCCGCACGGTTTCAATCTCGGCATCAACCAAGGACCGGTCGCGGGGGCCGGGATCGCGGCACACCTGCATCAGCACGTGGTTCCGCGCTGGGGCGGGGACACCAACTTCATGCCGATCGTCGGCCAGACCCGGGTACTGCCCCAACTGCTCGCCGACGCGCGGAACGAGATCGCCACGGCCTGGGCCGCGGAGGACGGGCAGTAGCGTCCCAGGAATGACGGCACTGCACCTGCGCGGCGTGTTCCTGCCCGACGAGACCGAGCGTGACGCCTGGATCCTCGATGGACGACTCACCTTTGATCGCCCGTCCGGCGCCACCGAGACGGTCGCGGACCGGGGATGGATCACCCCCGGGTTTGTTGACGCGCACTGTCATGTCGGACTCGCACCGACCGGCAACGTGGCCGACCCGGAGGGCCAGGCCCGGCAGGCGCTGGTGAATCGCCAGGCCGGAGCGTTGCTTCTGCGCGACGCGGGGTCGCCGGTCGACAACACGTCGGTGCAGAGCCGCGACGACCTGCCCCGCCTGGTGCGGGCCGGGCGGCACATTGCTCGTACCAAGCGCTACATCCGTGATCTGGGGGTCGAGGTCGAACCCGAGGATCTCGTGGCCGAGGTGGAGCGTCAGGTCGCCGAGGGCGACGGCAGTTGGGTCAAGATCGCTGCCGACTGGATCGATCGGGATCTGGGGGACCTCGCGCCCACCTTCCCGGACGCCGCTCTCGCCGCCGGGATCGCCCGCGCCCACGAGTTGGGTGCGCGGGTGGCCGCACACGTCTTCGGTGAGGACGCACTGCCGGGGCTCATCGCCGCCGGCATCGACTCCATCGAACACGGCACGGGGCTGACCGACGATCTCATCGACGCGGCGAGGGCGGCGGGGTGCGCCGTCGTCCCCACCCTGATCAATATCGACAACTTCCCGCAGATCGCCCTGGGCGGGGTGTCCAGGTTCCCGAAGTACGCCGCTCACATGCGGGCGCTGTTCGCGACCTCACGCGAGCGCATCCGCTCGGCGTGGGAGGCCGGGGTGCCCGTCTACACCGGCACCGACGCCGGTGGTTCGCTTCCGCACGGGCTGATCCGTGACGAGATCCGGGCGCTCGTCGGCGCGGGCATACCTCAGGCCGACGTGATCGCCCAGGCGTCCTGGCGCGGGCGTGAGTGGCTCGGTCTGCCGGGGCTGGTCGAAGGGGCACCAGCAGATCTGATCGTCTACGAGACCGATCCGCGCTCGGATCTGGCCGCAATGCACTGGCCGGTACGCACTGTCCTGCGTGGCCGAGTGGTCGGCTGACGGCCGCCTGACACTGCCTCGCGTCGCATCTGGCACAATGCAACGTTGAGTACCGGCCGTCGCGCGGACCCTCTCACCGAGCAGCGGCCAGTCCATCCGGACGACGTGTCCCCGTGTACCCCACCGTGACCGCGTCGTCCAACCCCGTCCAAGTCTGGAGTTACCACACCCGTGGCCACCAAGATCAAGCTCATGCGTCTGGGAAAGATGCGCGAGCCGCACTACCGCATCGTCGTTGCCGATTCGCGCACCAAGCGCGACGGCCGATCCATCGAGACGATCGGCGAGTACCACCCGAAGAGTGATCCGTCCGTGATCAAGGTCGACGGCGATCGGGCCGCCTACTGGCTCGGGGTCGGTGCGCAGCCGACCGAGGCCGTTACCGCGATCTTCAGGGTCACCGGCGACTGGCAGAAGTTCAAGGGCGAACCTGCCCCGGAACCGATGAAGATGGCGCCCGAGCGCCCCGACAAGCAGGCGCTGTTCAACGCCGCGCTGGCCGAGGTCGACGGACAGCCCACCAGCGACGCCACCACGCCGAAGAAGAAGGCGGCCAAGGCCGCGCCGAAGGCCGAGGACAAGTCCGACGCCAAGGCCGAATCCGGCGACGACGCCAAGGCCACCGCGCCTGCGGCCGACGAGCCCGCCGCGGGTAGCTGACGTGCTCGAGGAAGCCCTCGAACATCTGGTTCGAGGGATCGTCGATCACCCGGACGACGTTCGCGTCGACCTCGTCGACAATCGTCGCGGCCGGCGGTTGGAGATCCGGGTCAACCCCGAGGACCTCGGGCGTGTGATCGGTCGTAACGGACGCACCGCCAAGGCGCTGCGTCAGGTCATGAACGGCGTCGGCGGCAAGGGCATCCGAGTCGACGTGGTCGACGTCGACCGGCATTGAGCGAAGCGAGTCTCCGTGACCGGTGAAGAGCTGATCACGGTCGGTCGGATCGGCCCGGCTCGTGGAGTCCGCGGCGACCTGTTCGTCGAGCCCTTCACGGACACGCCGGAAATCCGCTTCGCGGTGGGCTCGGTGCTCGACACCGAGCCCGCCGCGGCGGGCCCGCTCACCGTCGAGTACCTCAACCTGAGCGGGACCAGGATGGTGCTCCGCTTCGCCGGGACAGACTCGCGTGAAACCGCTGAGGCTCTGCGTGGTGTCAGGTTGGTGATGCCAGCGACAGCGCGGCCGCCCATCGAGGATCCGGACGAGTTCTACGCCAGCGACCTCATCGGGCTAGCGGTGCGCACGGTCGAGGGTCTGGAACTCGGGCCGCTACGCGACGTCGTGCAGATCGCCGGGGCCGACTACCTGGTCGTGCTGGTCGAGCAGACCGAACGGCTCGTGCCGTTCGTCGCCGAGATCGTTCCGAGTGTCGATCTCGAAGCCGCGGTCATCACCATCAACCCGCCGGCCGGCCTTTTCGACCTATGAGCGTCCCCGCGACGACACCGACGCTGCGGATCGACGTCGTCACCATCTTTCCCGAGTACCTCGCTCCGCTGCACCAGTCGCTGCTCGGCCGTGCCATCAGCCGTGGGCAGGTTTCGGTCGGCGTGCACGATTTGCGCCGGTGGACCCACGATGTGCATCGGACCGTCGATGACACCCCGTACGGCGGGGGACCGGGCATGGTCATGTCCGCCGGACCATGGGGGCTCGCGCTGGACGAACTCGCTCCGCCGGACTCGCCCGAGCAACCCCGCCTGATCGTCCCGACTCCGGCCGGTGCGCCGTTCACGCAGGCCACGGCCGCGCGGCTCGCGACGGAACCCTGGCTGATGTTCGCCTGTGGACGGTACGAGGGGATCGACGCGCGAGTCGTGGACCACGCGGCCGAGCGCATGCCCGTGGAAGAGATTTCGCTCGGCGACTACGTGCTCTGCGGTGGCGAGGTCGCGGTGCTGGTCATCGCCGAGGCGATCTCGCGACTGGTGCCCGGAGTCCTCGGCAACGCCCAGTCGGCGGTCGACGACTCCTTCGCGGCCGGCCCGGGCGGTCTGCTCGAAGCGCCGTCCTACACCCGTCCGGCGTCGTGGCGCGGGCTCGACGTCCCGGCCGTACTGATGTCGGGAAACCACGCAGCCATCTCAGCTTGGCGCAGCGAACAGAGCCGGGCGCGCACCGCGGCGCGGCGTCCCGACCTGCTCGACGGGGGCGCCGTTTAGACCGCGGCTTCGCAGTGTGGCATCATCGTGGGGTTGCCCATCGCATGTCAGGCCTCGGTCCGTCACGCTAGGCATTCCTGAGCTTCGCCCGTGGGCAAGCCGATCCCGTACAGCCGAGAACGAGAGCGACTACTTCGATATGAACACCCTCGACAGCCTCGATGCCGCGTCCTTGCGCAGCGACGTCCCGGACTTCCGTCCTGGCGACACGCTGAAGGTGCACGTCCGAGTCATCGAGGGCAGTCGCGCTCGTGTGCAGGTCTTCCAGGGCGCGGTGCTCCGTCGTCAGGGCGGCGGAGTACGCGAGACCTTCACCGTGCGCAAGGTCAGCTTTGGCGTCGGAGTAGAGCGAACCTTTCCCGTGCACACCCCGGTCATCGAGAAGATCGAGGTCGTGACCCGCGGCGACGTTCGCCGCGCGAAGCTGTACTACCTTCGTGATCTGCGCGGCAAGGCCGCAAAGATCAAGGAGAAGCGCGTCCCCATCGCACGCTGAATTCCCCCGGACACGGCAGCAGACAAGGTCGAATGAGCGACGACCACGACACCGACAAGCCAACGGCTGGCGATGTCGGCGATAACTCGTCGCAGACCGATGACGACTCCTCGCACACCAAGGTGCCCGAGGAGCCCGATCAGGCTGCCCCGGCGCCCAGGCATGCTGCGGCCGCTGGGGCAGCGTCGGACGGCCAGCTCGTCAACATTGATAAGCCCGACACGCTGGCCGAGACCGACACCGGTGAGTTGGCCGTCGTTCCCGCAGAATCTCGACGTCGCCGACGAAAGCGGATCAAGGCCGCCACGCCGCGTCGCAAGGCGCCGTGGTGGGAACTGCCAGCCCTCGTGATCCTCGCGGTGGGCATCGCCATCGTCGTCAAGAGTTTCATCGTGCAGCCCTTCTACATACCGTCGGAGTCGATGGAGCACACCCTGCACGGATGCACCGGTTGTTCGGGTGACCGGATCCTGGTGAACAAACCGATCTACAGCGTCCTGCGCGATCCCGAGGCAGGCGACATCGTGGTTTTCCACGCTCCGGACGGTTGGGACAGTCCCAGCACACAACCCCCCAGTAATCCGGTCCTGCGCACCATTCGCGGTTTCGGACAACTGATCGGCTTCGTGCCACCGGACGGGGAGGTGCTCGTCAAACGGGTCATCGCGACCGGCGGACAGACGGTCAAGGGCGACGCACGTGGACACGTCATGATCAGTACGCACGGACCCTCCGGCCCGTACCGGACGCTGCACGAGCCCTATGTCTTCGTCGACGCTGGGGACAACTCGCAGCCTGCGTTCGGCCCGGTCACCGTGCCCAAGGGGCGGCTCTGGGTGATGGGTGATCACCGCAACCGCTCGGCCGACTCGCGCTATCACTGCACCCCGGGTGGCGCGGAGGACACGTCGAACGACCTCGATTGCGACCCGACGTCGAGCACCGTGCCGGACGGCGACGTGATCGGCAAGGCCTTCGTCATTGCCTGGCCGCCATCACGCTGGGACATCCTCGGTACGCCCAACACATTTCAGTCTGCGGCGGCCGCGGCTGGCCCGACCCTCCCGGTCGTCGCAGGTGCGGCGGTGATGCTGCCGGTGGTGTCGCGGCGCCGCCGACGGCGACGTGGCTGACGTGTGACGCGACTATGCCCACGGCAGCCCTGACCCGCGGATTGACCCTGCGACCGGCACGGCCGGTCGTGCGGCGAGATGGTGCCCTCGGTGGCTACGAGTCCGCGTTGGCGCGAGCCGGCTTCGCTCTCGTCGCCGGGGCTGACGAAGCCGGGCGCGGAGCATGCGCGGGTCCGCTCGTCGTTGCCGCGTGCGTGTTGCCGTCGGGTCGCCGGGGCCGGATCGACGGATTGGACGACTCGAAAGTGCTCACGAGCGCCGTGCGCGAGCGTCTTTACGACCAGGTGACAGCCCGAGCGGTGACGTACTCGATCGTGGTCGTGCCGGCAGCCGAAATCGACGCGTTCGGCCTCCACGTCGCCAACCTGGCCGGGATGCGTCGCGCATTGAGCACTCTGACGCCGGCTGCGCATTACGCCCTTACCGATGGTTTCCCGGTACCAGGGCTTGCCGTTCCGTCGACCGCGGTGTGGAAGGGCGATGCCACCATCGCCTGTGTCGCCGCAGCGTCGATCCTGGCCAAGGTCACCCGGGACAGGATCATGACCGGGCTGCACGAGGAATGGCCCGGCTACGACTTCGCTCGACACAAGGGCTACGTCACCGCCGTTCACACCGCGGCCCTCACCCGGTTCGGGCCGTGCCCGCAACATCGACGACGATATGTCAACGTTCGTCGGGCGGCCGGGCATTGCGTTGATCATGGGCCACAATGAGCATGCAGCCGTACCTGGTCCGGATCCAATTCGTGGTGACCGGATGAGTACGACGACAAGGGTGGGCCGATGAGCACCGAGGATCTCGAGAACTACGAGACCGACATGGAACTGCAGCTCTACCGCGAATACCGCGACATTGCCGCACAGTTCAACTACGTCGTGGAGACCGAGCGCCGCTTCTACCTCACCAACGACGTCGATCTGCAGCCACGAAACGCCGACGGGGAGATCTACTTCGAGCTGACAATGCGTGACGCCTGGGTCTGGGACATGTACCGTCCTGCACGCTTCGTGAAGACGGTCCGCGTGGTCACCTTCAAAGACGTCAACATCGAAGAACTTGACAAGCCCGATCTGGCGTTACCTGACAAGGACGATTTCAAGCGCTGAGCGGGCGTGGTCGACACCGAGGCCGAGGCGTACCGGCTGTTTGAGAAACTTCGCTGGGGTGGTTCGCCCACCCAGTGCCCGCACTGCGGAAGTTCTGGCCCCTGCAGTTACCTGACACCCTCTGACGGTCAGTCGAGGCTCACTCGCGCCGGCGGTCGTACTCAGCGGCGAGTGTGGCGCTGCACAGCATGTCGACGACAGTTCTCGGTGCTCAGCGGAACGATCTTTCAGGGAACGAAGATCGGCCTGCGAAGGTGGATCGCGATCGTCGAGGACGTTGTGTCGCTGCGTGGTGCGGTATCAGCGGCCGAGACAGCGCATCGGCATGGACTCACGCACGAGACGGCCCGGCGGGCGCTCAATCTGTTGGCTGCCGCGGGACTACCTGGCGCAATGGAGACCACGAGCGGTGGTGCTCGAAACGATCGCTCACCCATCGATCAGGAGCGCTGACCCGAGGATTGGCTCTGCAGCGGGTTCGGTGCGCTCGTCGCCCAGCGTCAGACGCGACCTGCGCCCTGGAGGGCGGCAACAGGATGGGTTCGGCCAGTCACCTTAAGCTCGTGTCATGGCAGATTCCAGCGAGCAGGACGCTATCGAGCAGCGGGCTGAGAACGCGCTAACCGACCTGCTGCGCTTGGACGCCGAGTCAGCAGAACTGATCAGGGAGCGCGCCGCGGCACGGGCGAGACATCCGGTCCGGGAGGGTCCGAGCGCGGACTACTCCTGACTGGTCGAAGCGCGCGGCTACCCGAGCGTGTGGTGTGTCAAACCGCAGCGATACTCACCGTCCACAGATCGTGATGGCGTGCGGCGGTACCGGGCGCAGCTCGGCAGGCTTGCCTCATGCGGGTCAAGGACGCGATCGGGCAATTCGGGGAGCAGGCCGCTGCTGCTCATTTGGAAGCGTCCGGTCTGACGATCATCGAACGGAACTGGCGTTGTCGGGCCGGCG